>CAIZNP010000303.1 GCA_903934375.1 uncultured Synechococcaceae cyanobacterium
GCAGGAGCTCGATGAGACCTGTCTGGAGCTAAGCCTGCAACTCGAACCGCGCCGACCAAGGCGGCTATGCCTGGTGCTCGACTTCCACCCCGATGGCAGCCGTCAGCCACCGACGCCGGAGGCAGCCTTTGATGCGGCCCTAGAGGCGGCGGTGGAGCGCTTCCGCGAAGCCAACCGGCTGGCCGCCAGCGTGAGCAGCGACAATCCCGCCTTCAATGCCTGGATCGCGCGTTCCACCTCGGATGTGCATCTGCTGGCCAGCCAGCTCGACCACGGCCTCTACCCCTACGCCGGCGTGCCCTGGTTCAGTTGTCCGTTTGGTCGCGATGGCCTGATCACGGCCCGGCAGATGCTGCTGTTCGAACCCAGGCTGGCCCGTGGCGTCCTGGGCTTCCTGGCGGAGCACCAGGCCCGCCACGGCGACCCGGCGAGCGATGCGGAACCCGGCAAGGTGCTGCACGAAGCCCGGCTGGGGGAGATGGCCGCCCTGGGCGAAGTGCCCTTTGCCCAGTACTACGGCAGCGTCGATGCCACTCCCCTGTTTCTGATCCTGGCGGGCGACTACCTGATCCGCAGCGGCGATCAGGCCTTCATCCGCGACCTGCAGGCCCCCCTGGAGGCGGCGATGGACTGGATTCGCAACGCCGAGGAGCGCGCGCCTGATGGCTTCCTGCGCTACCAGTGCGCCGCCCAGGGGGGCCTGCGCAACCAGGGCTGGAAGGATTCCGACGACGCCGTGCACCATGCCGACGGTCGTCTCGCGGAGGGGTCGATCGCCCTCTGCGAGGTGCAGGCCTACAGCTATGGGGCCCGCCAAGCGATGGCTCACATCCAACGGCACTTCGGCCACGACGCCGAGGCTGAGCGGCTGCTGGAGGAGGCCAGCCTGCTGCGGCGACGCTTCCACGACGCCTTCTGGTGCGAGCGGATCGGCACCTATGCCCTGGCCCTTGACGGCCAGGGTGAGGCCTGCGAGGTGCGCGCCTCCAATGCCGGCCACTGCCTCTGGACCGGCCTGGCCAGCAAGACCGCGGCCAGTGCGATCGCCCGCCAACTGCTGGCCCCCAGCAGCTTCAACGGCTGGGGGATTCGCACCCTGGATGAGGGGGAAGCCCGCTACAACCCGATGAGTTACCACAACGGTTCAGTGTGGCCCCACGACAACGCGCTGATCGCGCTGGGGCTCAGCCGCTATGGCCACACGCCGGAGGCGATGCAGGTGCTGATGGGCCTGTTCGACACCGCCCAGGCCATGCCCCTGCATCGCCTACCGGAACTGTTCTGCGGCTTCCCGCGCCAGCCCGACGAGGGGCCGACCCACTACCCGGTGGCCTGTAGCCCCCAGGCCTGGGCCAGTGGCAGCCTATTCGGGCTGCTGGAGGCGATCACCGGCATGGGGATCGGCCACAACGCCGACAGCGGTCGTGTCAAGGTGCTGTTCCGCAACCCGGTGCTGCCGGAGCGGATCAACCTGCTGGAGATCCATGGGCTGCGGCTGGGCGAAGAGGAGATCGACCTGCAGCTGCACCGCGGCGACGTTGACACCGGGGTCCTGGTGAAACGCCGCAGCAGCGGCGTGGATGTTGTGATTCACAAGTAGATGTTGTGATTCACAAGTTCCCCCTGAACTTCACCCCTCGGGGGCGCCGCAGCCATGCCCAAGCAGTGCAGCGCCTCAAGCTACGCAGCCGGTGCGATCCATGCTTGGCAGAGCGATATTCCCAGCAACATCAGCTTGGCATTCAGCAACACAACTCCATTGATCGGTGTAATCACACTCTCACTACCCTTCTCCGAGCCAATTGCCTTCCCCAGCGCAACCGCATCACGCTTGACGGTGAAGAACGGCTCTACCACCATCAGCGTCAGCGGCGCCACAGTAGACGCGGCGAACAGTACGGTTACTCCAACCCTGGGATCATCGATCACTAGCGCCAACCTGTTGAACAGCAAATACACTGACGCAAGCACCAAGAACGACGCAACCGGGGTCATTGAAGACTTGGCTGGCAATGACCTCGCCAGCACAACTGCCAGCACCATCACGCTGCATCTGCAATCCGCCACAGCCGGCATGAACACCGGCGTCAGCAACGGCGACACCGGTGTTTAACTCACCACTGCCGCCAGTGCTGCGGCCCCTTCAAACCGGCTGCGGATCAGCGCTCTTGCAGCCGCAGGCGCAGCCGGTTGAGAGCCTCGCCGGCGCTTAAGGTCTGAATCCAGCTGCGGCCGCGGCTCGATCCGAAGAGCACACCTTCACTGCGGCAACCTTCAGGACCTGCAACGGCGAAGTGCACCAGGCCGACGGGCTTGTCGGCGCTGCCGCCGCCGGGGCCGGCGATGCCGGTAATGGCCAGAGCCCAGTCGGCACCGGTGGTGCGGCGGGCTCCTTCGGCCATGGCGCACGCCACCGGATCGCTCACGGCGCCATGGGCCTCCAGAAGGTCGGCCGGCACCTCCAGCAGGCCCTGCTTGAGCGCATTGGCGTAGGCAATCACCCCGCCGAGAAACACATCCGAAGCACCTGGCACGGCCGCCAGCGCCGCACCGAGCCCCCCACCGGTGCAGCTCTCCGCCACCGCCAGAGTCTGACCGCGGGCCCGCAGCTGCTGCAGCACCACCGCCGCCAGGCTGTCGTCGTCGGCGCCGAAGCAGAGGCTGCCGCTGCGGGCACGGATCTCCGCCTCCACCGGCACCAGCAGCGCATCGGCCTCTGCCGCACTGGTCGCCCGGGCCGTGATCCGCAGTTTCACCTCGCCAGCACCGGCGTAGGGCGCCACCGTGGGGTTGGCCTGCTCCAGCAGATCCGCCATCTGCTCGGCCAAGGCCGATTCCGCCACGCCCCAGAACCGCAGCATCCGGCTGGCATACACCCCGTCTGCGAGGCCCGAGTCCCGCAGCCAGGGCGCCGCTGTGGCGTGCCACATCGCCTGCATCTCACTCGGCACCCCCGGAAATGTGAGCACCGTGAACCCCTGCTGCAC
Source organism: uncultured Synechococcaceae cyanobacterium (assembly GCA_903934375.1). GTDB lineage: Bacteria > Cyanobacteriota > Cyanobacteriia > PCC-6307 > Cyanobiaceae > Vulcanococcus. Next base: position 2,988 of record CAIZNP010000303.1, read on the forward strand.
CGTGAAATCCAGCCCGGCCGGATCGGGAGTCCAGATGATGCCGGGCGCGGTGCCGGTGGGATTGGGCAACAATGCGGCTCCCACCGGCAGCAGCGCCTGACGGCGATTGCTGGCCGCCACAGGGCGTCCGCGGGCACTGAGCCTGGCCTGGATGGTGGCCCACACCTGCGGGTGTTCCACCAGCGGCGCGCCGAAGGCCGCGGCGATCGCTTCGGTGGTGAGGTCGTCGGGCGTGGGGCCGAGGCCACCGGTGGTGATCAGCACCCGGCAGCGGCCAGCCGACTCGCGCAGCATGGCGATCAAGCGCTCGCGGTTGTCTCCCACCACGGCCTGGCGCTGGTGACTGATGCCCAGGGCAGCCAGCTGTTCCGCCAGCCAGCGGGCATTGCCATTGGTGATGTTGCCGAGCAGCAGCTCTGTGCCGATGCAGAGGATCTCAGCGCTACCGCTCACAGCTGGGAATCTCCACCGGCGGCGCCGGCAGCAGGAGCAGCCAGATCATGCTCCTGCTGATCCTGCTCGCGGCTGAGGTTGCGGCGGCAGCCGATCACCACGCTGATCAGCACCGCGGTTGCCAGGGCCAGCCAGAGGAAGCGGAGCTCGGCGTTGGCCAGCACCAGGGCAAGCGCCACAAGCCACTGGGTGAAGGCATAGATGAGCACCACGGTGCGGCGATGGCTGAAGCCCACCCGCAGCAGGCGGTGATGCAGATGGCGCCGGTCGGGATAGAAGGGCGAATGCCCCTCGCTGACGCGGCCCATGATCACGGCCGACATGTCGGCCAACGGCAGAGACAGAATCAGCAGGGGCAGCAGCAGGCTGACGCTGGTGAGTCCCTTGGCCGGACCGACGATGCTGATGGCAGCCAGGGCAAAGCCCAGGAAGTAGGAGCCGCCGTCCCCCATGAAGATGCGGGCGGGATTGAAGTTGTGGCGCAGAAAGCCCAGGCAGCTGCCGGCCAGGGCCGCCGCCAGCAGACCCGGCGCCGGCTGGTTGAGGCTGTAGCTCACCGAAAGCAGCCCCACGGCGGCGATGCCGCTGACACCGGCGGCCAGACCGTCCAGACCGTCGAGCCAGTTGATCGCATTGGTGATGCCCACCAGCCAGACCACGGTGGCCAGGAGGCTGAGGCCATCCGGCAGAACAATCGCGCCGGTCTCGCTACCGAACAGGGCGAAGGGCAGATCGATCGCACCGATGCGCACGCCCTGACTCCAGACGGCCATCGCCACCCCAAGCTGCAGGGCCAGCCGTGGCAGGGGCGGCAGGGCAAACAGATCGTCCGCCAGGCCGATCAGGAAGAAGCAAAGCGAGCCGGCCAGGGTGGTCCAGATCAGCGCATCACGCTCGGGCGGCAGCTGCACGAAGCCACCCAGGGCCCAGATCAGCAGCAGGGCCAGCACAAAGCCAGCAACGATGCCCACACCGCCGAGGCGCACCATCGGTTTGGTGTGCTGCTTGCGGGCATCAGGCTGGTCCGTGAGACCCAACCGCAGGCCAGCGCGACGCACCAGCGGCACGATCAGAGTCGTTCCCAGGGCCGCCATGCCGAAGGCCAGAACCGCGGCGAGGTCCGGCCGGCTGGAAATCATCACGAGCGCTGCACGGTCGGCATGGGGGCCGGAGGCTGGGCTGCCGCCGAAAGCTTAAGCAGGGCGGCCGGTTCAAGCACTCAGACCGGCTGCAGCTGACGCTCGGCGGAATAGAGGGGGAAGCGCTCACACAGCGCTGCCACCCGCTCGCGGCAGCGCAGCTCGATGGCGGTGTCTTCGGGGTTGAGCAGGCGATCGGCGATCACATCGGCCACCTCGCGGAAGGCGGCCTGATCGAAGCCGCGCGTGGTGCAGGCGGCGGTGCCGAGGCGCAGGCCGCTGGTCACGAAGGGCGACTGCGGATCGAAGGGCACGGTGTTCTTGTTTGCGGTGATGTGCACATCGCTCACCAGCAGGTCGGCCACCTTGCCGGTCATGCCGATGCTGCGCAGATCGAGCAGAACGATGTGGTTATCGGTGCCGCCGCTCACCACAGCAATGCCGCGCTCCTGGATGCGCTCGGCCAGAGCCTGGGCGTTGGCGATCACCTGCTTGCTGTATGTGAGGAAGCCAGGTTGCAGCGCCTCACCGAAGGCCACCGCCTTGGCGGCGATCACGTGTTCGAGCGGGCCGCCCTGGCTGCCGGGGAAGACGGCCTTGTCGAACTGCTTGCCGAACTCGGCGTCGCGGCAGAGGATCAGGCCGCCGCGGGGGCCGCGCAGGGTCTTGTGGGTGGTGGTGGTCACCACATCACAGACGGGCACCGGGCTGGGGTGCACACCGGCGGCCACCAGCCCGGCGATGTGGGCCATATCGGCGAGCAGATAGGCGCCCACCTCATCGGCGATGGCGCGGAAGCCCTCGAAATCGATCGCGCGGGGGTAGGCCGAGTAGCCGCAGACGATCAGCTTCGGCTTGTGCTCCAGGGCCAGCTGGCGGATCGTGTCGAAGTTGAGCTGCTGGGTCTCGGGGTCGACGCCGTAGTGGACGGCCTTGAACCACTTGCCGCTCACGTTCACGGGCGAGCCGTGGGTGAGGTGGCCGCCGTGGCTGAGGTCCATGCCCAGGATCGTGTCGCCCGGCTGGAGCAGCGCCAGGAACACGGCGAAGTTGGCCTGGGCGCCGCTATGGGGCTGCACGTTGGCCCAGGCGGCACCGAAGAGCTGCTTCGCCCGCTCGATCGCCAGCTCCTCGATCGCATCCACGTGCTCGCAGCCGCCGTAGTACCGCTTGGCGGGCAAGCCTTCGGCGTACTTGTTGGTGAGCACGGAGCCCTGGGCCTCCATCACGGCGCGGGAGGCGAAGTTCTCGGAGGCGATCAGCTCAAGATGGGTCTGCTGACGGATCAGCTCGCGGTTGATCAGGGCAGCGATGGCAGGATCCCCGGCCGCCAGAGAGGTGTTGATCGCCGCGCCGGTGGGGTCCGCCATGAAAGGCCGCTCAGGTGGATCTGATCGTAAGAAACAGACAACGGTGGGACCGCCCCCTGCCAGCATTAAAAAACCGCCCGGTGAGGGGCGGTTTGCGACACCTCCAGTGAGAGGAGGTGATTCAGGCGCGCCTGGAGAGATTCGAACTCCCGACCCTCTGATCCGTAGTCAGATGCTCTAATCCGCTGAGCTACAAGCGCCTGGGCCTGCCCTGACATTCTCGTCACACCGAGGGCCCATCCGTCAACCAGGGCTGCCGATCACAATCCCTGCAGCACCCCCCGCTCCGAGCGGCCACCCCTGATGCCGATCCGCTGGTACGGACCCGCCAACCCGGCCGACCCCACCTACCGCCACTTCTCGCGCATCGTGAACCTGGTGCTGCACGCCATGGTGTTCGCGGCGGTGAACAGCGGTCTGTGGTTCGTGCAGGGCATGCGCCAGCCCTGGCCGCACCTGGCCTGGCTCACGGAGATCTGGGGCGCGTTGCTCCTGATTCAGCTGCTCAGCGTGCTGCTGCGCCGCCCCGGCACTGACGCGCCATCCTGAACAACAGCAGCAGCCCCGCCATGAGCCTCTCCCCCAGCGAGATCCGCGAGCTGCAGCTGGAGCTGGCCGATCGCCTCTACATCCAGGTGGGCGGCTGGCATCTGTATCTCGGTGATGCCGGCGTGGCGGAGGCACTGGCGATCGAATGCGCAGCCCGCCTGGATCAGGGGGCAAGCGTCTGCGCGCGCCAGGCTCTCGAGGCCGTGCTGGTGCCGATCGGTGGCGGCAGCAGCCGCCTGCCGCTGGCAAGGCTCGTGCCGCCCGGACAGCTGCAGGACCTGGAGGATCTACTGGCCAACCGCGGCTAGGGTTGCGCCCTCCCGCCGCCGCCCCGTGCTGGTCATCGAGGTCACCAACGCCCGCGAGGTCGTGCGCCAGCGCATCGGTCGGCTCGGCAGCCGCCTGATCGGCAAGGTGGTGGACGCCGAAGCCCAGGTGGAGAAGGCGCTGATGCAGGAGATGGAGAACGCCTTCCGCGACTTCGGCATCGAAGCCAGGATCTATTCAGTCGACGGGCCGGCCATGGTCGGGCGCAGTCACCTCGAGATCCCGATCCAGGTCCGCGAAGAACGAACCGTCCAGCTCTGAGCTCAAATTTGAGCCCAGCTCTCAGCCCAACCCCGGAATCCTGGCGCGCAGCTGGCGGCTGATCTGATCCACCTCCGGCACCCGGCCCCAGCTGGCGATCAGGCCGTACACCAGCAGCGCTGCGGCGCTGGCCAGGCAGCATTCCAGAAGTCGGCCGAGCAGATTGGCGGGCCAGGCGATCGCGCTGGCCAACCCCCAGGCCGTCAGGCCCGCCGCCACAGCGGACGCCAGCAGCAGCAGCGTGTCGCGCCCCCACACCCGCAGCGGCAGACCTCCCAGGCGCCGTTGCAGGGCCAGCAGCAGCCCCAGACAGGTGATCAGGTTCACGGCCACCGTGGCGAGCACCAGACCGGAGGCACCGCAGTAAAGCCCCGGCAGCACCAGCACATCCCCCGGGATGGGGCCGCCCACGAACAGCCAGCAGAAGACGGCATTGAGACCAATGCCGCCGAGCGACCAGCGAAACGGGGTCACGCCATCGCCCAGGGCATAGAAGACGCGCACCAGCACATCGCGGGCCAGATAGGCCGGCATGCCGATGCCGTAGGCCATCAGCAGCTGCCCCACCAGATCGGCCGCGTCGGCATTGAAGGCACCACGCTCGTAGATCAGGGCCACGATCGGCACCGCCAGCCCCACCATCAGCGCCCCTAGGGGCAGCATCGAGGCATTGGAGAGCATCAGGCCCTGGCGGATGCGGGCGATCAGCTCCTGACGGTCCTGCGGGGCCGTGAGCCGGGCATAGACCGGCAGCAGCGGCACCAGCAGGGCATTGGAGAGCAGACCGAGGGGGGTCTGCACCAGCAGGTTGGCGTAGCCCAGACCCGCGGCCGCGGCAGGCATGCCGGAGGCAAAGAACAGTGAGACGAACACATTGATCTGCAGCATCCCCGACGAGAGGGTGGCGGGGCCCATCACCCGAAGCACCTCACGCACACCGGGGTCCTTCCAGTCCCACACCAGCTGCAGCTTGTTGAGCCCCTCGCGCGCGAGGGCCGGCAGCTGGATCAGCCACTGCAGGATCGCGCCGATGGTGGTGCTGGCCGCCAGCACGATGCCACCGATCACCGCGGTGGTGGGCGACAGGATCTCAGCGCCGAGCCTCCACCACAACAGGGCGATGCCGGCGATCACAGCCACGCTGGAGAGCAGCGGGCTCACCGAGGGCAACCAGAACACATCAGCGGCGTTGAGGGCACCGAAACCCAGACCGATCAGGCCGGCGAACAGGGCCATCGGCGCCATCCAGCGCAGCTGCTGCACAGCGATGTCGTGGCGGGTGGCGTCCAAGCCCGGGCCCAACATGGTGATCAGCGGATCGGCGAACACCACCAGCAGCAGCGTGACGATGATCAGCCCCGCGCCCACCAGCGTGTTGATCGCTGCCAGCACATGGGCCCCCTCCTGACGGGGCCGGCGCGCCAGCACGCTGACCATGGCGCTGTGGAACGGCCCGTTGATGCCGCCCAGCAGGATCAGCAGGAAGCCCGGCAGCACATAGGCGTAGTTGTAGGCGTCGTAGGCGGCGCCGACCCCGAAGGCGGCGGCGATCACCTGCTGGCGCACGAGGCCGGCCAGCTTGCTCAAGGCAGTGGCCACCGCCACGATCAGCGCGATACGCCGTAGCGACCGGCCGCCGCCGGCACCGTTGCCGCTGGCCTGGACCTCAGCGGCACCCTCTGCCGCGCTTGCCACCGGCGCCTCGTTGCCGAGCTGACTCGATTCACCCATCCGGAACAGAGCCACCTGATCGAGCGTGGATTCTTGCCGGTCGTGAGCGAAGCGCAAGCCGCCAGAGGCCACCATGGCGCCACGCCCACGCCTCCACCTGCCATGCCGGCCAGCACCGATCCCCAACCCTCGCTGGTGCTGCCCCTGGCCGACCTGCACGAGGGAATCCTGCTCAAGCGCTACAAGCGCTTTCTGGCCGACGTCGAGCTCGACAGCGGCGAGGTGGTGACGGCCCATTGCGCCAACACCGGTCCGATGACCGGCGTACTCCACCCGGGCGGCCGTGTGCGCCTGCGCCACGCCCCCTCGCCCACCCGCAAGCTGGCCTGGAGCTGGGAGCAGGCCCTCTCTCCCGGGGCCAACGGCCAGCCGATCTGGGTCGGCATCAACACCGCCCTGCCCAACCGGCTGGTGCGCAGCACAATCGAAGCCGGCCTGCTGGAGCCCTGGCTGGGGCCGATCGGCGCCATCCGGGCCGAAGTGGCCTACGGCCTCAACCGCCGCAGCCGCATCGACCTGCTGCTCACCCCAGCCGAGGGCGCCGCCGACCCCAGGCCGATCTACGTGGAGGTGAAGAACACCACCTGGACCGACGGCGATCTGGCCCTGTTTCCCGACACGGTGACCGAGCGGGGCCAGAAACACCTGGAGGAGCTGATGGGCGTGCTGCCGGAGGCACGAGCCGTGCTGCTGCCCTGCCTCAGCCGCGCCGATGTGACGCGCTTCGCGCCGGGCGACAGCGCGGACCCACGCTACGGCGAACTCTTCCGCCAGGCCCTGGCGCAGGGGGTGGAGGTGATCCCCTGCCGCTACGGGTTCCATGCCGACGGTGTGCAGTGGCTGGGAGTGGTGCCGGTGCAGCCCCACAGCTGAGCCGGCACCAGCCTCGCGGGAGGGGCCCATAGAGTTGGGCTCCCCCGTGCCCATCGCCGTGGATACCCGCGCGTTCAAGCGATCCCTGCACCATTCGGATCGCTACAACCGCCGCGGCTTCGGCCTGGGCGATGAAGTGGCCGGCAGCCTCGAGCAGGCCTATCAGAGCGACCTGGTGGCCAGCATCCGCGAAAACGGCCACGAGCTGCGCCACGGGCGCCTCACGGTGAAACTTGCCGAAGCCTTCGGTTTCTGCTGGGGCGTGGAGCGGGCCGTGGCGATGGCCTACGAAACCCGCCGCCACTATCCGAGCGAGCGGATCTGGATCACCAACGAGATCATCCACAACCCCTCGGTGAACGATCACCTGCGGGAGATGGATGTGCTGTTCATCCAGGTGGAGGGCGGCGTGAAGGACTTCTCCGAGGTGGCCAGCGGCGATGTGGTGATCCTGCCGGCCTTCGGTGCCACGGTGCAGGAGATGCAGCTGCTGAGCGAGCGCGGCTGCCACATCGTCGACACCACCTGCCCCTGGGTCTCCAAGGTGTGGAACACGGTGGAGAAGCACAAGAAGCACGCCTTCACCTCGATCATCCACGGCAAGGTGAAGCACGAGGAAACGCTGGCCACCAGTTCCTTCGCGGGCACGTACCTGGTGGTGCTGGATCTGGCCGAAGCCCAGTTGGTGTGCGACTACATCCTGGCCAGCGCCGGCGGCAGCGGCCCCAGCCCGGAGCAGCGCCAGGCCTTCATGACCCGCTTCGCCAAAGCCTGCTCGCCGGGCTTCGATCCCGACCGTGACCTGGTGCAGGTGGGCGTAGCCAACCAGACCACGATGCTCAAGAGTGAAACCGAGGAGATCGGCCGGCTGTTCGAGCGCACGATGCTGCAGCGCTTCGGGCCCGCCGAACTGAACAACCACTTCCTGGCCTTCAACACCATCTGCGACGCCACCCAGGAGCGGCAGGACGCCATGTTCGCCCTCGTGGATGAACCGCTCGACCTGATGGTCGTGATCGGCGGTTACAACTCCTCCAACACCACCCACCTCCAGGAGATCGCCGTCAGCCGCGGCATCCTCTCGTTCCACATCGACACGCCGGAGCGCATCGGTCCCGGCAACCGCATCGAACACAAGCCGCTGGGATCGGAGCTGGTGGCGCTGGAGCCCTTCCTGCCGGAAGGGCCACTGCGGGTGGGCATCACCTCCGGTGCTTCCACGCCGGACCGGGTGGTGGCGGACGTGATCGGCCGCCTGATCGATCTGGCGGACGCCTGAGTGGACCCTGAAGAGGCCGCTGTCACAACCGCTGCCGCTGCAGGACGGACAGCGCTTTACATTCATTCATTGGACTCGCCTCCGGGCGGTCGGGAGTTTGGAACACGTTGACTGCATCAGTGACCAGTTCCGTCGCTTCCACCGCCAGCAACCCCGATGGACTGGCTCCAGCGCTGCGCCACAGCGATGACAGCCGGGTGCGCTGTTACCGCAGCCAGTTCGCCGATGTGATGGAGATGCGGGCCCCTGCCAACACCGTGGCCGCCTACCTGGACCGCCACGAGGGTTGGTTCCGTCGCTGTGCATCACCGATGCAGGTGAACGCTCTGGAAGAGAACGGCTACGTGCTGACCCTCGGGCGGTTCGGCAACTTTGGCTTCGAGGTGGAGCCCACCATCGGCCTCGAGCTGCTGCCGCAGAGCGAGGGGATCTATCGCATCTGCACCGTGCCGCCCGAACGCTTCCAGCCGGGCCTGCGCGAGCTCTATGACGTGGAGTTCAACGCCTCCCTGCGCCTGGCCGAGCAGAGCGCTGAAGCGCCGCTCACCGAGGTGTGCTGGGAGCTAGATCTCAGCGTCTGGATCCGCCTGCCGGCGGTGATTGGCCTGCTGCCCGAGAGCCTGGTGCAGAGCAGCGGCGATCACCTGCTGCGTCAGATCGTGCGCCAGATCTCCCGCAAACTCACCTGGAAGGTGCAGGAAGACTTCCACGCCACCCACGCTCTGGAGTGCCCGCCACGGCGGCGGGCTCAGTTCTGAGCCGAGCCCTCAGATCCGCAGATCCGAGGGCTCGGCCAACCTCCTTGAGATCTCAGGCGGGCCGGTTCTCCCAGATCTTGTTGACGATCTGCATGCCGGTGACGGCCTGCCACAGGAACAGGGTGACCACGCCCATGTTCAGGCCCACGTGGATCTTGCGCGCGATCAGGTTGCCCTGCTGCATCAGCGGCGAAAGGGCGGCGGCCAGCACCAGCATCGAGGTCATGGCGATGCCCACCAGCAGGTGGGGGCCAACGAACAGCTTGCCGTTGTTCAGATAGGTGACGGCCATGCCGCCGAAGGTGCCGAACACCATCACCGCCAACACGGCGCTGCCGAACAGGTAGTGGCGCTTGGCGAACTGCCCCTTGATCAGCTGCTTACGGGTTTCCGCGTCAGCGGTGCGGGTCTTTTTGGCCTTGATGCCAAGAAACATTGCATAGCCGCTGAGGGCCAGCAGGGCCCACATGGCCAGCGGGTGCAGGAAGTTGAGATTGAAGGCGAGGGCTTCCGGCATGGGGCGCGAGCCTGAGGAAGGTTGTCGGGGGCGAAGCTAGATCAGTGCCGGCTGGTCAGTGGCAGCGTCTCAGTGCAGGAAGTGCCGGCGGCCCGTCACCACCATCGCCAGGCCCAGTGCATCGCAGGCGGCGATCGACTCAACATCGCGCACGCTGCCGCCTGGCTGGATCACAGCACTGATGCCGTAACCGGCAGCGAGGCGCACGGAGTCATCGAAGGGGAAGAAGCCATCGCTAGCCAGCACGGCGCCGCGGGCCTTGTCCGCCGCTGTGTCCAGCGCGATGCGGGCCGAGCCGACCCGGTTCATCTGGCCAGCGCCGATCCCCAGGCTCTGGCCGCCCTTGGCCACGGTGATGGCATTGGAGCGCACATGGCGCACCAGGCGCCAGGCGAAGCGCAGATCCTCCAGCTCAGTGGCCGTGGGCTGGCGCTTGCTCACCACCTGCCAGATCGATTCATCGACCGGCTGATCATCGAGCTCCTGCACCAGCACCCCACCCAGCACGCTGCGCAGCTGCTGACGGCTAGCCCGCTCGATCGCCGCCGGAGCGAGCTCCAGCAGGCGCAGATTGGTCTTGGCCGCCAGCAGTTCGCGGGCGGCAGGCTCGAACACCGGCGCCACCACGCATTCCAGGAACAGGCTGGTGAGATGGCCAGCGGTGGCCGCATCCACCGGGCCGTTGATCGCCACGATGCCGCCGAAGGCCGAGAGGCGATCGGCATCGAGGGCCCGCTGCAGCGCATCGGCGCTGCTGCTGCCGATGGCCACTCCGCAGGGATTGGTGTGCTTCACCACCACGGCCGCCGGCTGGAAGGCGTTGCCGCCGGCGCTCTGGCCGGCGTAGCCAAACTCCCGCACGGTGGCCAGAGCGGCCTCCAGGTCAAGGATGTTGTTGTAGCTGAGCTCCTTGCCCTGCAGCTGTGCGCCGCCCCCCAAGCCGGCATCGGGCTGAGAGTGCCAGGTGGCGCTCTGGTGCGGGTTCTCGCCATAGCGCAGGCTCTGCCGCACCGGCACGCTGAGGCTGAGCGGTGCGGTGGTGCCGGTGGTCGCCTCGGGAACGTCGCCAGCCGGGGATGTCTCCAGCTGGGCGCTCAGCCATTGGCTGATGGCCGTGTCGTAGGCGGCGGTGTGGCTGAAGGCCTCCAGGGCCAGACGGCGGCGCATCTCCTGGCCGATCGCACCGACCGCCAGGGCCGCCAGGAAGGCCGGGTACTGCTCGGGACTGGTGAGCACCGCCACATCGGCATGGTTCTTGGCGGCGGCGCGCACCATCGCCGGGCCGCCGATGTCGATGTTCTCGATCGCCACCTCCCAGGTCACATCCGGGCGGGCGATGGTTTCGCGGAAGGGATAGAGATTCACCACCACCACATCGATCAGATCGATGGCCTGGGCCGCCAGATCGGCCTGATGGGCGGGCTCATCGCGCTTGGCGAGGATCCCGCCGTGGATGCGTGGGTGCAACGTCTTGACACGTCCGCCCAGGATCTCCGGAGCTCCGGTGTGCTCCGCCACCTTGGTGACCGGCAGTCCGGCCGCCGCCAGGGAGGCGGCCGTGCCGCCGCTGGAGATCAGCTGATAACCAGCATCCAGCAGACCCTGTGCCAGGGGCACCAGCCCCTCCTTGTTCGACACGCTGAGCAGGGCCTTGGGCGCCATGGGGGTGCAGGAGGGCTGAGGATCCAACCTACGCAGCAGCTGTTTCCGCCCCGCCGCCGATGCAGAACTCCTCCCAGGCCAGCACCACTCCCGATGCCCTGCCGGACTCACAGCCGGATGACGCGCTGCGGCTGGGGCCGGCGCAGGCCCACCAGCGCCTGGTGCTGCTGCACGGCTGGGGCGCCGATGCCGACGACCTGCTGGATCTGGGTGGGCTGCTCGTGGGGCCGGATGTGAGCGTGGTGGCGCTGCGGGCCCCGGAACCCCATCCCAGCGGCAGCGGGCGCCAGTGGTACAGCCTCCAACCGATCGACTGGTCGGCCCTGCCCGCCGCCCGCTCGGCCCTGCGCCAGCGGCTCGAGCAGCTGGCTGCCTCCGTGGCCCTGGAGCACACCGTGCTGCTGGGCTTTTCCCAGGGGAGTGCGATGGCCATTGATGTGGGCTGCGGCCTGCCACTGGCCGGGATCGTGGGCTGCAGCGGCTATCCACACCAGGGCTGGCAGGCGGGCGGGGTAGTGCCACCGGTGCTGCTCAGCCACGGCCGCGAGGATCCCGTGGTGCCGTTCGAGGCCAGCGAGGAGCTGCGGCGCCAGCTGCTGCAGGCGGGCGGGCAGGTGGAGCTGCTGCCATTCAGCGGCGGGCATGGGATCGATCCGGAGCTGCTGCCGGATCTGGGAGCGTTCGTGCGGCGCTGCCTGAGGAGGGACGACTGAACGCCAGCAAAAAGCCGGCCCCCGTTGGGGCCGGCATGGCGTTTCCGAAGCTTTGGCGCTGCTGCGAATCCAGCCGTTCCGGATTCAGACGAAGGCGTACTCGTACTCCTCCATTTCCTCCCAGTCGTCGGCGGCCATGGACTCAAGGCCCGCAAACAGGGTGTCCTCGCCGATGCGGTCAACGATGGCCCGCAGAGAGGGGAACAGGAAATGGTTCTCTTCGGCGTACTGGGCGCTGAACAGGCCCTTCTCGCCCCAGAAGAAGCGATCGGTGGTGTGCTCGTTGCGGCGAACGTTGAGCAGAGCCGGAGCCGTGATGTTGCCCTCGGCGATGAAGCGCCGAGCGGCTGTCACCGGCTTGTGATCGCCAGTTTCGAGGTTATGGGTGGGCACATGGGCCAGAACCCGCTGACCCGCCAGACGACGGCGGCTGATGCGCTTGCGCTTCTTAGACATAAGTACGGAAACCCGGATGGGATGGGTCGGAACGCCCATACGACTGTCAACCGGGAAGCCAGACCGGCTCGTCGCTCCGCAAGCGGAAGCAACCGAACCAGCCAACCGTCAGCGACGGACGGACTCCGAACAACAGGGGACGCAACATCCACTGCTGTAGCCTTGGTCGCAGGAGAACTGCAACCTTGGCCCTCGGGCCGACGCCGCGCGATCCGCTCCCGGACTGCGAGGTATTGGTCGATACCAGGATCTTAAGACTTTTTCCCAGATTTCCAACATGGCGGCCGGAATTTTTTTCGGCCGGCCGGAAGGAGACCCTGAACCGCGCTCCAGATGCAAGTCTCCAAGCGGTTTTTGGCTCTGCTGGAGCAGCAGCTGGCCCAATTCACAGATCGTCCCGACCTGAGGGCCCTGGTGGTGTACCTGGCCCTGCCGGCTGACAACGGCAAACCCACCCTGGTGGCGATCGGCCAGTGGCCACCCCACACGGCCCTGCCGGATGCAGATACCGAAGAAGGCTCGGCGGACGGCGCGGGTCTGCCCCTCGGTGCAGCCAGACGCTGGCTGGCCCTGCGCGACGGCTCTCTGCTGCTGGGCGCCCTGCGGGTGGATGCCAGCTGCTGGCCCTGGCCCCAACCCCTCACGGAGCGGCTCGACGCGACGGCCCGCTGCCTCACGGAGGCCCTGCGGCTGGATCTCGAGCAGCAACGGCTCGGCCATGAGCTGACCCGACGTGAGGATCAGCTGCAGCTTCTGGTGCACCAGCTGCGCAACCCCCTGGCGGCCCTGCGCACCTTTGGCCAGCTGCTGCGCCGCCGCCTGGACGGAGATCCGGGCAACCGCAACCTCGTCGATCAGCTGCTGGCGGAACAGGGCCAGCTGACCCGCTACGTCGAGGCGATCGATGCGCTGGCCCGCCCGGCGGAGCTGCCCGGCGCCGCCGAGGGCCCCACACCCTTGCTTCTGCCACCCGCCCTGAGCGGCGCCGCACCGCAATCCCTGCCGGAGTTCCTCGGGCCGCTGCTGGAACGGGCCGCTGCCACCGCCACACTGCAGGGGCGGCCCTGGCACGCGCCCACCAGCTGTCCCGCCTGGATGGGGGATGGAGCGGCCGTCTCGGAGATCCTGGCCAACCTGCTCGAGAACGCCTTCCGCTACAGCCGGCCCGGCGGGGCGATCGGCCTGCACGCCGCAGCGATGGCCGGAGCAGTCAGCCTGACGGTCTGGGACAGCGGTCCGGACATCCCTGCACCGGAGCGGGAGCGGGTCTTCCTGCGCGGCGAGCGCGGCAGCAGCGGCGAGCACCTGCCCGGGACGGGCCTGGGGCTGGCACTGGGGCGTGAGCTGGCCCGCAGCCTGGGGGGAGAGCTGGAGCTGCTGGTGCCACCGCAGGCCCTCGACCCGGCCGATCCGCAGCTGCCCGCCAGCGGCAATGCCTTCCGCCTGCGGTTGCCGGCAGCCTGATCCCACCGGACCTGATCCCACAGGGCCTCAGCCCGGAAGCCGCCCCAGTAGCCCCAACAGCAGCCCCATCAGCAACAGGCTCCAGCTGAGCGTCCACTCCACACAGGCTCCGTAGCTGTCGCCGCTGTGACCGCCGAGTCGCCGGCCCAGCCGCCAGGGCACCACGACCGCAGGCAGGAGGCCGATCCAGCCGATCCAACCCGATGGCCCCGGGGCCAAGGTCAGGGCAAGGCCACTCAGGACCAGCAGCAGCAGCAGCGCCGGCAGCAGCTCCGGCAGCAGCCCGCGCCAATGACGGCGGTGGAAGGCAGCGGTGCCACGGTCCTGGTCGCGGAGGTACGGGAAGGCGTCCATCGCCAGCAGCGGTGCCAGGCGCCCCCACACGGCTGCCCACACAAGGGTCCAGGGTGCAGCCGCCCCCAGCAGGGCCAGCCCACCGAGGCGCAGCAGCAGCACCTGCAGCAGGGCCTGCACGCCGCTGGCGCCGACGCGGCTGTCATCCATGGCCTCCAGGCAGCGCTCGGGCCCGGCCGCCAGGCCGTCGGCTGTGTCCATGGCACCATCGAGATGCAGCCCGCCGCTGATCCACACGCCGAAGGCGATCACCAGGGTCGCCTGGGCCAGCAGACCGCCGGGCGCCAGCAGCAGCCACAAGCCCGCCTCCAGGGCACCGATCAGCGCCCCCACCCAGGGGGCGAAGCGGGCGATGCGCTCGAAACGCGGCTGGAGCCCTGGCGGCAGCGGCAGCACGCTGTAGAAGACCCACGCCCCCGCCAGATCCGCCAGCCAGCCGGCCCGTGGGCGGGGCGCCGCGGCCTGGGGCGAAGGCGGGGGCATGGCAGCCGGCGGAGGGCGTCAACCGCCTGATCCTGCCGCGGCCAGCTGACGCGTAGGGTCCGCACAGAGCACGGCACGGCCGCCGCGATGGCCTTCAGCTTCACGATCACGGCCCGCTGCAGCCGCACCCGCGCCCGCTGCGGCTGCTTCGATACCCCGCACGGCCCGGTGCACACGCCCCGCTTCATGCCGGTGGGCACCCTGGCCACGGTCAAGGGTGTCAGCACAGCCCAGCTGGCCGAAACCGGCGCCGAGATGGTGCTGTCCAACACCTATCACCTGCACCTGATGCCCGGTGAGGCGGTGGTAGCGGAGGCCGGCGGCCTGCACCGCTTCATGGGCTGGAGCGGCCCCATGCTCACCGACTCCGGCGGCTTCCAGGTATTCAGCCTGGGGGCCATCAACCGGATCACTGATGCGGGCGTGGTGTTCCGTTCACCGCGCGACGGCGCCCGCATCGAGCTCAGCCCCGAGCGCTCGATGGAGATCCAGATGGCCCTTGGCGCCGATGTGGCCATGGCCTTCGACGAGTGCCCCCCCTGGCCGGCCAGCGAGGCGGATGTAGCAGCCGCCTGCCGTCGCACCCACAGCTGGCTGGAGCGCTGCGTCGCCAGCCACACCAGAGCCGACCAGGCGCTGTTCGGCATCGTGCAGGGGGGCTGCTATCCGAACCTGCGGACCGAATCAGCCCGGGTGGTGGCCTCGATGAACCTGCCCGGCATCGCCGTGGGCGGCGTGAGCGTGGGTGAGCCGGCCGAAGAGATGCACCGGATCGTGCGCCAGGTGGGGCCGCTGCTGCCGGAGGCCGTGCCCCACTACCTGATGGGCGTGGGAACCCTGCGCGAGATGGCGATCGCCGTGGCCAACGGCTTCGATCTGTTCGACTGCGTGCTGCCGACGCGTCTCGGCCGCCACGGCGCGGCCCTGGTGGGCGGCGAGCGCTGGAACCTCAAGAACGCCCGCTTCCGCCACGACCACACCCCTCTTGACGCCAGCTGCCCCTGCCTGGCCTGCCGGCAGCACAGCCGCGCCTACCTGCATCACCTGATCAAGGCCGAGGAACTGCTTGGCAAGACCCTGCTCAGCCTGCACAACATCACCCAGCTGGTGCGCTTCAGCACGGCCATGGCGAGGGCCATCCAGGAGAGTTGTTTTTCAGAGGATTTCGCTCCCTGGGAGCCGGGCTCCCCAGCTGCACACACGTGGTAGCGTCCGACTCCAGCCACGTGAATTCCGGGATGGCCGCCTACGCCCTGCAGACCCTGGCCCAGCTGCCCGAGGCCTATCAGGCCTTCGGCCCCCTGGTGGACATCCTGCCGATCATCCCCCTGTTCTTCCTGCTGCTGGCCTTCGTCTGGCAGGCCTCGGTGGGTTTCCGCTGATCGACGCTCC
>CAIZNP010000304.1 GCA_903934375.1 uncultured Synechococcaceae cyanobacterium
AGCGGCGCAATCCTGCTCTATCTGGCCGAGCGCCACGGCGGCGAGTGCCGCACAGCCGCCGAGCGGGCCCTGGCCCAGCAGTGGGTGCTGTTCGCCAATGCCACCCTGGCCACGGCCCTGTTCGTGCCGAGCAACCGCGAGCGCGAATTCCCCCGCCTGATGACGGTGCTCGATGGGCTGCTGGCCAGTGGGCAACCCCTGAGCGGCAGCGCCTGGGGCGTGGCCGACTGCGCCGTGAACGCCTATCTGGCCTATCTGCCGATCTTCTTCCCCCAGATCGACCTCAGCCCCTATCCGAACGTGCAGGCCACCATCGCCGCCACCCAGCAGCGCCCTGCCTACCAGCGGGCCATGGGGCAGCGGTGAGCGGAGCCGGCCACGCCTGGCCGGGGGCAGCGGCGCTGCACTGGCATGGTCACCGCCTGGAGCTGCTGCCGGAGCGCGCCGTCTGGGATCCGGCCCAGGGGATGCTGCTGCTGGCGGATGTGCATCTGGGCAAGGCGGAGTGTTTCCAGGCCAGCGGCATCCCCCTGCCCAGCGATGGCGACCTGGCCAACCTCAACCGTCTGCTGACGCTGGCCCATGGCCTGAGGCCACAGCGGGTGGTGGTGCTCGGAGATCTGATCCACAGCCGCCTGGGCCTCACCGGCGAGCTGCGCCAGAAGCTCAGCGCCCTGCCGGAGCTGCTGGGCTGCCCCCTGCAGCTGGTGGGCGGCAACCACGAGGCCGGCAGCTGGCTGGCGCAGCTGCCGGCGGAATCGTCCCAAGCCTGCGGCCCGCTGTGGCTGAGCCACATGCCGCAGCAGGTGCCCGGTTCGGAGCAGCTCAACCTCTGCGGTCACCTCCATCCCGTGGCACTGCTCGGGAGCGGCGCCGACCGGCTGCGGCTGCCCTGCTTCGGGTTCGATCGGCAGCGAAGGCAGCTGCAGCTGCCGGCCTTCGGTGACCTCACCGGCGGCCATCCCTGCGCCCGAGAGCTGCAGCGCTGGGTGGTGGCGGACGATCGGGTGCTTGCCCTGCCATGAAGCGCAGCGCACAGGGCAGCGGTGAGCAAGCCCCGTAGATTTGCAGCCGCCTTCCTCGGCCCTCTGACTCGCGCCACTTCGCCACAAAGCGCAACCAGGGAGGCTCCGTCGTCGCCAGACCCGAGGCCCTGGTGGTGGCGCAAGCGCTGGCTGACCATCGGCGTGCCCGCTGGCGCGGTGGCATTTCTGGTGGCGATCGCACCACCGCTGCCCGACAGCCAGCGCACAGACCCGGCAACGGCAGCGACTGCGGCGGCCGGCAGCAGTCGCGGGTTTCGCTACCAGCCGGACGCGCAGGCGTACGCCCTTGATTTCGATCCGCGCAAGGTGCGGCTGGATCTGCTGGAGGGCTGGGACCGCGAGCAGGAGGCCTACAACGACGCCGCTGCCCTGGCCTACATCTCCGGGCCGATGTACGAGCGGCATGTGAACAACAGCGGCCAGGAGATCACGGTGCCGCTTGGGGATATCAAGCTCGGCGAACGGGTCTGGCGCGGCCGCAACCGCACCGCCGCCCGCCAGCGCGCCTTCATCGGCATCCGCCACGACGGACGGGTTGACTTCGGCTACGGCGAGCTCACCCCCCAGCGAGCCGCCCAGTACGACAGTTTCATCGGCGGCCTGCACAGCATCTACAACGACCTGGAGGCCCCACCACCGGAGTACCGCGGTGCCTACAGCATCTCGATGGGCCAGCAGATCCGTTATTTCCTGCCTCGGATCCGCATGCTGATCGGCCTGCGCGGCGACGGCCGGCTGGAGGTGCTGATGAGCCGCGACGGCCTGACCCTGGAGCAGACCCGCTCCCTGGCCCGTCAGCGGGGCCTGAGGACCGCTTACCTGCCGGATCACGCCTCCAAGAGCCGTTTGATCATTCCGGGGGTGAAGGGCTTCAGCGATGAGGACGCCAACTGGATCAGCGGCGGCGCCACCAGCTTCGTGCATGTGCCTTACATGCTGCGGCTGAGTGAGCGGACCGTGCCGTTGCAGGGGAATCTGCTGGCGAGCCTCAGCCCACGGCTGGATTCCAGCAGCTGCGGTGGCCCGCTTCGCTGCGGCCAGAGCCTGGGAACACAGATCCTTGATCGCGCCATGGCAGGCCTCAACCGGCTGATGGAGCAAGGGGTGGAGCCGCTGGCGCGACTGATCTGGGCACCGAAGGGCGATCCTGCACCCCGTCGCGCCGCCCTGCGTTCGCCCTTGCGCGAACCACCGATCACCGCGGATCCGATCGCCCTGCGGGAGCTGCAGCAAAGCGGCGCCAGCAGCATGGGCAGCAGTCAGGCCACACCGCTGGCACCGGATCTGCCGCCTCCCCTGCTGTTGCAGCAGGGTCAGGCGCTACCGGCCGACCCGGAAGCCAGCAGCGTGGCGCCGCCGTTGGAGGCAGTGAGCCCAGCGATGGGGAGCAACGCCATCACCGCGCCGGAGGTGGACAGCGCCAGCGGCGCCCCAGGGGGAGCACCGCCGCCACCACCGCTGCCGCCACCGGACCAGGCCCCAGCGGCCCCGTCCGACGCTTCGCTGCCACCAGGACCTCGTCCCTGACGTCAGCCGGCTGCGGCCAGCGCCCGCACCACATCGCCCCGGGTGAGCACGCCCACCGGCTGGCCCGCCCCATCGAGCACGAACAGGCGCTGGGTGCTGCCCTCGTGCAGCTGGCGGGCGGCGGCAGGCAGGGAGAGCTCACCACTGCAGGTGTGGGGGTTGCGGCTCATCACCTCAGCCACCGTGCTGCCCAGCACCTGGTGCACCTCCTTGTCCCAGTTCAGCGGGTTGCGCAGGTAGATCACCGCATCCAGCAGCATCACGTAGGGGCCGGGCTGAAAGCCGCTCTCACGCACCATCAGGTCCTGCTCGGTGAGCTCGCCCACCAGGGCGCCGGCGCCGTCCACCACCGCCAGGGCGCTGATATGGTGCTCGCTCATCAGCTGCACCGCCTCCTGCAGGGGCGTCTCAAGGCTGACCTGGCGCACCGGCGTGCTCATCACCTCGGAGACGCGGCGTTCAACGACCATCGGCAGGACAACTCTGGGCACATTGTGGCCCGCCGGACAGGCGGAAGAATGGAGCCTGCACACGCGGGTCCTGCATGTCTGCCCAGCTCAGCCGGCGCCTGGCCGATGGCCTCACCGTGGCGAGAGCCATTGCGGGCCTGCCGTTGATCCTGGCCCTCAATGCCGGCTGGGAGGGCCCGGCCTGGTGGCTGCTGCTGCTGGGGGGGCTCAGTGATGCCGCCGACGGCGCCCTGGCCCGCCGCGCCGGCGGTGGCTCGGTGTGGGGCGCCCGGCTCGATCCCCTCACCGACAAGATCCTGATCCTGGCGCCCCTGCTGTGGCTGGCGGCCAAGGGCGTGCTGCCGCTCTGGGCGATCTGGCTGCTGCTGGCCCGCGAGCTGTTGATCTCCGGCTGGCGGGCCGGTCACGGCAGTGGCGGCCCGGCCTCCTGGGGCGGCAAGGCCAAAACGATCCTGCAGTTCGCCTCACTGCTGCTGCTGCTCTGGCCCAATAGCTGGGGGGCCGCCCTGGATGGCGAGAACAGCTTCGGTCTGCCTGGGCTGCTGCACCTGAGCGGCTACTGGTTGTTCTGGCCGTCGCTGCTGCTGGCCCTCAGCTCGGCCTGGGGCTACCTGAAGCGACGTCAGGCTTGAACGTCAGCCGATCAGCGCCGCATCGCCGCTGAAATCGGGGCTGGTGGGCATCCGCAGGGCGTAGTCGTTGGCATAGCTGTCGGCGAGGGAGCGCTCAACGTCGTACTGCGGCGTCCAGGCCAGCTCGCTCTGCACCCGGGTGATGTCGGTGAGGAAGTGGGCCAGCCGCAGCGGGAAAGCCTTGCGGGCCTTCTTGTCGAGCCCGGCGGGATCGAAGCTGCGGATCTCAACCGTGGCCGGATCCTTGCCGCAGGCGCGGGCGGCAGCGGCCACCAGGCCCCGGAAGCTGATGCCCTGGGCGCTGCTGCAGTTGTAGATGCGGTTCGCGGCGGCATCGACGCCGATGCAGCGGGCCATGGCTGTGGCCAGATCGTTCACATGGCCCAGCTGGGTGATCGTGCTGCCATCACCCGGAAGGGGCACCGGCCGGCCATGCACGATGCGATCGAAGAACCAGCTCTCCACCGGGTTGTAGTTGCCGGCACCCACGATGTAGGTGGGGCGGAAGCTGGTGAAGGGGATCGTTTCGGCGCTGAGCCAGGCCTCCGTGTCGAGCTTGCCGCTGTGGCGGCTCTGGGGATCGGTGGGGGAGTCCTCGTGCAGGGGCCACAGCTCGCTGTCGGCGTAAACGCCGGCGGAACTCACATAGACGAAGCGATGGCTCGGGGCGCCGGTGCGCTCGATCACCGCACGGCTGTCGTCCACCGTGCGGCCGGAACTGTCGACGATCACATCGAAACGACGGCCCTCGAGAGCCGCCAGGCCCTCGGCACTGCTGCGATCCCCGCTCAGATGCTCGACGCCGGCGGGCACGGGGTTGCGGCCGCGGGTGAACAGGGTGAGGTCATGCCCCTGGCTCAGCAGCTGCGCCACCAGCGGCCGGCCGACGAAACGGGTGCCACCCATCACCAGGATCTTCACGCCAGGACCTGCCAACTGGGCGCCATTCAAACCCCGGGCCCGACGGGCCAGCCAACGCACCAATGGAGCAGCTGGGCCCAGAGCGGCACGCTGACCAGCGCCAGCGACGTACTCCAGAACACCAGAGCCGCTGCTGCCGCGGGCCCCTCGCTCAGATCCTCCGCTCGCGCGCTCCCCGGGCTCGCTTCCGCGAGCAGCAGCACCGACACGGCGGTGGGGGCCGCCGCCTGCAGCACCAGCGCCGCCTGGGCCAGAGGCGGCAGAGCCAGCGGCGTCAGCAGCAGGAGCCGCACCATGGCCAGCAGCAGCAGCGGGAACAGCAGCAACTTGATCGCCAGCACTGGCCAGAGCCGCCGCGGCAAGCCACGGCCCGGCGCGGCGGCCAGCCGCATCCCCACCAGCACCAGCGACAGCAACACCACCGCCCGCGCCGGCCACCACAACCAGGTCGCCAGTGCCTGATGCCAGGGAGTGAGCAGCAGCAGGGCCGCACCCACCGCACCACGGCTGGCAGGACTGGCGATCAGCTCCTGCAACAGCGGCCGCAGCCGCAGGGGCTGGCCCGCCAGCAGCAACGGCCCCAGGCTCCAGGTGAACAACGTGGCCACCAGGTCGTAGCTGATGGCGTAGCCCACCGCCTGGGCCGGCAGCAACGCCAGCACCGCCGGGATTCCAAAATAGGCCGTGTTGCCCACCACGGCGCCCATCTGCTCCACCGGCTGCGGCAGCCAGCGGCGCAGCAGCAGCAAGCCCCCCGCCACCGCCAGCAGGGCAAGCAGCGCCACCAGGGCGGTGCTGCGGTTCAGACCACTGCGCAACAGCAGCCCCATCAGGCTGAACGGCACCCCCCACTGCACCAGCGGCGGAGCCAGCCGCTGCGACAACCCCGGCCAGCGGCGGCCAAGGGCGAGGCCGAGCAGCAGCGCCGGCACC
>CAIZNP010000305.1 GCA_903934375.1 uncultured Synechococcaceae cyanobacterium
CCGGTGGCTTCAGCGACTGCCTGCTGCAGCACGGCGCCGCCCGCATCTACGGAGTGGATGTGGGCTATGGCCAGACGGCCTGGAGCCTGCGCACCGATCCGCGCCTGGTGCTGAAGGAGCGCACCAATCTGCGCCACCTGCAGCCCGACGATCTCTACGGCCCGGAGGATCCCTGGCCCGATCTGGCCGTTGCGGATGTGTCGTTCATCCGGCTGGCGCTGGTTCTGCCCGCTATTGCTCGCTTGCTGCGGCCGGAGCGGCGCGAGGCTGTGCTGCTGGTCAAGCCCCAGTTCGAGGTGGGCAAGGAGCGTGTGGGCAAGGGTGGTGTGGTGCGCGACCCGGCCGCCCACGTTGATGCCATCGAGGCGGTGATCGCGGCGGCGGCGGGCGACGGCTGGACCGCCTGCGGCCTGGTGCCCTCGCCGATCACCGGGCCGGCCGGCAATCACGAGTATCTGCTCTGGCTGCGCAGCGGCAGCTGGGATGTGCCTGAGGGCGCGGACCCAGACGCGAAAGCCGCCGGGCCTGTCCCCGATGGGGAGGTGATCCGGCGGCTGGTGGCGGCAACGCTGGCCTGAGGGGCCTGGCCCGCCGCTCAGATGGCGCTGCTGTCGCGGTCGCCGGTGCGGATGCGGATGACGGAGTCGATCGGGCTGATGAAGATCTTGCCGTCGCCGATCTCGCCGGTGCGGGCGGCGTCCTGGATGGCGGTCACCACCGTGTCGACGCGGTCGTCATCGACGACGATCTCGAGCTTGAGCTTCTGCAGGAATTCCACCGTGAACTCTGAGCCGCGGTAGCGCTCCACCTGGCCCTTCTGACGGCCAAAGCCACGCACCTCGCTTACGGTCATGCCAACGATGCCGGCGTTCACCAGGGCCAGCTTCACGTCCTCGAGCTTGAACGGGCGAATGATGGCCTCAACTTTTTTCATGGCTTCGGGAGCTCAATCTGGAGGGAGTCTCTCAGGAAAAGGTCTGGGAGGGGAAGCGGGCAGGAGCCCGCGCGGCCATTAGGCCGCAGCCCCTGCAGGGTGGGTGTGGCCGTTGCTACCTCCAGGGGGCTGCGTAGCATCCGGCCCTGAAGCCAGCCCCGCCATGACCGCCGCTGCCTCTGCCGCTCCTGCTGACTCTGCTGCTGACTCACAGGGATCGGGGCAGACCCTCACACCTCTGTACGGCGAGCGGGCCATCGCGGAGGCGGAGCTGATCTGCTTCGACAATCCCCGTCCGGGCCGGGCCTACGAGGTCGCCATCACCCTGCCGGAATTCACCTGCAAGTGCCCCTTCTCCGGCTATCCGGACTTCGCCACCCTGCGGTTGCTCTACCAGCCGGGGCCGCGGGTGATGGAGCTCAAGGCGATCAAGCTGTACGTGAACAGCTACCGCGACCGCTCCATCTCCCATGAGGAGGTGACCAACCGCATCCTCGACGACTTCGTGGCCGCCTGTGCGCCCGTGTGGATGCAGGTGGAGGCCGACTTCAACCCCCGCGGCAATGTGCACACGGTGATTCGCGCCAGCCACGGCAGCCGCCAGCCCTGCTGAGCCCTTCGGCTCGACCTCAGACCTGCTGCGGCGTGCCGGGAAGCTCCGCCAGCAGCCCCGGCAGTTCCCTGGCGAAGGCAGTGAGGTTGCGGTTGCAGAGGCCGCCCACGTGCAACCGCCCGTGCTCAGCCTCGGCGATCGCCCAGAGCTGGCGGGTGGCGATCAGGCTTAGCCCTCCTCCGGTGAGGGCGATCGCGAAGCCGGCGTACACCAGCGGCACGCCGGGGTCGCGCTTGAGCAGCAGGCCGCTGGCGGGCACCACGCCCGCGATCCGCAGGGGGATCCCCTCGATCTCCACCGGTTCTCCGCCGGGAATCAGGCTGCCCAGTTCCTGAGCTTCGCCGTTGTAGGCCGTCACGGGGCCCTGCTCGCTGGAGAGGGCCAGCAGCACCGGGTTGCTGCCATCGGGCCGGGTGGGCAGCACGATGCCCCACACCTGCTCGCCAAGCTGCGGGAAGCTCTGCAGGGGCAGCTCGAGCACGGGGCTGCGCCCCAGCTGTACCTGCACCGCTGCCAGGGCCCAGTCCGCCTGATACACCGTCATGCCCTGATAGCGCAGGGGATGGTTCACGCTGATCTCCCGCACTTCGGGATTGCCCGTGGGGGCGTCTTCGCCGCCGGGGATCAGCTTCAGGCGCGAGTGGAACTGCTCCGGCCGGCCGGCCGGATCGCGGTTGATGCCGAAGTCTTCCAGAGTCACGCTCACCTGGCTCTGGCCGCGGCTGTTGAGCAGCTCGAGCACATTGCCGGGGGAGAGGTAGCGCTCCAGGCGCTGACCCGCCAGGGCGCCCCAGGCGGCGCCCACCATCAGCACCACCAGGCCCGCATGCACCAGCAGCGGCCCTACACGGCCGCTGACGCCGCGGCGGGCCGCCAGCCGATCGCTGTGCCGCTGCAGTTGCCAGCCGCGGGAGCCGAGCAACTGTTCCAGCTGACTCAGGCTGGCGTCGGCGTCGGAGCAGGCCATGGTTTCGGCCAGGGTGAGCTTGCTGAGCTGGCGCGGCGTGCGGTAGTCGATCCAGCGCAGGGCGGCCTGCAGGGCCGGCCACTGGCGTCGCCAGCTGCAGAGGATCAGGGCCAGTCCCAGCCAGGCCAGCAGGGCCAGGAACCAGCTGCTCGAATACACGTGGTCGAGCTGCAGGGCCAGGATCCGATCGCCGTTCAGCAGGCCCAGCCAGGGGGTGGTGTCGTAGACGCGGTGGTAGAGCGCCTCACTCTCCTTCTGGGGCACCAGCGTGCCCAGGCCGCTGGTGATGGCGATCAGGATCAGCAGGCCGATGGCCACCCGCAGATCGGAGATCCAGGCGAGCAGACGCTTCAGGAGTTGCAGGGGTGGCGCTTGCACGGACGGGTTCAAGGGCACGGGGTGGGGTCCAAGGGTTCAGCTCCACTGGGCCAGCAGGGTCAGGGCGCCACTGATCAGCAGCACGACGCCGCTCACGGGCGGCACCCACTGTCCCAGGGCCCGCAGGGCCAGCAGCCGCGGCACCCAGGCGGCTGCAGTGCCCGCCAGCAGCAGCGGCAGCACCTGGCCCGCGGCGAAGGCGGTGAGCAGCAGCACGCCGGCCAGGGGGGCTCCGGCCTGGGCGATCCAGGCCAGCAGCACGGCCAGCACGGGAGTGGTGCAGGGGGAGGCGGCCAGGCCGAAGGCCAGGCCCGCCGCCAGGGGGGCGGCCGCCGGCGGCACCCGCTGGCGCCAGCGCTCCGGGTCGGGGCCGCTGGGCAGCGGTAGCCTCAGCAGCCCCAGCAGGTTCAGACCCATCACCACGGCCAGCACGGCCACCAGCGTGGGAATCAGGCCAGGCACCTGGCCGTAGATGCGGCCGAGGGCGCCGCTGGCCAGGCCAAGCAGCACCAGTGAGGCCACAATGCCGGCGCAGAAACTGAGGCTGCGCAGCCAGGGCTGTGCTGCCTCGGCATCGAAGCCGGCCAGGTAGGCCAGGGTGACGGGCAGCAGCGAGAGCGAGCAGGGGCCGAGGCTGGTGAGCAGGCCACCGGCGAACACCAGCGCCACCGTCAGGGGGCCAGGATGGGCCAAGGAGCTCTGCAACAGGTCCTCTGCGGTGCGGGCCCAATCCGCCAAAGCCAGAGCGGACATGCCGGACGTCAGCCACGCAGAGGATTCAGCCTATCGGGGCGCTCTGCGGCCTCGGTGTCTGCCGGCGCTGGCGCCGGGGCCGCACCGGCTCCAGACCCGCCCCCTCCAGGGAGCAGCGCAGCAGCAGGCCGGCGGTGAGCAGGCTGGCCAGCAGTGAGTTGCCGCCATAGCTGATCATCGGCAGCGGCAGGCCGGTGGTGGGCATGGCGCCGCTGGCCACGGCGATGTTCAGAATCGATTGCCCCACGAGCAGGGCTGTGCAGCCGATCGCCACCAGTCGCTGCTGGTTGCTGCGGCAGCTCAGGGCCACCCGCACCCCAACGAACCCGAACAGCAGCAGGAACAGCAGCAGCACCACCGAGCCCACGTAGCCGAACTCCTCGGCGAACACGGCGAAGATGAAGTCGGTGCTCTGGATGGGCAGGTATTGAAGTTTTTGGGTGGAGAGGCCATAGCCCTCGCCCCAGAGGCCCCCAGAGCCGATGGCGAGCAGGCTCTGCACCAGCTGGTAGCCATCGCCCTGGGAGTCCTTCCAGGGGTTGAGGAAGGAGGTGACCCGAATCCGCTGGTACTCGTTGATCGAGATGCTGCCCAAGGCCACCGCCAGGCCCGTGCCGGCCGTGCCGAGCATCGCCCAGAGCGGCAGACCCGAGGCCAGGGCCATCAGCCAGAGCAACATGCCGCACAGGGCTGCCGTGCTGAGGTTCGGCTGTTTGAGGATCAGCCCGAGGGTCACAGCGAAGACCCCGAGCCACATCACCTTCTGGTCCGTGGCGATTCGGCTCCAGTGGGAGAAGATCGCCGCCCCCTGCAGGACCAGGAACGGCTTGATCAGTTCAGTGGGTTGCAGCTGAATCGGCCCGATCACCAGCCAGCGGCTGGCACCATTCACCGTGCTGCCGATCACCAGCGTCAGGGCCACGAGCACAGTGCCAATCAGCAGGGCGGGCCCGGCCAAACGCAGCCAGCGGCGCAGGCTGATGCGCAGGCCCAGATACAGCAGCCCCCAGCTGGCGATCAGCCAGAGGGCCTGGCGTTTGAGGTAGTAGCTGGCGTCGCCCATCTCACGGGCGGCGACCCACCAGCTGGCAGAGCCCAGCACCACCA
>CAIZNP010000306.1 GCA_903934375.1 uncultured Synechococcaceae cyanobacterium
CCCTCCGCCAGCCAGGCCGCTTGCACCAGGGCCAGGCCGTCCACCTCCCGGTAGAGCTCGGCCCGATCGGCGGTGAGGCTGCGCCAGATCGGTTGGGAGCGCTGCTGCAGGTGCAGCTCCGCCTGCTCCTGGTTCCACCAGCTCTCCGCCCAGGCCAGGGTCTCGGAGCCGCAACGCAGCCACACCTGGCGGCGCAGCAGCGGAGGCTCCAGCTCCTCCACCTCGGCCGGCGCCTCGTTGCTCGGGTCAGAGTCGGCCGCCATCGCGATCACCTCAACCTCCACCGGCAGCCCCGTGAGCGATTGCAGGTGGCGGGTTGGGCTGCCATCGCCCAGCAGCAGCAGCCGCCAGGGGCCACTGAGAGCGGGGCCGTCGCCCTCGGTTCCGCTGAGGCCGGCTGCCACCGCTTCGGGTGCGGCCTGCCAGATCGGTTCAGGCGAGGGCCAGAGCGGTGGGTCGTGCACGGGCAACGGAGCGCGGCCTGTTCAGGCCGTCAGAAACCACTGCTGATGCTGACGCGGCGGCTGACGCCGGCGCGTTCGATCACCGCCGAATCGCTCGTGGTGTTCACCAGTCGCCAGCCGCTGCTGCCGATGCTCTCCCCGGCCGTGGCGTTCGTGGAGCTGCTGCCCACCTGGAAGATGGCCGATCGAGGCTTGCCCGGGATCTGCACAACACCCACCAATTCCGGGATGGCGCCGCCGCCACTGCCGGCGGGCATTGGGGATGGTGGGGACGGCTGACTGGGTGAGGCTGAGGTGCTGGCCACCGGCGCAGGCGCTCGTAGTGTTCCGTTAACGGGAACCCGCAGGGGAGCGGGGCCACCACTGCCTTGCCCCTCAAGCTGGCCGAGCTCCTCGATCCAGGGCTCGTTCGGCGGTGGGGGTGGTAGGCCGTCGGTGCGGGCGGCGATGTCCTCCCTCTTCGATCTGGTCCCCGGTGCCGCCGCTGCAGAGGTCTGGTTGCCGTCGAGCTCCCGGATTCCCTCCAGCAGTCGGATCGTGCGCTCCTGGCGCAGATCCTGGCTGGCCTGGTTCCAGCCCAGCCAGAGGGTGGTGGAGGTGCCTAAGGCCAGGCAGGCCAGGCCGCCGCCGCAGGCGAGGGCCAGCCTGGGGGGGATCGCCACACCGCCGATCTGCCAGGGGGTGGAGAGCCAGGCGCGGTTGAACAGGGGTGATGGCGCTCTCCAGGGGGACTGGCCCCAGGCGGAACTCCGGTGGACGGTGGCGGCACGGTGTTGCGGCGGTGATGACACCGGCCTGTGCGTGGTTGCAGACTTCTGCGGCGCGGCCGGCGGCCTGGCCGCAGCTGTGATTGCCCCAGCGGTCGGTGCCTCCCGCACCTCCACCTCAATGCTGTCGTCGTCGTCGTCGTCGTGGGTAGGTCGGGCCGCCGTCGCATCCGCTCGGCCATACGCATTGCTGGACATCGCGGCCGTGGCCGGCCTGAACACGCGATCCATGACCTGCTCGGCCCGCAGGTCCCAGAAGGCCCTGGAGGTCGTGGTGAAGCGACTCGAGGTCACCTGCTAACCATCCCGGACTGCGTCACGTAAACAGATTAATGGTCCTTTCCGGCATTGACGAGCGACCGCCGGCGACGCTCCAGTTCCAGCCACAGCAACAGGGCGCTCACATCGGCCTGGCTCACCCCCGGCACCCGTGCGGCCTGCCCCAGGTTGCACGGGCGGATGGCGCTCAGCTTCTCCCGCGCCTCGCGCGAGAGGGTGCCGATGGCGGTGTAGTCGATGCCCGGTGGGATCGCCCGATGTTCCTGCTTTTTCACCTGCTCGATCTGCTGTTGCTGGCGGGCTAGGTAGCCGCTGTATCGGATCTCGATCTCGGCGGCCTCGCGCACATCTGCTGGCAGGGCGGGATCCGCCAGGCCGTGCCGCACCAGCTCCGTGCTGCCGAAACCGGGCCGCCGCAGCAGATCGGCCAGGGTGATCGAGCCCTTGATCGGCGCGTTGGTCTGGGCCTCCACGGCGGCGGCGGCAGGGTCGCTCGCCTTGAGCCGCACCGTGTCGAGCCGGCGCCGCTCGGCCGCGATGGCCGCCTGTTTGGCCTCATGGATCTGCCAGCGACGGTCGTCGATCAGACCCAGCTCACGGCCGAGCGGCGTCAGGCGCCGGTCGGCGTTGTCGCCGCGCAGCACCAGCCGGTACTCGCTGCGGGAGGTGAGCACCCGGTAGGGCTCGCGCAGGTCGCGGGTGATCAGGTCGTCGATCATTGTGCCGACGTAGCTGCCCTCCCGCGGGAAGTGCGCCGGCTCCTGGCCCCGAAGCAGCCGGGCGGCGTTCAGCCCCGCCACCAGCCCCTGGGCCGCCGCCTCCTCATAGCCGGTGGTGCCGTTGAGCTGGCCGGCGGAGAACAGGCCCTGCACCCGTTTGGTTTCCAGGGAGGCCTTGAGCTGGGTGGCCGGGAGGTAGTCGTAGTCCACCGCGTAGGCGGGCCGCAACATCACACACTGCTCCAGGCCGGGCAGCGTGCGCAGCAGCTCCAGTTGCAGCCGCTCTGGCAGACCGGTGGAGAACCCTTGCACGTAGATCTCCGGCGTGTCGCGGCCCTCCGGCTCCAGGAAGATCTGATGCGAGTCCTTGTCGGCGAAGCGCACGACCTTGTCCTCGATCGAAGGGCAGTAGCGCGGGCCCTTGCTGTCGATGAAGCCGCCGTAGATCGGGGTGAGGTGCAGGTTGTCGCGGATCAGCTGATGGGTGGCTGCGGTGGTGCGCGTGATGTGGCAGCTCATCGGCTCGCCGCTCACCCAGCTGGCCGGGTCGAAGGAGAAGTAGCGGTCGTGGGCATCGCTGGGCTGCTCCTCCAACCGGTCGAGGGCGATGCTGCGCCGATCGACGCGGGCGGGTGTGCCGGTTTTGAGGCGGCCCAGCTCGAAACCCAGGGCCTGCAGGGCTTCCGTGAGTCCCTCGGCCGCCTGTTCGCCGGCGCGGCCCGCCGCCATGCTCTGGTCCCCCACCCAGATCCGGCCCCCGAGGAAGGTGCCGGCCGTCAGGATCACGGCTCCGGCGCCATAGCGGCTGCCGAAGTAGGTGCGCACACCGGTCACCCGGGCCTGAGCGGTCCCCTCGCCACCGGGTGTGCCCTCCACCTCCAGGCCCGTCACCATGGCTTCGCGCAGGGCCAGGTTCGGGGTGTGCTGCAGCAGCTGCAGCATCTGGCGGGCGTATTGGCGTTTGTCGGTCTGGGCCCGCAGGGCCCAGACGGCGGGGCCGCGACTGGCGTTGAGGATGCGCTTCTGCAGGGCGGTGGCATCGGCCAGGCGACCGATCACGCCGCCGAGGGCATCGACCTCATGCACCAGCTGGCTCTTGGCCGGCCCGCCGACGGCCGGATTGCAGGGCTGCCAGGCGATTCGGTCGAGGTTGAGGCTGAACAGGGCGGTGCTGAGTCCCAGCCGCGCCGCCGTGATCGCGGCCTCGCAGCCGGCGTGGCCGCCACCCACCACGATCACCTCGAAGTGCTCGCTGAAGGGGCTGGAGCCGGGTTTGTCGGAGGGGCTGGAGAGGACCATGCACTTAATTCTCCACGGGCCGGAGCCCCGGTTGCCGTTCAGGTGGTTCCGTGGAAGTCGTACCAGGCGTTCAGCAGCGGATAGGTCGCATTGCGGCGTCTCCGGTGCTTGAGGTTGTGGCGCCTGGTGGCGCGCACCACGGCCCACTCCCTGCCGGGGAGCACACCGATCTCCGCGCAGGCTTCGTCATCGCGGATCTGCGGCGCCCGGTCCGCCCTGTCATGGGTCTGATGGCCACTCTGAGTCCCCCCACTCGCCGCTCCGAGAGAGCGGATGGTGGCCTGCCGCCGGATCGAGCTCCGTCAGAGTCCGCCCGGCGCCGCCAGGTTGCGGAAGCGGGTGAACTGGGGCTCGAACAGAAGTTTCACGGTGCCCACCGGGCCGTTGCGGTGCTTGGTCACGATCACCTCGGTGATGCCGCGGTCGGCGGTGTCGGGGTTGTAGTACTCGTCGCGGTAGATCATCAGCACCAGGTCGGCGTCCTGTTCGATCGAGCCGGACTCGCGCAGGTCCGAGAGCATCGGCCGTTTGTTGGTACGCGCCTCGACACCGCGGCTGAGCTGGGAGAGGGCCACCACCGGCACATTGAGTTCACGGGCCATCTGTTTGAGGCCGCGGGTGATGCGTGAGAGCTCCTGCACGCGGTTGTCGGAGCCCCCGCCTTCCATCAGCTGTAGGTAGTCGATCACCACCAGGCCCAGCTCTTTGCCGCTCTCGGCCATCAGCCGGCGGCAGAGGGAGCGCATCTCGAGTACGCCGGCGTTGGGTTTGTCGTCGATGTAGATCGGCATCTGGCCAAGGGTGCTGATGCCCTGGCCTAGCAGCGGCCATTCCTCGGGATTGAGTCGCCCGGTGCGCAGGCGGCCGCTCTCGATGCCCACCTCCATCGCCAGCAGGCGGTAGGTGAGCTGCTGTTTGCTCATCTCCAGGGAGAACACGCACACCGGTAGCTGATGCAGCTGGGCCACGTTCTTGGCCAGGTTGAGCGTGATGGCGGTTTTGCCCATCGCGGGACGGCCGGCGATGATGATCAGATCGCTGCGCTGCAGCCCCTGGGTCATGGCATCCAGGTCGTAGAAGTTCACGGGGATGCCGGCCACGGCGGTGCCGAGCGAGCGGCTCTCGATCTCGTTGAAGGTGGCGGTGAGAATCTCGGCCGTGGGGGTGAGGCCGATGCTGGGTTTCTCCTGACTGATGGCGAAGATTTTTTGCTCGGCCTCATCGAGCACCTGATCCATCGGCTTGCTCTGATCGAAGCCGAGGGCGATCACTTCGTTGCCGGAGCGGATCAGTTGGCGGCGCAGGTACTTGTCCATCACCAGGCGGGCCACCTGGTCGATCGCGGCGGTGGAGAGGGTGCGCTCCACCAGCTCCACCAGCCGGCCGCTGCCGCCCACCTTCTCCAGGTTGCCGGTGTCCGCCAGCCAGGCGGTCATGGCGGTGAGATCGGTGGGTTTGCCCTGGCTGTGCAGCATCAGGGCGGTGCGAAAGATCTCGCGGTGGGCCGTCAGATAGAAGGCCTCCGGCTGCAATACGTCGGCCACGCGGCCGATGGCATCCGGGTCCAGCAGGATGCCGCCCAGCACCGCCTCTTCGGCCTCAAGGTTCTGGGGTGGCACGCCGTCGGGCATCGCCTCGAAGTCGGCCTCCTGGCGCAACCGGCCGCGGCGCAGAAGACGAGAGCCTGGTTCCTCTTCAGGGCCGGGGTTGCTCAGGGGAACGCTCACCATCGCCGGGGTTGCTGCGGGGACTGCTGTCGGTGTCGCTGAAGGTTGAAGGTTTTCGTTGCAGGGAGGCTGTGGCGGTGGGGCCGATCATGCAAAAGCCGCCAGTCCCGAACGGGCCTGACGGCGTTGGGATTTCCATTGTGCCGGAGGCTGAGGGGGCGTGCCGCTGCCGGAAGCGGACGTGGCGCCGATCGCGAGCCCGGCCAGTGCTGGGTCAGTGGTGGCTCAGCGCTGGGTCAGTGGCTGACCACATCCAGGTTGATTTCGGCGGTCACCTCGGGGTGGAGCTTGACCTGCACCTTGAAGGTGCCGGTGCGGTGGATCTCGGGCACCAGGATGTCGCGGCGGTCTACTTCTTTCTTGGTGGCGGCTTCAATGGCTTCGGCCACATCACCGTTGGTCACCGTGCCGAACAGCACGTCGTCGCCACCGGTCTGCTTCTTGACGGTGAAGCGGCCGATGGTGTCGAGCGCGGTGCGGAAGGCCACGGCCTCAGCCTTGAGGGCGGCCTGGCGCTCGGCTTCCTTGGCGCGGCGGTGCTCAACCTGGCGCAGCACCGCGGCAGTCACGGGTACCGCCTTGCCTTGGGGCAGAAGGAAGTTGCGGGCGTAGCCGGGGGTCACATCCACCAGATCACCGTTCTTGCCCAGGCTGAGAACGTCCTCGCTGAGGACCACGGAAACGCGCTTGGCCATGGGAATTACGAACGAACGGTCGACACTGGTGCGATCAACCAGCCTACGCCACTGGTCGCGAACCTCTCCGTGAGTTGCCGCGGCAGGCGCACCCGGCTGGCCAAGCCCAGCTGCTGCAGCAGGCGGATGTGCAGCCAGGTGAGATCGGGCTCGCGGCGGCCCCAGCCGTGGCGGGCCGCGTGCGGGTAGGCGTGGTGGGTGTTGTGCCAGCCTTCACCGAAGGTGACCGCCGCCACCCAGGGGTTGTTGCGGGAGCCGTCGCCGCTGTCGTGCAG
Source organism: uncultured Synechococcaceae cyanobacterium (assembly GCA_903934375.1). Classification (GTDB taxonomy): domain Bacteria; phylum Cyanobacteriota; class Cyanobacteriia; order PCC-6307; family Cyanobiaceae; genus Vulcanococcus. Next base: position 6,226 of record CAIZNP010000306.1, read on the forward strand.
CACGTAGCCCCAGCGGTGGGTGGCGGAGTTCACAAGCCAGGTGGCGTGATACACCAGCACCAGGCGGAGCGGGATGCCCCACAGCACGAGCGCCCAGCCGCCGGCGGCGCTGCCCCCAGCGGTGCTGAAGCCGATCCAGAACAGCAGGGCGGCCAGGGGTAGTTGCAGGGCCAGGAACCAGCGGTTCAGCCAGCGGTAGTAAGGGTCTGCCTCTAGGTCGCCGGTGAGCCGGGGCACGGCGCCCATGGCGGGGATGGGTCGGAACATCCAGCCCATGTGGCTCCACCAGAAGCCGCGATGGCTGTTGTGGTGATCCGCATCCGTATCGGAAAACTTGTGGTGGTGGCGGTGCAGGCCCACCCAGTCGATCGGGCCGTGCTGGCAGCTGAGGGCGCCGCAGGTGGCGAAGAACCGCTCCAGCCAGCGGGGCACCTGGAAGGCGCGGTGGCTGAGCAGGCGGTGGTAGCCGATGGTCACCCCCAGGCAGGCGGTGACCCA
>CAIZNP010000307.1 GCA_903934375.1 uncultured Synechococcaceae cyanobacterium
GGCAGATCTGCAGCGCCTGGGCATCACCCTGGCGGCGATGGATCTGCTGATCGCGTCCCATGCTCTGGCCTTGGAACGCACCCTGGTGACTCACGATCAGGTGTTTGCCAACGTGCCGGGCTTGTTGTGTTGTTCGTCTTGCTGAGACAGCCGCTGCTGCTTCAGCGCTGTGATGGCAAGGGCGTCCGATCCCACACAACCTGGCCAGCGCGCTGAATGTGCTCCCTCAGCCCTTCGTGGGTGATCAGGTGATCAAGTTGTAGATCGATCCGCCAGGGCAGCAGCAGATCATCCAGCTGCGCCCCCAGCTCCAGCAGCTCAGCCAAGCCCATCTCCGGCGCGTGTAAGCAGAGGTCCACATCCGAGCCGCTGCGCTGGCGGCCAAGCGCGCGCGATCCATAGAGCACCACCCGCTGCACCAGGGGATGGGCGCTGATCGCCAGCAGCAGCTGCTCACTGGCTTCGTTCGGCAGGCCTGGGATGGTCATCGCTGGGTCATCGCTGCGTCGCGCGCCTTTCCATGCTGATCTGCAGCTCCTGCAGCGCCGGTGCATACCGCTCCACGATCAATTCCGCAATTTCCTGAGCGAGAGCCGGGTTGTAGGTGTGGCTGGTGAGGTTGCGGCTGCGGATCATCGCCATCCAGGTGGGTTCGCTGCCTGGGCTCAGCAGCTCCCGCACGATCGCTTCACGCACGGCGTCACGAGAGCCACTCACGCCGCTCGCCCCCTGATCGGCGAGGAAGTCCTTCAGCAGCAGCCAGCTGAGTTCATGGGTGAATTCAAAGGCCTGGATCAGTCCTTGCTCCTCCAGTTCACTGAGGGGGCGCTCGCGGGCCGTGGCCACAGCCCGCTGCAGGGCTGCAAGGGCGCGTCCGTAATTCTCAAGCCGCTGCAGCCAGCGCACATCTGCTTCTGTCATGGCTGATGTCAAGACGTCTGGTGCGGGTGTGAACCCGGCCCTTTGATCCCCATCCTGGATGCCGCTGGGCGGTTCAGGTGCTCTGGGTTCTCGCGTTCAACCCGGATCGAACCAGCGCCTTCCATCAGCCCGCTGCACGCTGGCCCGCCGCGCTGAGCGCCGTGTGAACTGGCTCACCGTGGGGTTGGGCACCAGTGGATCCACATGCGCCACCTGCTCCCAGAGTTCAGGCGGTGCCCAGCGCAGCGAATGGGCATGGTCGTCGTTCTTGGTGATATGGCACCAACGGCTGCTGCCGCACTGCGGGCAGAACAGCTCCTCGAGCCATTCGTTGCTGAGCACCAGCACCGGGTAGGCGTCGATCACCAGCTGGGCGGTCTTGTGGCTCATGCCCCGGGCCTTCAGCTCCTCCGGTGTGAGCAGGTGCAGGAAATACTTGCGGCCATTGCCTTCGATGCGCTGCTCCGGATGGGCGGGGCAGAACAGCTGGCGCCGCTGCGGCCGGCGCGATCTGCTGCGCTGGCGTTCGGGGGAATCCGAGCTGTTCACCGCGCTGGACGAACTAATGGGATCCTCGCACTGTGGGAGGGTGCCCCCGGTCCGCCAGTTGTCTGGATGGCTGTCTGGATGTGGGACCACATGTCGCCAGGATGTGGTCCCACCCTTGGACGCTGCGCGGCTTGGCTCAACCCTTGGCTTCTTGTGTGCCGCGATGAACAGTCCTCGCCGTTTGAGGCGGCGCTGCAGGATGCCTGACGGCGAAGATCCGAGCGCCGAACGTCGGCCAACCAAGGAATGACCTAAAGTAGGAATTCCTTGTGAAGGGGTTGCATGGTCGTCGCCAAGCGCACCAGCAAGAACCAGCTCACCTTGCCAAAGGCCGTGGTTGAGCAGGCTGGTCTGGCCGACTACTACGACGTGACCTGCGATCAAGGTCGCATCGTGCTCACTCCTCTGCACCCCGGCGGAGCCAGTGCCGTTCGAACTCGCTTACGCGAGCTTGGGATCAGCGAAGCCGATGTGACGGATGCGGTGGAGTGGGCCCGTAACGCATGACCCGAGGCCCCATCAGAGTGGTTCTCGACACCAACGTGTTGATCTCAGCTCTGTTGTTTGACCAGGGCCGGCTGGGTTGGTTGCGTCTTTCCTGGCAGAGCTGCCGCCTGATCCCTGTGCTGGCTCAGCCCACTCTGCGCGAGCTGTTGCGGGTGCTGGCCTATCCCAAATTCAAGCTTGATCCGAGCGATCGCGAGCGGCTGCTGGAGGATCTGCTGCCGTGGTGTGAAAGCTGGACGCATCCGATCCCGACCAGCCTCCATTGCGTTCGAGATCCCCACGATCAGGTGTTCCTGGATCTGGCCCTGGCTGCTGAAGCCGCTGTGCTGGTGACGGGCGATGCCGACCTGCTGGTCCTTCATGCCCATGCCAAGCCGTTGCTGATCCTGACCCCCCGCGATTTTCAGTCCTGGCTCTGACGTGAATGCTCGCAGCGATTCGCCAGCGCTTAAGGCCTTTCGCGGCATGGGCTGCATTCGTGCTGCAACAGCAAAAAGCCCCACCATGTGAGGTGGGGCTATCGGGGATGTGGTTCTGCTGGCGCGCCTGGCGATCAGGCGGAACCCACGCCGGTGTAAGCGCCGTAGAAGAACAGGCCCACCACGAAGATCACGGCCATGCCGCCGGCTGTGGCGACCAGCCACAGGGGCAGTACGCCTTCGGTCCAGCGGGACTTCCAGGCCACGGCCGGGCGGCCGTCGGGAAGGCGGTCGGGGATCCGGCCGTCAGGCAGGTTGGATTTCTTTCCACTCATCGCAGGTGCTCCCGATCAGTTGAAGAAGTAGCTGGTGAACAGCACACCGGTGACGAACACGAACAGCAGGCCCAGGTACAGGCTGGTGCGGTTCAGTTCAACCGGCAGGTTGTTCGGGTTGGGGTTGCGTTGCATGACGGCAGACCTCAGCGACGAATGAACTGCATGGCGGCCAGGGCTCCCAGGAAGAACACCGTGGGGATGCCGAGGGCGTGAACCGACAGCCACCGGACCGTGAAGATCGGGTAGTTGCGCGGCGTGGAGGAGGCGGGCGACTGGCTCATGGCTTATTTCAGGCGCTGGTCGAGGGAAGCCTTGGCGTCGTAGCGCTGGCTGACCACAGGGGCCTTGACGTCCTGAGCCTGGAAATAGGCGTCAGGGCGAGGTGTCCCGAAGGCGTCGTACGCCAGGCCGGTGGAGACGAACAGGAAACCCGCCAGGAAGATCGCCGGCAGGGTCACGGCATGGATCACCCAGTAACGGATGCTCGTGATGATTTCGAAGAACGGGCGTTCCCCAGTTGAGCCGGCAGCCATGGCAGCGAGCGTTCAGCCAGGAGATCCTAAGGGGGTGGCTGCGACCGCCGGGAGCAGGCCGGCGGCTTGGTTACACAGCGTTGTCAGCCCACCCAGCGCAGCAGTGAGCCGCGCTCACCCAGCACGAAACCCTTGCCGTCAGGCAGGAAGTCGATGCGGCTGAAGTTGGTGGGCTGCTGGGCGCCCACGGGATCCTTCTGCCAGGTCTTGCCGCCATCAGCGCTGCTCAGCAGCGTGCCGCTGCCGCCGCCCGCCCAGATGGTGCCGCTGGGATCCCAGGCCATGTCCAGATAGCCGTAACCGTTGGTGATCGGAATGATCGGCTTGCTCCAGTCGTCGGCGCTGTTGGCATCAGCGCTGAAGCGCAGCTGGGCGCCGCGGGCCAGCA
>CAIZNP010000308.1 GCA_903934375.1 uncultured Synechococcaceae cyanobacterium
CCGCCACCCAGAGGCGGTCGGCATCGTTGATCGGTTCCCCCTCGCTGCCGCCCACGCCCTGCTGCAGGCGCCGCAGCGGATCGAACACCAGCGGTTGCAGCACGGTGGTGTTGGCCACGTTGGCCGCAGCCGTGGCGGCGGCGCCTGCCACTCCGGCCGCGCTGCCGGCCATCGAGCCGGCCATGCTGCCGGCTGCGGAGGCGGTATCCACCAGGGAGGTCACCGCCGCATTGCGGCGGTACCAGATCACCAGACGACGGATGGCACGCGGGCGGGAGCGCCGGCCCGGATTGCCGGAACCGGTGCTGGATCCTGCGGCGTCAGTGGGCTTCGGGGGCAACGGGTTCAACGATGCGCTGGAACAGATAGCCGGTGCCTCGAGCCGTGAGGATCAGCTCGGGGTTGGCCGGATCGTCCTCCAGTTTGGAGCGCAGCCGGGAGATATGAACATCCACCACCCGGGTGTCCACGTGACGCTCCGGCGTGTAGCCCCACACGTCCTTGAGGATTTCGCCGCGGCTGAAGGGCTCGCCGCTGCGGCCCACCAGCAGCTCCAGCAGGCTGAATTCCATGCCGGTGAGGCGGATGCGCTCATCGCCCCGGTACACCTGACGCTTGTTGGTGTCGATGCGCAGCTCGCCCACCTGGATGACGCCCGAGTTTGGGATGCCGGCCACGGTGTCCTTGTCGACCCGGCGGAGCACGCAACGGATGCGGGCCTCCAGCTCCTTGGGGCTGAACGGCTTGACGACGTAGTCATCGGCGCCGAGTTCAAGACCGGTGATGCGGTCGGCCACGTCGCCCAGGGCCGTGAGCATCACGATCGGCACATCGGATTCCTTGCGCAGCTCCTGGCAGACGCCGTAGCCATCCAGCTTCGGCATCATCACGTCGAGCACGACGAGATCGGGACTCGTGCGCCGGAAGGCCTCGATCGCCTCCAAGCCGTCGCAGGCGGTCACCACCTGGTAGCCAATCATCGAGAGGCGTGTCTCGAGAATGCGCCGGATGCTGGCCTCGTCGTCGACGACCAGGATCGTTTCCTTGGCTGAGGCGGCGGTAGAGGCCGTCATTGCACCACGCTGAGCAGACGGGTTAAGTAGATCGACCTACTGAAAAGGTCGGCGGGCCCCTGGGTTCCCCCAAAGCCACCTTTCTTCATACACCGTCTTGGCGCGCGCCACCAGCACCTACGTCTGTCAGAGCTGCGGGGCCCAGACCCGCCAGTTCTTCGGCCGCTGTTCCAGCTGCGGCAACTGGAACACCCTGGTGGAGCAGGTGGCCGTCGCCGCCGATACCCGCCGTCGTCGGCCGGTGGCCGCCGCTTCCCTCGATGCCGCTGCCGGCATCCCCGCCCGGGCCAGCCGCTCTGAGCCGATTCACGCCGTCGGCGATCGGCCGCTGCAGCGGCTGAGCAGCGGCTACAGCGAACTGGACCGAGTGCTCGGGGGCGGCCTTGTGCCCGGCTCGCTGGTGCTGCTTGGGGGAGATCCCGGCATCGGCAAGAGCACCCTGCTGCTCCAGAGCGCCCAGGCCATGGCGGGCCGGCACCCGGTGCTCTACGTGAGCGCCGAGGAATCGGCCCAGCAGGTGAAGCTGCGCTGGCGCCGGCTGGTGGATCAGTTGGCGGGCGCTGATGCCGCAGCCGGTGATGCCGCTGATCCGGCAGACGGCGCCGCTCCTGCGGGCCCCGCCGGTTTGCAGTTACTGGCGGAAACCGATCTGGAGCTGGTGTTGCAGGAGCTGGAGACCCTGCGGCCGGCGGTGGCCGTGATCGACAGCATCCAGGCCCTGCACGATGGTGAGCTGGGCAGCGCCCCCGGTTCGGTGGCTCAGGTGCGTGAATGCGCCGCCGCTCTGGCGCGCATCGCCAAGCGCCAGGACACGGCCCTGCTGCTGGTGGGCCACGTGACCAAGGAGGGCATGCTGGCGGGCCCGAAGGTCTTGGAGCACCTGGTGGATGCGGTGCTCACCTTCGAGGGCGATCGCTTCGCCAGCCATCGACTGCTGCGGGCCGTCAAGAACCGCTTCGGCGCCACCCATGAGCTGGGGGTGTTCGAGATGCGGGGTCAGGGCCTGGCGGAGGTGCTCAATCCCAGCGAGCTGTTCCTGGGGGGCGATGAGCCCAGCGCCGGCACCGCCACGATCGTGGCCTGCGAG
>CAIZNP010000309.1 GCA_903934375.1 uncultured Synechococcaceae cyanobacterium
CGGCAAGGGCACCCAGGCGCAGCGTCTGGCCGAGAGCCGCGGCCTGCTGCATCTCTCCACCGGTGATCTGCTGCGGGGTGAAGTTGCCGCTGGCACGCCCCTCGGCCAGGAGGCCGAGGCCGTGATGGCGCGTGGGGAGCTGGTGAGCGATGCCCTGGTGCTCGCGATCGTGCGTAGCCGGCTGGAACAGCAGGCGGCTGCCGGTGGCGGTGGCTGGCTGCTGGATGGCTTTCCCCGCAACGTCGCCCAGGCCGATGCCCTGGCTGCTCTGCTCGAGGAGCTGGGCCAGCAGATCGAGCTGGTGGTTCTGATGGAGCTCGACGATGCCGTGCTCGTGCAGCGCCTGCTGGCCCGTGGCCGCGCCGACGACAACGAGTCCGTGATCCGTCACCGCCTCGAGGTCTATCGCCAGCAGACCGAACCGCTGATCGCCTACTACCGCGAGCACGATCTGCTGGCGCCCGTGGAGGCCGCCGGCAGTGTGGACGCCATCGCTGAGCGGATCGCTGGAGTCCTCGGTTGACCCTTGTGGTAGGGTCGTCGTTTGGAAATTTGGAGAGACCGCTCCCATGAAGGTGCGTGCCTCGGTCAAGAAAATGTGCGACAAGTGCCGGGTGATTCGTCGCCACGGCCGGGTGATGGTGATCTGCGCCAACCCCAAGCACAAGCAGCGCCAGGGTTGATCCCGGCCTGAGCTTGGCCATGGTCCCTCAGTGGGCCCGCTCCCCAGCCAGTACTGATCGGTCCGACCTCTCCGCTCTTCAGCGGTTGTTGGATCATCGCCTGGCTCCCCCTTCCCCGCCCAGCTCCGCCTGGGTTTCACTGCTCAACCGAACGTTTTCCCTGTGGCTCGGATTGCCGGCGTCGATATCCCTCGCGACAAGAGGATCGAGATCGCTCTCACCTACGTGTACGGGATCGGCCTGACCACCGCTCAGAAGATCCTCTCCAAGACCGGTGTCAACCCCGACACCCGCGTCAAGGACCTGGATGACGCCGACGTGCAGAAACTGCGCGGTGCCGCCGAGGGCTACACCCTTGAAGGCGACCTGCGCCGCCAGGAGGGCATGGCCCTCAAGCGCCTGCAGGACATCGGCTGCGTGCGTGGGCGTCGTCACCGCGCCGGTCTGCCGGTGCGTGGTCAGCGCACCCGTACCAACGCCCGCACCCGCCGCGGCGCCCGCAAGACCGTGGCCGGTAAGAAGAAGTAAGCCGTTCTGGTTCGCCGCGCCCTCGGCAGCGGCAGACCCCGGCATCGCTGCTTACCCCCCACTCCTGCCGTTCGCAGCCCGCACCTCGATCCTCGGTGGTGTATTCCCTGCTCGCGTCGTCACCAGGAGTTCCCCCAGTCCCCCGATCACCTCCCTGCTGTTGCAGGGCCTTTCCCATGGCCAAGCCCGCCAAGAAATCCGGCCCCAAGAAGACGAAGCGCAATGTGCCCAATGGTGTGGCGCACATTCAGAGCACCTTCAACAACACCATTGTTTCCATCACCGACACCGCCGGTGAGGTGATCTCCTGGAGCTCCGCCGGCGCCAGTGGTTTCAAGGGCGCCCGTAAGGGCACCCCCTTTGCCGCTCAGACCGCTGCCGAGGCTGCCGCCCGCCGTGCGCTCGAGCAGGGCATGCGTCAGATCGAAGTGCTGGTGCGCGGCCCCGGCTCAGGTCGTGAAACCGCCATCCGTGCCTTGCAGGTGGCCGGCCTGGAGATCACCCTGATTCGCGACGTCACCCCGCTGCCTCACAACGGCTGTCGTCGTTCCAAGCGTCGTCGGGTCTGATCCCAGGCGTTGTCCTGCCCCCGAGGGGCGTCCCACCTTCTGAGCTTCAGACCGTGTTGCAGTACCAGATCGATCGGGTTGAACACCAGGTCGCCGACGACCGCTCCCAGACGGGCGTGTTCGTGATCGGCCCCCTTGAACGGGGCCAGGCCATCACCCTCGGGAACGCTCTGCGTCGCGTGCTGATGGGTGCCCTCGAGGGCAGTGCCATCACCGCTGTGCGGATCGCTGGCGTCAACCATGAGTACGCCACCGTTCCCGGTGTGCGTGAAGACGTGCTCGACATCCTGCTGAACTGCAAGGACGTCACCGTGAGCAGCCGCAGCCGTGAGCTGGAGATCGGTCGCCTGGTGGTCAGTGGTCCCGCCACCGTCACCGCGTCCGACCTGCAGTTCTCCTCGCAGGTCAGCGTGATTGATGCTGATCGTCCGATCGCCACGGTGGCCGATGGCCACAGCCTCGAGCTTGAGGTGCACGTGGAGCGGGGTGTCGGCTACCGCCCGGTGGACCGCCGCGCCGAGGACACCAGCGCCATCGATCTGCTTCAGATCGACGCCGTGTTTATGCCTGTGCGTCGCGTCAACTATTCGGTCGACGAGACCGCCGTTGGCGAGGGCGGCTCCGCCCGCGAACGCCTGCGCCTGGAGATCCAGACCGATGGCTCCGTCACCCCTGACGACGCCATGGCCCAGGCGGCCAACCAGCTGATCGCTCTGTTCCAGCCCCTGGCCAGCCTGACCATGGTGGACGAGCCGGGCCTGGAGCCCGAACCCTCGGCCGAAGCCCAGATCCCACTCGAAGAGCTCAACCTCTCCGTGCGGGCCTACAACTGCCTGAAGCGCGCCCAGGTCAACTCCGTGTCCGACCTGATGGGCTTCAGCTACGAAGACCTGCTGGAGATCAAGAACTTCGGCTCCAAGTCTGCCGATGAGGTGATCGAGGCTCTCGAGCGCATCGGCATCTCCCTGCCCCAGAGCCGCACCAGCGCCTGATTCAGGGCGACACCGCGAGCGTTTTACTCAGACCAGATCCCCCTCCCCTGATCCAGCCATGCGCCACCAGTGCCGAGTCCCCCTGTTGGGACGCCCCGCCGACCAACGCAAAGCGATGCTGCGTGCTCTCACCACCCAGCTGATCCGCGAAGGCCGCCTCACCACCACCAAGGCCCGCGCCAAGGCTCTGCGTGACGAGGCCGAGCGCATGATCACCCTGGCCAAGGACGGCAGCCTGGCTGCCCGTCGTCGCGCCATTGGCTACATCTACGACAAGCAGCTGGTGCACGCCCTGTTCGACAAGGCGCAGGAGCGCTACGGCGAGCGCAATGGTGGCTACACCCGCATCATCCGCACTGTGCCCCGCCGCGGCGATAACGCCGAGATGGCGATCATCGAGCTGGTCTGAGGCTGCGGCCCAGGTTCGTCACTGGCGTCGCCTCGCGATCTTCACTGCCGCATCGGCCTTCCAGGCACGGTGCGGCTTTCTGCTGGTGATCCCGCGCTCTGGATCCCACCGTTTCGTTGCCTGATGCCCCGCCCGGATCCGACCCGGTCAGCTCCTGTGGCGCCTGCCCCCGCCCCGGCCCCGGCACCCGCCCCGGCCCCAGCCCCGGAAGGTGCCTCGTCCCTGCGCCGCATCGCCCTCTGCCTGCAGTACGACGGTGGCGTCTACTGCGGCTGGCAGCGCCAGCCCCGTGATCCCAGCGTTCAGGAGACGCTGGAAGCGGCCCTGGCCCAGCTCGATCCGCATCGACCCGCCACGGTGGTGGCAGCAGGCCGCACCGACAGCGGCGTGCACGCCGCTGGCCAGGTGGTGCACTTCGATGCGGCTGGACCGATCCCCGCCGCCCGCTGGCCGGCTGCCCTGAACGGTCGCCTGCCGGCCAGCATCCGCGTGCGAGCGGCGGCGGCGGTGCCCGCCGACTGGCATGCCTGCTTCTCCGCCTGCTATCGCCGCTACCGCTACACCCTCTACAACGGCCGCAGCCCGAATCTGTTCCTGGCCCCCTGGAGCTGGCAGCGGTATCAGGTGCGTCTTGATGAGGGCCTGATGCGCCAGGCGCTGGAGGGCATGCTCGGTGAACACGATTTCGCCGCCTTCGAACGCGCCGGCAGCTCCCGATCCCACTCCCGCACCACCCTGCAGGAGGTGAGCCTCGTGCGCCGCGGCGATCTGATCGAGGTGGAACTGCAGGCCTCGGGTTTCCTCTACGGCATGGTCCGCCTGGTGATGGGCCAGCTGGTGGCCCTCGGCGAGGGACGGCTCAGCCTGGAGACGTTCGAGCGGCGCTGGCGCACGGGTGCCCGTCAGGAGGTGAAGGAGGCAGCTCCCCCCCAGGGGCTCTGCCTGCTGCGGGTGGGCTACCCCGAAGCTGTGTTCCCAACATCCGCCTGGTATGATTGCCAACCGCGGTATTTGCTGGAGTGCTCTGATGCTCCGCCGCCGGGCCCGATCAGCTGAGAGGCTGGTCCCGCCGGGTGGTCAGCCAGGGCTCACTGTCAGTTCCGGCTGGGATTCTTGATCCCGGCTGATGCTGCAGCCAGCGAGAAGGTCCGTCCCTGTCAGGGGCGGCCAGGTCTGTCCCCGCAAGGGGGCTCACCCTCATTGAGGCGCCCGCTCTCCCTCTGTTGCCCACGTCGTCCTCCGGGATGGCGGCAGGCGAAGCGGTAGGGTCGCTTCACGAGCTTCCGTCACCCGCCTATCGGGTGCCCCTGCCGTTCCCGTCCAGACCCTGTCCAGCTCCGTTCGCTCAGTCCGTCTGCGGTCAGTTCTGACCCGGCGATCCTCTGAACGAGCGAGCGCTATCCGATCCGGCCCGCCGGTGCGATGAACAAGACCCTCGTCCCCCCTCAGGATTCCTCCACACGCCAGTGGTTTCTGGTTGATGCGGAGAATCAGACCCTCGGCCGCCTTGCCAGCGAGGTGGCATCGGTGCTGCGAGGCAAGAACAATCCCAACTTCGCCCCCCACATTGATGCCGGCGATTTCGTCGTCGTGATCAACGCCGAGAAGGTGAAGGTGAGCGGCAACAAGTTCACCGAGAAGGTCTACCGTCGCCACTCGGGTCGCCCCGGCGGCATGAAGACCGAGAGCTTCGCCGCCCTTCAGGCCCGCCTGCCCGAGCGCATCATCGAGAAGGCTGTGAAGGGGATGCTTCCCCACAACGCCCTCGGTCGCCAGCTGTTCCGCAAGCTGAAGGTCTACAAGGGTGCTGAGCACCCCCATGCCGCCCAGCAACCCAAGGCCCTCGCGCTCGATCCCGCCGCTTCCGCCCAATGAGCACCAACACTGTCGTCTACTGGGGAACCGGCCGTCGTAAGACCGCCGTCGCCCGTGTTCGTGTGGTTCCCGGCACCGGTGCCGTGACCATCAATGGTCGCCCCGGCGACAACTACCTCAACTACAACCCGGCCTACTTGTCGGCTGTGAAGGCCCCCCTGCAGACCCTTGGTCTGGCCGCCGAGTACGACCTGCTGGTGAATGTGCGCGGCGGCGGACTCACCGGTCAGGCCGACGCCATCAAGCAGGGTGCCGCCCGGGCGCTGTGCGAGCTCTCCACCGAGAACCGCAAGCCGCTCAAGACCGAAGGCCACCTCAGCCGCGACCCCCGCGCCAAGGAACGTCGCAAGTACGGCCTGAAGAAAGCCCGTAAGGCGCCTCAGTTCTCCAAGCGCTGATCCAGCCTCCGCACCACCGTTCCGTATCCGTCATGCCGAAGGCCGACATCCATCCCACCTGGTATCCCGATGCCAAGGTGATCTGCAACGGGGAGGTGGTGATGACCACCGGCTCCACCAGCCCCGAGCTCCACGTCGACGTGTGGAGCGGCAACCATCCCTTCTACACCGGGACCCAGAAGATCCTCGACACCGAGGGTCGCGTGGATCGCTTCATGCGCAAATACGGCATGGGCGCGACCAACGTCGAAAAGGCTGCTCCGGCGGAGCCTGCCACTGCGGTCGCGGCTGCAGCCGAGGCCTGATCCACCGGCTTTCGATTTTTCGCTTCAGCAGCCCACGGGTCTGCCCCCATCTGCCGGATGCTCCTGGGCATCCGGCTTTTTGTTGCCCGCTGCTCCGTACCCCATCCCGCCGCTATCGCCGCTGCCATGGATGCCTCGTTCCTGCGTGAACGGCTGGAAACCGCCAGTCGCACCTTCGCCACTCTGGAGCGACAGCTGGCGGATCCCGATGTGGCTGCCGATCCGGCCCGGCTTGAGCCGATCGCCCGCGAGCGGGCCAGGCTCCAACCGCTGGTGCTCGGGTTTGAGCGGCTCAACCGATTGCGCGGGCAGGAGCAGGAGGCCCGTGAGCTGCTGAGGGAGCACCGCGGCGAGCCGGACATGGAGGCCTTGGCCCAGGAGGAACTGGCGCAGCTCGGCGAGCAGATCGCAGCCATGGAGCAGCAGCTCACGCTGGCCCTGTTGCCGCACGATCCCCGCGATGAGCGCAGCGTGATGCTGGAGATTCGTGCCGGTGCCGGCGGCGATGAGGCCGCAATCTGGGCCGGCGACCTGGCCCGGATGTATGAGCGCTACGGCCAGAGCCTGGGCTGGCGGGTGGAGCCCGTGAGCGCTTCCGAGGCGGAGCTCGGCGGCTACAAGGAACTGATCCTCTCGATCCGTGGTGAGGGCGTGTTCAGCCAGCTCAAGTTTGAGGCCGGTGTGCACCGGGTGCAGCGGGTGCCGGCCACCGAATCCCAGGGGCGGGTGCACACCTCCACTGCCACGGTGGCGGTGATGCCGGAGGCCGATCCAGTGGAGGTTCAGATCGACCCGGGCGACCTGGAGATCAGCACCGCCCGTTCCGGCGGTGCCGGCGGCCAGAACGTCAACAAGGTGGAAACGGCCGTGGACCTGCTGCACAAGCCCACCGGGATCCGGGTGTTCTGCACCCAGCAGCGCTCACAACTGCAGAACCGCGAGCGCGCCCTGGAGATTCTGCGGGCCAAGCTCTATGAGCGCGAGCTGGCGGCGGCCAGTGCGCAGGAGCGCTCCGCCCGCCTGGCGCAGGTGGGTACGGGTGATCGCAGCGAAAAGATCCGCACCTACAACTACAAGGACAACCGCACCACCGACCACCGCCTCGGTCGCAACTTCGCGCTTGAGCCGGTGCTGCAGGGGCAGCTGGCGGAGTTGATCGGCGCCTGCGTATCGGCCGATCAGCGGCGCAAACTCGAGCAGCTGGCCGAGCAGGCCGCCGGTGCCGACTGATCAGGCGGCTTCCCAGCCCTGCACGTATTTGGCCCACTCGCGATGGCTGCCGTTGGCCATCTGGCGCTGGGCCTCGAACAGGGGACCGCTCAGCGGTCGGCGCGGCTGGCGGGCCAGCAGCATGCCGGCCTCCCGCGGTGTGCGGTTGCCCTTGTTCACGTTGCAGCGCAGGCAGGCGGTGGTCACATTGTCCCAGCTGTGCTCGCCGCCGCGGCTGCGGGGGATCACGTGATCGATCGACAGCCGGTCACCAGTGCAGCCGCAGTACTGGCAGCGATGGCCATCGCGGTGGAACAGATTGCGGCGGGTGAGGGGTAGCGGCCGGAACGGCACTCTCACGAACTGGCGCAGGCGAATCACCGTGGGGCGCCGGAATCCCTGGCGCAGGATCTGGTCGCCGGCATGCTCGAGGCCGTCGGCTTTGCCCTTGAGCAGCATCACGGTGGCTCGCCGCCAGCTGGTGATGTTCAGGGGCTCGTAAGAGGCGTTGAGAACCAGGACCTGGCCCATGGGCGCTCTGCCACTGGCAGTGCCGCTGATCCCAGCCATGCTAGGGGCTCCGTCGAGGCGCAACTGCAGCCCTGCCTACTCTTGGCTGATGCGTGACCCCTCACCTGCTGCCGGTTCACCGGAGCTGCGGCCTCATCCGCGCCAGCGGGCCTGGGTGGAAGTGAGCGAGGCGGCGATTCAGGCCAATGCCCAGCGCCTGCGAGCAACGCTCGCTCCCGGCAGCACCCTGATGGCGGTCGTCAAGGCCGACGGGTACGGCCACGGTGCCGTTCCGGTGGCCAGGGCGGCGGCGGCCGGCGGTGCCAGCTGTTTCGGGGTTGCCACGCTCCAGGAGGCTGTGGAGCTGCGCCAGGCGGGGCTTGATCATCCGGTTCTGGTGCTCGGCAATCTCACCCAGCCCGAGGAGCTGCGCACCTGCCTGCACTGGCGGCTGATGCCGACCCTCAGCGGCATGCGCGAGGCCCTGCTCTGCCAGAACCTGGCCAGCGCCAGCGGCCGCTCCATGCCGGTGCACCTGAAGCTCGACACGGGCATGGCCCGCCTTGGCGCCCCCTGGCAGGACGGCCCGCGTCTGGTGGCGGCGATCAGTGGTCTGGAGGCGGTTCAGCTGGCTGGTGTGTACTCCCACCTCGCGGATGCCGATGCGCCTGGTGAGGGGGAAGACCCGCTCACGCACTCACAGCGTCAGCGCTTCGAGCAGGTGCTCGGTGCCCTGCAGCAGCAGGATCTCGATCCTGGTTGCCGCCATCTGGCCAATTCCGCCGGCACCTTGCGCAGTCCCGCGCTGCATTACGACCTCGTGCGTGTCGGCCTGGCCTTGTATGGACACCGTCCGGCGGAACATCTTGGCGCTGGTCTGGAGCTGCAGCCGGCCATGCGCGTGCGTGCCCGCATCAGCCTGATCCGTGAGGTGGCCGCTGGTGTGGGCGTCAGCTATGGCCATCGCTTCATCACCCAGCGCCCCTCGCGGCTGGCGGTGGTAGGCATCGGCTACGCCGATGGTGTGCCGCGCCTGCTCTCCAACCGCCTGCAGGTGCTGTTCGCCGGCCGCCCGATCCCCCAGGTGGGGGCCATCACGATGGATCAGCTGGTGCTCGATGCCACCGACGAACCCACGCTTGAGGTCGGCAGTGTGGTCACGCTGCTGGGCGAGGACGGCGGCAGCCGCATCGACCCGCTGGCCTGGAGTGAGCCCTGCGGCACCATCCCCTGGGAGATCCTCTGCGGCTTCAAGCACCGTCTGCCGCGGCTGGCCGAGCCGGCGGGCCCGGTGCCTGAAGCCTGATAAACTGTGCGAGCCGCTGGAGAGGTGGCTGAGTGGTTGAAAGCGGCTCCCTGCTAAGGAGTTACAGGTGGCAACATTTGTCGAGGGTTCGAATCCCTCCCTCTCCGTTTTAAGAAGGATCCAGCAGGTCTCACGACCTGCCTGAGTCCCAACATCCCGGTCTGGGACGGAGTTTTGCTGACCAGGCTGTCTCCCTTGGCGCCACGGGTGCCCGGTCTTCTTTTGGGCGGATTTTTGGGGGAGCGGGGGGCATCCTGGTTCCCCCCAAACTCACTCTGAAGCAAGGGTCTGTGGGCATTGCCTGGGGGGCATCACTGCTGGCGTCTGCGCGTGGGTCTTCCGTCCCCTACCAAGAGCACTCTTGTTCCGTGAAGGGTCACGAGCAGCGCCGCTTGCAGCTACGAGGGATCCTGATCAGATGCAGTCACGTCTCACCCGGCTTCAGGACACCATCCACGCTTGACCTCCTGCCGAGCCACCCACTGACGACACCGCTTCGAAAGGTGCTCGCCCTGGGGAATCAGGCCCTGATGAATCGGACAGGTCAGCACCGTGACGCACTGGTCCCCGACCGCGTAGCGGAAGTGCTCACAGCTGATGCAGACGAGGGCGTGCAGCAGTCGCCACAGGCGGGTCAGTTCGCCCGTACTGGTCGTGGTGATGGGGTGAGGTCAAGTGGTTTTGCTGGTGCTGGGTCTGGTCTCGTTCCAGCGGCGGAGGCACTTTGGGCGCCGATCGACGCTCCGTTGCTGGTGCCCGCAACTGCCGCCACCTTCAACACTCAGAACCTGAGGGGACAGTCACTGCTGTTTCGCAGCCTGGAAATAGGATTCGTGATCCCTGCTCCTGGACTGGATCGCTACCAGTGGGCGCAGCAGGCAGCGTGATGGACAACCTGAACTCGGGATACCTGCAACTGGCTCTGTTTGCTCTGGTCTTTGGCGGTCTTCAGATCTGGTGGATCGGCAGCACCCTGCGGAGGCGAGACCTGGCAAAACCCCTGAGCGAAGCCGAGTTCCGAAGAACTCTGGAGCGGATCTGGGCGAAAGGTGCTCAACGGTGATGAGGCGAGTTGCCCTATGTCTTGGGATTCTGCTGATCGGGGGGTGCGGCACCCATGCAGCCCCGTCAGCGACCAGTGCCTGTAGGGATCGAGGAGGAGAGCAGATGCATGGCCCGGGTCAGGGGTTGGGACTCAGGATGTGATGCAAGAAAAAGCAGGGTGTCAACCCTGCTCATTCCCCTGTTGGAGCAATGCCCCACCACACAGTGGCGCGTGGTTTGCGTTCCGGCATGCGACTTGCCCAACTTGTGATCCGAAGACTTCATAAACATCGCCAAGGGTTAAGAAATGGCGATAAGTGGAAGAGAACAAGCGCCTTTTTCGAAACCATAGGGCTCCGCCCTACAACTGGTGCACAGCAAGAAAAGGCGACAGTTTACGAAAAACTCAACCCTGCCCCATCCACTTCATCGCCTTGAGCAATATCAGGTTGTTCTAGAAGTGGTGCGCTATTTCTCTAAGCACTACAGCGAAGCGATCTGCATCCCTGTGATGGCGGATCACTTGTTCATTCCTTTGGAGCAGATTGAGTTCTCGTTTGACCGCCACAGGAGAACGACGGCAACGCAGGCGCTCCTGGAGTATCGGCTTAATCGCCTGTGTGATCAGATGAGTGAAGACCCTGCTGGCGCCATCAGCAAGCAGGTTCGCAGCTGTGGCTTGGGATCGCCCGGGCACACCAACGCCGCCTTTGAGAAATACTTCGGTATTGACATTATTGACTATCACAAGCAGTGCTTCCTCGCGGCCGCCGTGCGTTGTCAGGAGAGGTCAGGCGGGCGTGATTGCGTCGGAGATGATTGGGTAAGCGACCTGTCCATCAGCAATACGAAGGAAACCAAATTTCATCGTGCTCAATAGTTCTCACTCACGCAGACTTTCCCGCTCCAGCAGGGCGTGCCTTCAACGGTTGCTGATCAGCAACAGTTTGCACAGGTCCGGAAGGAGCGCGTCGTCCTCGGCGCAGGTGCGGCCCTCGCTGAAGGCCACCAGCAGGAAGGGCGCCTGTTCGGGCACCTCCACGTAGGCGGCATCGTGGCGTGCCTGGGTCATCCAGCCGGCCTTGCTCCATAGCTGCGCTCCCTGCGGCAGCTCTGCCCCCAGAAAGCCGTCCACCTGATTCTCGGGATCTGAGGCTCGCGCGTCCGGGTCAAGGCTGCGGCCCAGCAGCTCCTGCATGCGTCGGTCCGCCGGGGGGGAGACCATGGCTCCGGCCATCACGGCATGCAGCACCCGGGCGGTGAGGTCAGTCGTGAGGCGGTTCCGGTTCTGCAACCCGTCTCCGTAGGACTGGCGCTCCCGGCCGTAGGGGCCATCGCCCCAGGTTTTCTGGCAGGCGTTGCAGCCCGCCCACTCAGGCCAGTTCAGCGCGGCGAACCAGTGGTTGATCAGCTGTCGCTGGCGGCTCCAGCCCTCGAAGGCAGGAGGGGGCAGCTCCGGGCCGCTGGCGGTGCCGGTGAGCAGGTCCACCACCAGGCCTGTGGCGTCGTTGCTCGAGTCGCGGATCATGTCCGCCAGTGCTCGGCGCAGCTCGGCGCCGTCCTCGATCAGCTGCCGCTGCAACCAGGCTTCAGCGGCCACGAGATAGAGCAGCTTCACCACACTGGCGGGGTAGCGCGGCTGATCCCCGCGCCAGCTGGCGCCCGGCACCGGTTCATGCCAGAAGCTGGCGCTGTCCGTGGCGTTGGCGCCCCGCTGGCGTAGGGGCCGCGGGTAGCGAATCCAGGTCACCGAAAGCTCTTGCCGCAGGCGCGGTCGCCCCTCCGCCGCCAGCGCGTCGATCACCTGCTCCAGCCTCTGCTGCAGGGCCACGTCCGGGCAGTAGAACGCCATCACAGCCAAGGGGGGCAATGGCGAGATTAGGCAGCCTGGCCGAGGGCACACCGCTGGCTCCGGAACTGGCTTGGTCCGGGAGCATCTGGCGGCTCAGTGCCCCGCTCGATCTCTACAGCCACTGGCGTGGTCCCGGCCTGGCCAGCCAGGCCGCCCCGGGCCGTCACCTGCAGCTGCTCGCGGATCCACGCCCCGATGCTCCCCGGCCCGGCCAGCCCCGCCTGCGTGCCCGTCTGCTGGAGGACGGTTACCCCGGCTGGGTGGACCTCCAGGCTTTGCTTGGTCATGCGACAGCCAGCTGCCCCCCTCGCCAGCGCCTCCTGGATCCCGCGGCGATCGCGGCGGCGATTCCGGCCGTGCTGGCCTTCGCTGAGCAGGCGCATCAGTGCCCCAACCAGTACCTCTGGGGCGGCAGCCTGGGCCCCGATTTCGATTGTTCCGGCTTCACCCAGACCGCGTACGCCGCGGCCGGGATCTGGATCCCGCGGGATGCCTATCAGCAGGAGCGTTTCTGCCAGTCGGTGGCAGTGGCAGCCGGCTGTTACAGCCTGCTGCGTCCGGGCGATCTGATCTTCTTCGGCAGCCGCCGCCGCTGCACCCATGTGGGGCTGCATCTGGGCCGCGGTCGCTACCTGCACAGCTCCGGCCGCGAGCATGGCCGCAACGGTCTGGGCATCGACGGCCTGGATGCCCATCTGAGCGACCCCGTCAGCGTTCACTACCGCGGCGAGCTGCGCGGCGCCGGGCGGGTCGCGCGCTGTCACGACGGCTCCACCCTGCCCTGACGGAGCCCTGGCTTAGGGTCCTGGACAGCCCGAGCGCCACGATGCACGCCGCCTCCGGCCCGGCCACCAACCCGGAGCTTTCGATCGTGGTGCCCCTCTTCAATGAGGAGGAGAGCCTGCCGTTGCTGGTGGACCGGCTGCTCGCGGCCCTGCGACCGCTGGGCCGCAGCTTCGAGCTCGTGCTGGTGGATGACGGCTCCGCCGATGCCACCGCTGCCGTGTTGCGTGGGCTGGCCTCCTCCACCCCGGAGCTGGTGGCGGTGCTGCTGCGCCGAAACTACGGTCAGACGCCCGCCATGTCCGCTGGTTTCGATGCCAGCCGTGGTGCCGTCATCGTCACGCTCGATGGCGATCTTCAGAACGATCCGGCCGATATCCCGATGCTGCTGGAGCAGCTCGAGCAGGGGTACGACCTGGTGAGCGGCTGGCGCCATCAGCGTCAGGACGCCGCCGTGAGCCGCCTGCTCCCCAGCAGGATCGCCAACCGTCTGATCGCCGGCGTGACCGGGGTGAAGCTGCACGACTACGGCTGCTCGCTGAAGGCCTATCGGCGCGAGCTGGTGGAGGACATGAACCTCTACGGCGAGCTGCATCGCTTCCTGCCAGCCCTGGCCTTCATCGAGGGCGCCAGGATCAGCGAGGTCAAGGTGAACCACAACGCGCGCCAGTTCGGCCAGAGCAAATACGGGATCGATCGCACTTTTCGGGTGCTGATGGACCTGCTCACGGTCTGGTTCATGAAGCGCTTCCTCACCCGGCCGATGTACGTGTTCGGCTTCGGTGGCATCAGCGCGATCGCCGTCGGCCTCGTGCTCAGCCTGGTGCTGCTGCTGCAGAAGTTTGCGGGCGCGGACATCGGCACGCGTCCACTGCTGCTGGTGGCGGTGCTGGCGCTGATCGCCGGTGTGCAGCTGTTCTGCTTCGGCCTGCTGGCCGAACTGCAGATGCGCACGTATCACGAGAGCCAGGGCCGGCCGATCTACCGGGTGCGCGAAACGTTGCGGGGCGGCTTGGCCGTCGGCTGAGCGGAGGCTCCTGCCGTGCTGCGTCCCCGGAACGCGGCCATGGCCTCGGCGGCCAGGCCCACCACGGAAGGATCGCTGTCGCGCAGGCCGCGGCGGATCAGCGGCAGGGTGTCGCGGTGATTCCAGGCGCCACAGAGGGCAATCGCCTGGCGGCGGGGCTCACCTCCAGCCAGGAACTGCTGCTCCAGCTGGCGCAGCAGCATCCCCCGTTGCCGCTGATCCCGTGGCCAGGACGGAGTCGTGCCGTCAGCCATCGCCGGAGTCGCACTGCCCAGATCTGGGTCTTCATTGGCGTCAGCTGACGCCGCCAGCACCAGCTCCATCTGCCCGCGGTTGAGCGCGGCCACCGCCGAGGTGTCGGTGGAGCGCAGGATCTTCGGCCGCGGCCGCCCCAGCAGCCAGCACACGGCAATCACGGCAGCGATGGCGGCTCCGGAGAGGGCCTGGGTCATGGCAGCGGGCGGGTGGGTCTGAACTTTTATGTCGCCCCCTCGGCCGCATAACGGCGGCTCCGGAGGGGCTCCGTACAGTGCCGACGGTAGCTGTATTGGCCCACGCTGATGACCGGAGACTTCGTCGCCGCCTGGATGCCCTCGGTGTTCGTGCCCATTGTCGGGATCCTGGCTCCTGCGGTGGCCATGGCCCTGCTGTTCAACGTGATCGAAGCCCGCGACTGAGCTGCGCTCGTCCGCGCTTCATCCCAGCCAACCATTTTCGTTCGACCGATGACCGTGACCCCCGTCGCCGACCCCTGCGTCGGCAATCTGGCCACTCCTGTCAACAGCAGCTACTTCAGCCGCGCCTTCCTGGGTGCCCTGCCGGCCTATCGCCCCGCCCTCTCTCCCAACCGTCGCGGTCTGGAAGTGGGCATGGCCCATGGCTTCTTCCTCTACGGCCCCTTCGCCATCACCGGTCCCCTGCGTGCCACCGAGTACGCCAGCACCGCCGGTCTGCTGGCGGCTGTGGGTCTGGTCTCGATCCTGACGGTGTGTCTGTCGATCTACGGCACCGCTGGCCTCGGCCCCAGCGTGCAGCCTGCCGACGCCACCATCGACAACCCCCCGGCTGACCTGTTCACCAAAGCCGGCTGGGCTGAGTTCGCCAGCGGCTTCTGGCTGGGCGGCTGCGGCGGTGCCGCCTTCGCCTGGTTCCTGGCCGGCACCACGATGGTGGCACCCTTGGTCAAGATCGCCGGTGGCGTCTGGAGCGTGGGCTGACGCCCAGCACCGGAACCAAACGTTCGTCTCTTTGATTGTCTGGCCCAGAAGGCCAGTGCCTGGCCCCGCAGTTGCGGGGCCTTTTTCATGGCTGGCGGGCCTGGCTGGCGGGTGCGAGGGCAGGCCTCAGCAGAAGCGAGCCCTATGGCTGGTTTGCAGCGTCCAACCGTTGAGGGCACGGCTGGCTTGATCCGCCATCCTGGGGCGAGGCTGCACTTCACGAGGCGGCTGGCCACAGAGCGTTGCGATCTGCGGCTGGCGCTGGTCTGTAAGCCGGCGATGGAGATGAACCCATTGGCCTTCGCTTCGCAATGACTCTCAAGAGTGGATCGACTGTGTATCAACAGGTCTGTGTTGTGTGATTGTCTGCTGAATTAACCGATGAATCAACGAATTGGTTGGCCTGTTGCTCAACCGTTGGTCGCCCTCATGTCTTCTTGTCAGCCACTGACCAACCTGAAGGGACAGAACCTCTACCCCGGCGACGTGCAGACGCCTCTTGTGGGTACTGCCATCACAGCAACCACTGGTAGTAGCAGCCATAACAGCCCACACGTAGTGTGAAAGGATCTGATGACCGAAGCGTTCATCACCAATGGCGGTGTCCCAGGCTCAATCCTCAGAGTTCCTCTCGCCTGAGCACCAGCGCCTGGCTGAGTCCGACCATGGCCACAAGCCGTGGAAACGGTGGGGGCCCTACCTGAGCGAAAGGCAGTGGGGCACCGTCCGCGAGGACGACAGCCCCGATGGCAATGCATGGGAATCCTTCAGTCACGATCAGGCCAGATCCCGTGCCTACCAATGGGGAGAAGATGGCCTGGCAGGCATCAGCGATGACCGCCAGCTTCTGTGCTTCGCCTTGGCACTCTGGAATGGCAAAGATCCGATTATCAAAGAACGCCTATTTGGCCTGACTAACAGTGAAGGGAACCACGGCGAAGACGTTAAAGAATATTATTATTACCTGGACTCAACGCCAACGCATTCCTACATGCGTTACCTCTACAAATATCCGCAAAATGCCTTTCCGTATAATGAACTTGTTGCCACCAGCAAAGCAAGGACGCGCCAAGAGCAGGAATACGAACTGATCAATACGGGTGTTTTTGATAACAATGAATACTGGGATGTTGAAGTCGAATATGCCAAGGCTGATCCGGACGATCTGCTGATCCAGATCACGCTCCACAATCGCTCCGATCAAACGGCCAGCCTCGCTGTTCTGCCAACCATCTGGTGTCGCAACACTTGGGCACAGGGCGGCAACGCGAAACCCTTGATCAAGGCGAAGCCGGGTGAATCAGCTGCAGCCAGTATCCAAGCGACGCACCCCGAGCTTGGGGACTTCGCACTGCACTGCAAAGAGGCGGATGAACTGGTGTTCACGAACAACGAAACGAACGCAGAAGTCATCTTTCAGAAGCCGAATCAATTCCCCTATGCAAAATGTGGCATTAACCGCTACTTGGTTGATGGCGAGACGGCAGCCGTCAACCCAGCTCGGCAAGGTACCAAAGCATCCGCGATTTATAACCTCTCGATTGGTGCTAACGCCTCAAGCACAATCAAACTGCGACTCGTCAGGTCAAGGACTGAATCACAGGACGACTCTGCTTATCACGACTTTGATCAAATCTTTGATCGTAGAAAACAAGACTGCGATGACTACTACGCCAGGGTGATGCCAGCCGGATTCAGTGCTGAGCAGAAGCTTGTGTTCAGGCAGGCGATGGCAGGGATGCTCTGGTCCAAACAGTTCTACAACTACGACATTGCTCCCTGGCTCCAGCAGCGTGGCATTGATCCACTGGGTTTTATTAACGGGGATGGTTTTCGGAATCAGCAGTGGCATCACATGAACAACTGTGATGTTATCTCCATGCCAGACAAATGGGAGTATCCCTGGTATGCGGCCTGGGATCTCGCCTTTCACACCACCACTTTTGCCCATATAGATCCAAGCTTCGCCAAGCGACAGCTCAGCTTGATGCTGAGCAGCCACTATTTACACCCCAACGGACAAATACCCGCCTATGAATGGAACTTCGGTGATGTCAATCCACCAGTGCACGCCTGGGCGACCTTTCTTGTCTACTTAACCGATGCATCGCTCCATGGCCAAGCCGATCATCAGTGGCTGAAAGAAAGCTTTCACAAGCTTCTCATCAACTTTACCTGGTGGCTGAATCGTAAAGATTCCAGCGGCAATAATGTGTTTCAAGGTGGCTTCCTCGGTCTCGACAATATTGGAATTTTTGACCGCACTGAATCACCAGAAATGGGCGGCAGGCTGGAGCAGGCTGATGGCACGGCCTGGATGGCGTTATTTGCCCAGACCATGGTGCAAATCTCTGTGGAGCTGGTCCGAAAAGATGAAACGTATCGCGAATACCCAGCCAAGTTCATGAGGCACTTTCTTTCAATTGCCCATGCAATGGTCAATCGCAATGCGAGCGAAAGCATGTGGGATGAAGAGGATGGCTTTTTCTATGATGTACTCCGCAAAAGTGACGGTAGCTCCACACGTCTGAAAGTCAGCTCTATGGTCGGTCTGATACCACTATGTGCCGTCCATGTATTCGAGCAGGATGTTCTGGAGGGGATCCCTGAGCTCGGTGATCTGCTGCCTTGGCACAAGAAAAAATTTCCCGATCAACACAGTTCTTTCCACGATGTCAGGCTCAGGGGTTACGGCAACCGGCACCTAATGTCAGCCCTGGATGAAGCCAATCTTCGCCGTGTGCTGGCGATCATGCTCGATCCTGATGAGTTTCTCGGGGATTATGGCATTCGCTCCATCTCAAAGCGGCATGAAAGCGAACCCTATCGCTTTGTTCATAATCAACAGGAGTTCGTCGTTAAATACCTGCCGGCTGAGTCTGATTCGGGTCTTTTTGGCGGCAACAGCAACTGGCGTGGTCCGATCTGGATGCCAGTGAACTTTATGATTATTCGCTCCTTGATTGTCTACTTCTGTTATTACGGGCCTGACTTCAAGATTGAATTCCCGACGGGCAGCGGCAAGCTGGCAAATCTCTATGAGATCGCTGAGAATCTCGCTCACAGACTCGTCTCCATCTTCACGCGCAATGCTGACGGTCTAAGGCCAGTGTTTGGCAGTGAGCAGACCTTCCAGAGCGACCCCAACTGGAAGGATTATCTCCTATTTTATGAGTACTTCCATGGTGACAATGGGGCCGGCATCGGCGCCAGTCACCAGACTGGCTGGAGTGGTTTGGTGGTTAATTTGACCCACTATTTCTCCATTCATACCCAGGAGGGCCTGTTGGAGCGTGGCCCTGCGAATCTCGCGCCCTATAGGCGCCCCGGCGTCGACTGAGGGAGAGACGCCCACCCTCACCCCCACACACGACGGACGGGAGCGCCAGGCCCCAGTGCGTGACTTGTGCAACCCATCGTCGAAACCGGTCGTCCAGTGCTTCCCGAATGCGTCGTAGGGGGTGATGATTTTCGCGTATTTGATGTTCGATATGGCTGATCTTGGGGCCGCAAGCCAGGGCCTGGGCACCCTGCTTGGTGAGCTGGCCGCCTTCGGCCTGGCGATCGGCCTCCCCGCTGCACATTGGCCTGCTGCTGCTCCTGCTGCTCGGGCCAAGGCCTATGCAGCGCGGAGGATGGTTTGTGGCCGGCTGGCTGCTCACAGCCGCCCTTGCGGTGACGCTGCTGCTCAGCGTCGGACATGGGCTGTTGCTCAGCATGGACAAGGGCACCAGCCACCGCACTGGTCTGGATCTGCTGGCCGCCGGCGCGCTTCTGGGGCTGGGGATGAAGGAGCTGCTGCACAAGGAGGATGGTGACGCAGCACCACCGGGTTGGACCCGCAAGCTGGATCAGTTCTGCGCCATGCCGCTGCCGCTGCTACTGGCCATCAGTGCCGCCTTGGAGGTGGTTAGACCCGACGCCCTCTTTCTGTTCATCAAGACGGCCGGCAGCCTGCTGCTGATACCGCTGTTGACTCTGCTGCTGGCAGGCCCCGAGCGGGTGCTGACCCCGCTGGAGCGGTACAAACAGTGGTTGTTCTCCAAAGGCGACCTGCTGGTTGGCCTGGTGAGCGTTTCCCTGGCGGTTTATCTGGGGACTCCTGAAAAAGAAAACTGCCGCCTGCTCGAGTGCGGCCAAAGACCAAGGAGGACAGGCAGCTCGAAAACTTGGTCATGCAGTGTCAGGAGATTTGGCTGTCTCAAGCAGGTAAATGTTCCTGAGGACCATCCAGGAGGAGCCTGGCCATTGCCAGGAGGAAAAAAAGTTAAAATAGTGACAAAATAGAGGCGAAGGAGCCTCAGGATCTTCTCAGCGCACATCACCAGGAACGCCATAGAGATCGAGGTTTCTGCACCCTTAGTCAGCCGAGCCATGATCAGCCGTAGTGAATACTTCCGCTTCCCTGATCCAAAGATGCCCTCCACCTCGTTTCTCCTCCGTTGGTCTGCACTGAGCTGTTGCTTATGAGCCGCATTGATCTCGGGATCCTTCGGCGGCCTGCCCAATCGCTTACCAGATAGGCGTATGTTGTTCCTGGTGCAGAAGTTTCGATTCTTGGTAGTGATATAGATGCGATCGGCGCAGATCCGCTCGGGATAGCAGCCATGTTCGTGCTTATATTTCTTGGCTTGTGGAATCAGGTGTTCACCTTCATTGTATGGATCCCAGCTGATCCTGTGCAGGAAGGCAAAGCCATTGCGCACGGAAACACTAATCTTGGCGCCAAACTCAACAGCAGCTCTTGCCTTGCCGCGAACAATGGGACGAACCTGTCGCTGAACCAGGTTGACGATTCGGTCGGGGATGCTGCGCGTCTTGGCGTACAGCAGGATGCTTTGTTGGCGGTGCAGCTCGCTGATCACGAGAAGCTTCTGCCACCAATGTGTCTTTAGGCCCGAAAGCCCTGCCCCAGCGGCGATCAAGGCATCAATGGCATCAAGATTTCGCTGCAAATAGTCGAGCTGGCGGCGTATTGCAGCTTTGATCTTGCGACGTCGTGGCTTCTTCTGTTTGGCGACATTAAGGAAAACAGCACGTGCCTTGCCGCGGTCGTATCGGGGCCGGTGTTTGCGAAAGTCCATGTGCTGGTCGCATAGATCATCAATAATTCGTTCGGTCGACTCCCTTGCTTCGTTCAGCAACTTCAGATCAGTCGGATAGGTGATGTCGGCTGGCGCGCAAGAGGCATCGATGGTGAGTGTTCCCCAGTTCTTGTCCTCTGGCCAATCTGCAGGCTTCACGAAGTCGTCCAGTGATGTCTGGTTGACAGCATCAGCACCTTGGTCGTCAGAGTCGTCGTCATCTGGGAGTGAGGACATAGCCTCGATCACCATGGCCTTACCTCGTTCGGCAATGAGTTCGTTGATCCGTTTGAGATCTTCCTCCGAGAATCGCTTTCGGAAATGAACCATCATCGATGGATCAAATGGCGCCTTGCTGGAATAGCCCGCAAAGCCAAGAAAAAACTGCATGTAAGCATTTTCTCGGATCTGCTCGACGGTTTCCTCATCGCTCAGGCCAAGCCGCTGTTTGATGAATAGCGCGCCAAACGCCAACCTGACAGGCTTGGCAGGGGCGCCAGTTGTGGGATTGAACTGAGGGGCATATGTTTCTTCCAGCTCTTCCCATGGCATCAGCCTGGAGAAGAGCACCCAGCGATTGTCCGGGTCCAACGTGCCACCAAAAGGCACATGGAATTCTTCGATTGAGAGCTGACCGTTATGGTGTTTTCGGTACATCTGCAGCGTTCAGCAGTTGTAGCAATCGTCAATTGCTCTGTACGCGGCCAGTTTATCGGGTTTCGATCGCTGAAACAAGTTGCGCTGCAGTCGATCTGGCTTTTTCAGGAGTCCCTATCTGGGTTGGCAGGGCATCGAAGGTTTGCGTCTGGGGTGAGCGACTGGCGTGAGCCTCAAATGGGGTCTCCCCACTGGCTTCCATGCCTTGCCCGCCGTCAATCAACGCATGCGTCAACCCGTAATCAACCAAACTGGTGGAATGGGCTGGCTTTCAAGGCTGGGATCCACTGCAGCCACTGCCTAGCAGCAGATTTCAACGAAAAGCCGGCTAACGGATTTGAACCGATGGCCTTCGCTTTACAAAAGCGCTGCTCTACCACTGAGCTAAGCCGGCAACGGAGAGCCGGGACGGGCCTGGACTCCAGGCTCGAGCTTATCGTTCTGCCAGGGCCCAGAGCAGCAGCTGCGTGCGGCTCGAGCAGCCGGTCTTGGCCAGCAGGTGCGAAAGGTGCGATTCCACCGTGCGGGGGCTGAGCACCAGCTCGGTGGCGATGGCCCGGTTGCTCAGGCCGCGCAGGAGCCGCTCCAGCACCCGTTGTTCAGCCGCGGTGACGGCCGCGGTGATCGTTTCCGGTCGCTCAGCCATGGTCGTGGGGATGCGGAGACCTCCTGAGCATTCCCTCGCAGATGCCACTGAGGCGCTGCTCAGACGCTGGCGGGCTCCACAGGCGCCGTGGCCACGGCTCTGGCCCGCTTGATCGGCAGATTGGCCACCAGGGCGGTGACCCGGTCTTCAGTTTCCAGGCTCACGTCACCTTCTTCCAGATCGATCTCCACATACCGGCTCACCACCTCGAGGATCTCGCGGCGCATCTGTTCAAGCAGCTCGGGGTTGAGATCGCTGCGGTCGTGGGCGAGCACCAGCTGCAGCCGCTCGCGTGCCGTTGTGGCGCTGGCGGGCTGACGACCGAGCAGCTTGTTGACGAAGTCGCGCAGGGTCATCAGTTCAGAAGATCTTGGTTTGGATCAGGCGGCCCAGCTTGGCCCGCAGCCCCTGGCGCACCTTGGCCGGATCGATCAGCGGCACCTCTTCACCGCAGATGCGGCGGGCGATGTTGGCGTAGGCCTGCGCTGCAGGCGACTGACTGCCGTTGAGGGTGAGCGGTTCGCCGCGGTTAGTGCTCACGATCACCTGCTCGTCTTCGAGCACCAGGCCGAGCAGCGGCAGGGCCAGGATCTCGGTCACATCGTCGACCGCCAGCATCTCCTGGTTGGCCATCATCTTGGGCCGAACCCTGTTCAGCACCAGCTGGATCGGCTTGATGCCGTTGGTGTTGAGCAGGCCGATCACGCGGTCGGCGTCCCGCACTGCGGACACTTCCGGTGTGGTGATCACGATCGCTTCGCGCGCTGCCGCCATGGCGTTCTTGAAGCCGTCCTCGATGCCGGCGGGGCAGTCGATCAGAACCACATCATGCAGCTCGCCGAGCATGGCGACGATTTGCTGCATGTCCTCGGGCTTCAGCCACTCGAGCATGCGCGGGTTGCCCGCGGGCAGCAGGGCCAGTTTCGGCTCCTGCTTGTGCTTCACCAGCGCCTGCTCCAGCCGGCAGCTGCCCGCCAGCACCTCCTGGGCGGTGTAGATGATGCGGTTCTCCAGACCCAGCAGCAGGTCGAGATTGCGCAGGCCGAAGTCGGCATCGAGCACGGCCGTGCGCTGACCGAGCCGGGCCAGGGCGATGCCGAGGTTGGCGGTGAGGGTGGTCTTGCCCACACCACCCTTGCCGGAGCAGATCAGGATGGTGCGGGTCGCGGAGCTGGTCACGGCACGCCTGGAGGTCCGGGCAGGGTAGGCCGGATCCTTCGGCTTGCACGTGTCGGTTGCACTGGGCGGTCCGGGCGACCGGATCTAGAACGTGCGCATCCCTGTCGGTTCGCCATGAGCGAGGTCCCCTGCTCCGGTCAGCGCCTGCTGGTGATGCCCGATGACGGCGGCGCAGCGGTGGTGGACCTGATCGATCAGGCCCGTGACCAGCTGCTGCTCAAGCAGTTCAAGCTGCAGAGCGAGGTTGTGGAGCAGGCGCTGTTGCGGGCGCATCAGCGCGGTGTGAGCGTGCGGGTGATGCTCAACCCCCACACGTCCGGGGGTGACCGCTGGAACGACGAGGCCTACGCCCTGCTGCAGGGATGGGGCATCGCCGTGGCCTGGACCAGCGAGGCCTTCCCGGTGACCCATGAGAAGTCGATGGTGATCGACGGCCATGCCGCCTTGATCGCCACCTTCAACTTCGCCGACAAGTACTTCACCGAGACCCGCGACTACGGCGTGATCAGCCACGATCCGCAGGTGATCGATGAGGTCATCGCCGGCTTCGAGGCCGACTGGGAACGCCGTTTCTTCGAGCCGCGCCTGGATGTGGGGCTGGTCTGGAGCAGCTTCCACAGCCGTGGTCAGATGGCGCGGGTGATCGATTCGGCCACCACCACCCTCTGGATCCAGCATCCCAAGTTCGTGGATGCGGTGATCCTTGAGCGGATCGTGGCGGCCCGCGAGCGTGGGGTGAAGGTGCGCGTGCTCTGTGGTGGCAAGCACGGCATCAGCGACTGGGACATCTTCGACACCTTCAGCTCCCTGCGGATGATGGAGCGTTTCGGCGTCAAGATCCGGCGGCAGAAGCAGCTCAAGCTGCACGCCAAGTTGATCTTGGTTGACGAAACCGCCGCCCTCACGGGCTCGATGAACATCGACCGCAGCGCCTTTGATGTGCGCCGGGAGCTGGGCATCGAGGTGGATGCCCCTGAGGTGGTGGCCCGCCTGCGCGACATCTTCACGGCCGACTGGAAGGCCGCGCAGAAATACAGCGCCCCCGACCCCCTCGATCCCACGTATCACGAGGCGGGCGAATTGCCGCCCGATCCCCACTTCGTGCACAACTGATGGGTCTCGACCCCGCTGCTGCCGGCTCAGATGCCGCACCGGGCCTGGCGTCGCCGCGGCGCCCGAGCCATCGGGAGCTGTTCATGGGCATGCAGCAGGTGGCCCTCTCCTCCTTCGGCGGCGGCCTTTCGGCCTGGAGTCAGCGGATCGTGGTGGAGGAGCGCCAGTGGCTCGACAACGAGGCCTTCATCACCGGCCTCACCGTGGCGCGCCTGTTCCCCGGGCCCAATCAGATCAACATGGCCGTGTACATCGGTAGCCGCTTCCACGGCCTCAGCGGTGCGCTGGTGGCTCTGGCCGGGATGCTGCTGCTGCCGTTCAGCGTGCTGCTGCTGCTCGGGTTGGCCTACTTCGAGCTGCACATGGTGATGGCGGTGGACCGGGTGCTGGCCGGGGTGATCACCGCGTCCGCCGGCATGGCCCTGTCGATGGGCTTCAAGCTGGTCGGCGGC
This sequence comes from uncultured Synechococcaceae cyanobacterium, assembly GCA_903934375.1. Lineage (GTDB taxonomy): Bacteria > Cyanobacteriota > Cyanobacteriia > PCC-6307 > Cyanobiaceae > Vulcanococcus. The sequence continues at coordinate 23,839 of CAIZNP010000309.1, forward strand.
TACAACCGCGATCCGGTGGCCATGCTGCTGGCGGCCGCCAGCTTTCTGGCGATGTCGGTGTTCCACGTGCGGTTGATTCCGCTCGTGCTGGTGACCGGTCCGCTGGCCATGGCCTGGTACTGGCCACGTCAGCGATGAGCCTCACAGCGCAGGCGGCAGAGGCGGCCGCGCAGGCCTGCACGCCGGTCCATCTCGGCGACTGGCGCAATCTGCTGGCGGTGATCTGGGATTTCCTCAGCCTGTCGCTGTTTTCCCTGGGTGGTGGCAACACCCTGCTGAGCGAATACCACCACCTTGCCGTTGATCAGTACTGCTGGCTGAGCTCGCGCCAGTTCGCCGACATCTACGCCATCGCTGAGGCGGCCCCCGGCCCCAGTTCGATGATCGTCGGCCTGCTGGGCATGGGGGCGGCGGTACGGGAGGGGCCCCTGTGGGGCGTGCTCAGCGGTGTGGCGGCGGAGGCGGCGATCCTGCTGCCCTCCACGTTGGTGATGGTGGCGGCCTCCCTGGGCTGGAGCCGACTTCGTGATTCCCCCTGGCGGGTGGCCTTCGAGCGGGGCATGGGGCCGATCACCCTCGGCATCCTGTTCGCCGTGGGCCTGAAGATCCTGCGCATCTCCGACCACGACACCCCTGCCTACGCCGTGTCTGCTCTGGTGTGTGTGCTGATGCTGCGCACGCGCCTCTCGCCCCTGTGGTTCATGGCTGTGGCGGGGCTGCTGGGTGGGTTGGGGCTGGTCAATCGCTGAGCCGAGCTCGTCGTCAGCTCTCCGGCGCCAGCGTCCAGTTCGGTTCCGCGGGCCGGATCGCGATCGTGCCGTCCAGCAGCACCGCCTCCTCGCAGAAGCCTGCCGGTGGCAGATCCTCCGGTCCGCGGGCCACCGCTTCAGCAATGCGTAGCTGCAGTGGCCGCAGCTGCAGGGCCACGATCCGGGCGCTGCGATCGCCGTGGCAACCGGCATGGGCCACGCCCCGCAGCCGCCCCCACACGCGCACATCGCCGCCGGCGCTCACCCGTGCCCCCGGATTCACATCGCCCAGCACCAGCAGCGGCCCCTTCACCTGCAGGTGATCGCCGGAGCGCAGGGTGCCGCGGTGGATGCTCAGGCCGGCACCGCCCACCGGCTCCGGCTGCGACACCAGTCCCGGTTCCTCCTGCAGACAGGTGATCAGTCCCAGTGCCGCTGCCGGCACCAGAGTCTGGGGTTCGAGGGCGCTCACCACCTGCAGCGTCAGCCCCGCCGCCGCCAGCCTTTCGACGATTGCCCGCAGCTCGCCAATGGTCAGGGGCCTGTCGGAGCAGGCCAGCTCGGCCATGCCGGCTGGCGGTCCCGCCGCGAGCTGGTGCTGCACTTCCTCGAGGGGGGAGGCCATCGCCCGGGCGAGCGGCGCCAGACGGAAACGTTGCGGGGCGGGTGCTGCGACCATGCTTGGAGGCTAGGCAGGCCCCCCGCCGCCATCCAGGGTCAGTTGCCGCCGCAGCTCGCGGCTCACCTCGGCCGGGTGGATCAGCCAGGCGATCTCGGTGGGCTCGATCAGGCTGCGCACCAGGGCCGAGCGCTGCTCCAGGCCGGCAAGCTGCCGCCCATCCCAGAGGCGCAGCCCCCCCCTGTAGGGGTGGTAGCCACGGTTCTGCTGTTGATGCAGGCCGCAGCAGAGGTCCGCCACAAATCCGGCTGCCTCGCTGAGGTGTCGCGCCCTTGCCAGCAGGCTCAGCCGTTGCTGCGTTTCGAGGGCGCTCACATCCGTGGCCTTGAGCAGCTGGCGCTCCAGCAGCCGTCGGCACAGCTCCTGCAGCGGGGCCGGACCCTCCTCGCGCCAGCGCTGCAGGTGATAGCCGGTGCGGATGTCGTCGTTGGCCAGGACGGTGTCGATGTCGAGCTGCTCTGGCTGCCAGAGCCAGCGGGCCAGCACGGCGTCGGCCCACACCTGCTGGGGCCCCAGCCGCCGGGCGACGGCGATCGTCTGGCTGAGCAGCCAGTTGCACACCACATTGAGCCGGTGGTTGTAGACGCTCCGGTACATCAGGTTGCGCACCACCAGGTAGTGCTCCACCGCCATCAGGCCCTTGGGGTGCACCGCCAGACCGCCATCGGGGGCGATGGTGAGGCTGGCGAGGATCCGCTCCAGGTCGAGTCGGCCGTAGCTGGCGCCGGTGCTGTAGCTGTCGCGCAGCAGGTAGTCGAGCCGGTCGCAGTCCAGCTGGCTGCTCACCAGCGCCTTGATCGCCGGCTGGTGGCAACGGCCGTGCTCCAGCAGATCGGCCACGGCATCCGCCAGGCCGGGCGCGAAGGCCTCCAGCCGATCGCGCAGGGCGGGATGCTCGCGGATCAGCCGGCCCGACCAGCCTTCATGGTGCAGGCCGAACATCTCCTCGCCGGAATGGCTGAAGGGGGCATGGCCCAGGTCGTGCAGCAGAGCTGCTGCATAGAGCAGTCCCTCCTCCGCTTCCAGCTCCGGCGCCTGACGCACCAGGCTGGCCAGGGCCTGGCGTGCCAGCTGCAGCACCCCCAGCGAATGGGTGAAGCGGCTCGATTCGGCGCCATGGAAGGTGAGGTAGGCCGGCCCCAGCTGGCGGATGCGTCGCAGCCGCTGGAACGGCGCCGTGTCGATCAGATCGATCACCAACGCCTCGGCCGGACGTTGCCGATCGAGGCTGATCGCTCCATGCAGCGGGTCGTGATAAGTGCGCTGGCTCATCGGTTCGCCTCGCCGCTCTGCAGCTGGCGTTCCAGGGCATCAAGGGCGGCATCCAGCCAGCCGTCGTGGTCGCCGCCAGGGTTGAGCGGTTCCGGTTGCGACAGCAGCCGGTCCGGCTCGATGCCCAGGTTCTGGATGTCCCGGCCGCTCGGGGTCACGTAGCGGGCCACGGTCACCGCCAGACCGCTGCCGTCGCCGCCCAGACCGATGAGGGTCTGGATCAGACCCTTGCCGAAGGTGCGGCTGCCCAGCAGCGGCGAGCGGCTGTCGTCCTGAAGGGCACCCGCCAGGATCTCGCTGGCGCTGGCGGTGCCGCCGTTCACCAGGGTGACCATCGGCCCGCCGAAGAGTTGGCCAGGCCCCGCCTGCTGGGCATCGGCGAAGCCTTCGCGGTTCACCGTCTCCACGATCGGGGCGCCATCCAGCAGGGCATTGGCCACCGCGAGCCCGGCACTCACCAGTCCGCCGGAGTTGTTGCGCAGGTCGAGCACCAGGCCGTCGATCCCCTGCTGCTGCATCGTCTCCAGCCGGGCGGCCACCAGGGCCGGCACCGGTTCAGCGAACTGGGTGATGCGCAGATAGCCGATCGGGTGGCCGTTGCGCTCAATCAGGCGGCTACGCACGGGCTGCAGATCCACTTGGCGCCGGGTGAGATCCAGCTCCCGCGGCCGCTCGCCAGGCGGCACCAGCTCCAGCAGCACCTGCGTGCCGGCCACTCCTCGCAGCCGCGCCGCCGTGGCCTCCAGACCAAGCTCGGCCGCCTGTTGGCCATCCACCCGGCGCACCTCCCAGCCGGAGGCGATGCCCGCGTCGGCGGCGGGTGATCCCTCCAGTGGGGCGATCACCACGATCGCCGGATCCTCGCCGCGCAGCCCCAGTTGCAGGCCGACGCCGCTGACGCTGCCCTGGGTGTTGGAGCGCAGGGCGGACCAGTCGGCCGGCCGCAGCAGGCGGGTGTAGGGGTCGCCGATGGGGCCCAGCAGGGCGTCGATGGCGTCGTAGGCGTCGCTGCTGGTCTGGATCGGGCGCTCCAGGGTCCTCTGGCGCAGTCGCTTCCACTGGATCGCCTCGAAGCGTTGCGGGTCCACGTAGCTCTGGTTCACCAGTCGCCAGCTCTCCACCACCAGCTGCTGGGCATCGTTGAGGGCAAGGGCCGGCGACCCGCTGGCGACGATCGCCATGCCACTGAGCAGGAGCGGCAGCAGCCCGGTGGCCACACGCTTCAGCCATACGGCCAGCACCAGCTTCCGGCGGCAGTCAGCCCTGGCGGCGACTGGGCCCTTGGGCGCCTTGACGAACGGCGACGGAGCGCTCACGGGGGGTCCGAGGTGATCGGTAGACTCTGCCAACCAAACTCCCTCGCTGCATGGCGAACTCCTCCCCCGCCGCCGGCGGAAAGTCCTCGCCCGTCACCGCCTCGGTCTACGACTGGTTCAACGAGCGCCTCGACATCCAGGAGATCGTCGACGACGTCGCCTCCAAGTACGTGCCGCCCCACGTCAACATCTTTTATTGCCTGGGCGGCATCACGCTGGTCTGCTTCCTGATCCAGTTCGCGACCGGCTTCGCGATGACCTTCTATTACAAGCCGACGGTGGCTGAGGCCTACGCCTCGGTTCAGTACCTGATGACCGACGTCAGCTTCGGCTGGCTGATCCGCTCCGTGCACCGCTGGAGCGCTTCGATGATGGTGCTGATGCTGATCCTGCACGTGTTCCGCGTGTACCTCACCGGCGGCTTCAAGCGCCCCCGCGAGCTCACCTGGATCACCGGGGTCACCATGGCCGTGATCACTGTGTCCTTCGGCGTCACCGGCTACTCCCTCCCCTGGGATCAGCTCGGCTACTGGGCCGTCAAGATCGTTTCCGGCGTTCCCGCTGCTGTCCCCGTTGTCGGCGACTTCATGGTGGAGCTGCTGCGCGGCGGCGAGAGCGTGGGCCAGTCGACCCTGACCCGCTTCTACAGCCTTCACACCTTTGTGATGCCTTGGCTGCTGGCGGTGTTCATGCTCATCCACTTCCTGATGATCCGGAAGCAAGGCATCTCCGGTCCCCTCTGAATCAGGGTGCAGGCTGGGATTGCGGATTGTTGCGATCCCGGCCCTGATCACCTCAGGCCATTCCGCCGGCCCCAGGGCGGTTTCTAGCCTTCCACCACTGGGAACACCACAGGCCACCCCACCGGTCCCCCCTCATGCACATCCTCAAGAAGCCCGACCTGAGCGATCCCAAGCTGCGGGCCAAACTGGCCAAGGGCATGGGCCACAACTATTACGGCGAGCCCGCCTGGCCGAACGACCTCCTCTACATCTTCCCGGTGGTCATCCTGGGCACCATCGCCTGCGTGGTCGGCCTGGCTGTTCTCGACCCCGCCATGCTCGGCGACAAGGCTGATCCCTTCGCCACGCCTCTGGAGATCCTGCCGGAGTGGTACCTCTACCCCGTCTTCCAGATTCTGCGGGTGGTGCCGAACAAGCTGCTGGGCATCGCCCTGCAGACGATGATCCCCCTGGGTCTGATGCTGATCCCCTTCATCGAGAGCTTCAACAAGTTCCAGAACCCCTTCCGTCGGCCGGTGGCCATGGCCGCCTTCCTGTTTGGCACTCTGTTCGCCATCTACCTAGGTATTGGTGCCGCACTGCCGATCGACAAGTCCCTGACCCTCGGTCTGTTCTGATCAGCACCCCGCGACGGACAGCTGTTGAAACAGATCAAGACGAAACCCCGGCCAAGGCCGGGGTTTTTTATTGGCCAGCGTTTGCTGCGGCTCATCCGAGCCCGCTCAGTGACGAGCTCAGTCCCGGTTGATGTCCAGCAGGTTCACGTCCTGCTGGTCCACCCGCAGCAGATGGTGCAGCAGCAGAAAGCCGACGATCGTCCAGGTCTGGTAGGTGCGTGCCTGCTGCCCCACCCAGGTGCCGGTGGGGCCGTCGAAGTATTCAGCCCACTGCTGGCGCGGCAGCTGGTTCAGCTGCATCCAGTAGCACTCCTCGAGCATGGCCCGCATCTGCCCCATCAGCAGCACATCGGCCTGGGGATGGCGCTGCTCATGCAGCAGGATTGCGCCGCCCAGATACCAGAGCAGGCTCGGCCAGTGGCCGCCGTTGTGGTAACTCCAGGGCCAGTTCTTGGGATCGGAGCCGGTTTTCTCCCGCCATTTGTCTCCCTCCAGGGGGGGGTGGCAGATGCGC
>CAIZNP010000310.1 GCA_903934375.1 uncultured Synechococcaceae cyanobacterium
CCGCCCTTGCGCTTTGCCGATGAACCGGTGCGCCATAAGCTCCTGGATCTGCTGGGGGATCTCGCCCTGGCGGGTCTGCCCCAGGCACAGGTGTTCGCCTTCCGTGGCTCCCATGGGCTGCACACGGCTCTGGCGGCGGCTCTGACGTCATCTCCCCTGATCCCTTGACCGCATCCTCAGCGCCGCCCGTGCTCACCAGCGAGCAGATCCAGGGACTGCTGCCCCACCGCTATCCCTTCGCCCTGGTGGACCGGGTCCTGGAGCATGAGCCCGGCAAGCGGGCCGTGGCGATCAAGAACGTCACCCTCAATGAGCCCCAGTTCCAGGGTCATTTCCCCGGGCGTCCGCTGATGCCCGGCGTGCTGATCGTCGAGGCGATGGCCCAGGTGGGGGGCCTGATCGTTACCCAGATGCCGGATCTGCCCAAGGGGCTGTTCGTGTTCGCCGGTATCGATGGGGTGCGCTTCCGCCGGCCGGTGGTGCCCGGCGATCAGCTGGTGATCAGCTGCGAGCTGCTCAGTCTCAAGCGCAAGCGCTTCGGCAAGGTCAAGGCGGAAGCCCACGTGGATGGTGCTTTGGTCTGCGCCGGAGAGCTGATGTTCTCCCTGGTCGACTGATCGCCGCCATGACCAGTTCCCCTGCCACCGGTACCCGCATCCACCCCACGGCGGTGGTGGACGCCAAGGCGCAGATCGATGCCGACGTTGAGATCGGACCCTATGCCGTGATCGGCCCGGAGGTGCGCATCGGAGCCGGCAGTCGCATCGGCCCCCATGTGGTGCTCGATGGTCGCGTCAGCCTGGGCCGCGGTAACCGCATCTTCCCCGGGGCCTGCATCGGTGCCGAACCGCAGGACCTCAAGTACAACGGCGCCTCCACCGAGGTGGTGATCGGCGATGACAACGCCATCCGCGAATGCGTGACCATCAACCGCGCCACCCATGAGGGTGAACAGACCCGGATCGGCAATGGCAACCTGCTGATGGCCTACAGCCACCTTGGCCACAACTGCCATCTGGGCGACCGCATCGTGATCGCCAATGGTGTGGCTGTTGCCGGCCATGTGGTGATCGGCGACCGGGCCGTGATCGGCGGTGTGCTCGGTATCCATCAGTTTGTGCACATCGGCACGATGGCGATGGTGGGCGGCATGAGCCGCATCGACCGCGATGTGCCCCCCTACGCGATCGTGGAGGGTCATCCAGGTCGACTGCGGGGCCTCAATCGCATCGGCATCAAGCGCAGCGGTCTGGGGGACCTCGATGGCGGTGCCCAGGCCCGCCAGCTGCAGGAGGTATGGGCGGAGCTCTACCGCGGTGAGGCGGTGCTGGCCGATGCTCTGCGGGCGGTGCGGCAGCAGCAGCTGCTACCCCCCGCAGAAACCCTGGTGAGCTTCCTTGAGGCTTCGATCGGCCCTGGACGTCGCGGCCCCCTGCCCGCCGGGCGCGGATGAGGCGGCTGCTGATCAGCACCGGCGAGGTATCCGGTGATCTGCAGGGGGGCCTGCTGGTGCAGGCGCTTCGGGCCGAGGCCGAACAGCGCGGCCTGGAGCTGGAGATCACAGCCCTCGGCGGAGAGCGCATGCAGCGCTCCGGTGCCCGGCTGCTGGCCAACACCGCCCCGATGGGGGCCATCGGCCTGTGGGAGGCACTGCCATTGATCCTGCCCACGCTGCGTCTGCAGCGCCGGGTGAACCGCTGGCTGCGGCAGACGCCGCCGGATGGCGTGGTGCTGATCGACTACATGGGCGCCAACATCAGCCTCGGCCTGCGCATCCGTCGCCAGCTGCCCAGGGTGCCGATCACCTACTACATCGCTCCCCAGGAGTGGGCCTTCCGCATCGGCGATGGCGGCACCACACGCCTGATCGGCTTCACCGACCGCATCCTGGCCATCTTTCCAGAGGAGGCCCGCTTCTATGGGGCCCGTGGTGCGGCGGTCACCTGGGTGGGCCACCCCCTGCTCGACACCCTGGCAGCGCTGCCGAGCCGCGATCAGGCCCGGGCCGAGTTGGGGCTGCAGCCGGATGAGCGCCTGCTGCTCCTCCTGCCTGCCTCCCGCAGCCAGGAGCTCCGCTACTTGCTGCCGCCCCTGGCGGCGGCGGCGGCGGAGCTGCAGCGGCGCTGCCCAGGCCTCAGCGTGATCGTGCCGGCGGGGCAAAGCAGCTTTGAGCCGGTGCTGGCGGCGATGCTGGCGGAGGCCGGTGTGCAGGCACGGGTGGTGCCGGCCGCCGAGGCGGACCGGCTGCGGCCGGTGCTGTGCGCCGCCGCCGACCTGGCGCTGAACAAATCGGGCACGGTGAATCTGGAGCTGGCCCTGCGCGGCGTGCCGCAGGTGGTGGGCTACCGGGTGAGCCGCCCCACCGCCTGGCTGGCGCGCCACCTGCTGCAGTTCCAGGTGGATCACATCTCGCCGGTGAATCTGGTGCTGGGCGAGCGGCTCGTGCCGGAACTTCTGCAGGATCAGCTCACGGCCGAGGCGATCGTGGCCGAAGCGCTGCCGCTGCTGCAGTCGGCCGAGGCCCGCGATCGGATCACGGAGGGCTACGCACGCCTGCGCCAGGCCCTCGGTGAACCGGGCGTCACCCGGCGTGCCGCCGCCGCCATCCTGGATAGCTTCCCTGCAGCCGCCTCGGCATGAGTCAGTTCCCCGCTCGCCTGAACGCGCTGCTGGCCAGCCTGCTGCTGGGGCTTCTGCTTCTGCTGCCGCTCAGCCCCGCGGTTGCCTCAGAGGCTGACCCGGTGTTGGCCAAGGCGCCGGCAGCGGCGAGCGCGAAGGGCACGGCCGAGGCGGTGTTCGCCGGCGGTTGCTTCTGGTGCCTGGAGCACGACCTGGAACATCTCCCCGGCGTGGTTGATGCGGTGAGCGGCTACAGCGGCGGCAGCCTGCGCAATCCCACCTACCGGCAGGTGTCCGCCGGTGGCACGGGCCATCAGGAGGCGGTGCGGGTGCGCTTTGATCCGGCGCGGCTCAGTTACGCGACTCTGCTGCGCTCGTACTGGCGCAATGTCGATCCCTTCGACGGTAGCGGCCAGTTCTGCGATCGCGGCAGCTCCTACCGCCCAGTGATCTTCACCCGTGGCGACGAGCAGCAGCAGCAGGCACGGGCCAGCCTCCAGGCCGCGGCACGGGAACTTGGCAGACCGGCCGCGGCGATCCAGGTGCAGATCCGTCCGCTGCAGACCTTCTGGCCCGCGGAGGACTACCACCAGAACTACGCCGAAACCAATGCTGTGAAATACAACTACTACCGCTGGGCCTGTGGCCGCGATCGGCGCCTTGATGCCGTTTGGGGCCAACAGCGGGCCCGCACGGGCAAGGTCTGGTCGCCCTGAGGGGGCAGCCGGCGACTGCTTTACGCGATTCCGATGAAAATCTGAAGACGGCTAGAGCGGTATTTCGCCGTTTTTCAGTGGTGGAGAGGGATTTCGGCATTTCCCCTCCAGTTGCAGGCTCATAACATCGAAGCGACGCGAGCGCAGGTGAGTGTATGTATCTGCTGACGATTCGCGATGGTCTCGTCACTCGTCATATCGGCCCCTACGAGAGCCCCAAGCAGGCCTCTGATGATCTCGATCAGTTGCTGCAACGGTTCGGGGATCGTGCCCGGTGGCAGATCCATGCCCTTGAGGATCCCCAGGTGCTTCTCGGAGGCACTGGGCTCGATCAGCCGCCTTTGATGGCCGTGGCCTGAGGCTCAGGTGCGCGTCTGGCCTGGATAGCCCCGCAGCAGACCGCTTTCCACCATCAGCCCCACGCCGCCCACGATCGCCACCAGGCTGAGAAGTCCGTACCAGAACCAGGGGCCGTGGGCCTGGCCCAGGCTCTGCAGGGTGCGGCGCTGGATCGCTTCGGCGAAGAGGCACAGACCTGCCGGCAGCAGCAGGACCCCCAGCTGCGCCTTCACGAACCAGCGGATCTTGGGCAGGGCCATGCCGATTCGCTTCTACGGGTGGATGAAGCCTAGGCCGGCCCGCCGGCGCGCACCCAGTTCACCAGGGTGCGCACGCCAAAGCCGGTGGCACCGGCCGGATCCTGGCCGCGCCCCTTATCACTCCAGACGGTGCCGGCGATGTCGAGATGGGCCCAGGGGATGTCCTTGGCCACGAAGTCCTGCAGGAACAGGGCGGCGGTGATCGAGCCGCCGGGGCGCGGGCCGGTGTTCTTCATGTCGGCCAGTCCGCTCTTGAGGCCTTCGCGGTAGGAGGCCCGCAGGGGCATGCGCCAGAGGGGCTCGCCGCCCTGCTCGCCCGCCTGCAGCAGGGCGTCTGCCAAGCCGTCGCTGGGCGACCAGAGGCCGGCGATCTCCTCACCCAGGGCGATCACGCAGGCGCCGGTGAGGGTGGCGAGATCGACGATCGCGTCCGGTTCGAGCTTGCTGGCGTAGACCAGCGCATCGGCCAGGGTGAGCCGCCCCTCGGCATCGGTGTTGTTGATCTCGATCGTCTTGCCGTTCGAGGCCGTGACGATGGCGCCGGGGTGGATGGCACCGCCGCTGATCATGTTTTCGCAGGCGGCCACGATCATGTGCACCTCCACCCCGGCGGGCTTCAGCTCGGCGATGGCACGCATGGCCCCCAGCACCGCCGCGCTGCCGCCCATGTCGTACTTCATCATCTCGATCTGGGAGCCGGCGGTCTTGAGGTTGTAGCCGCCGGAATCGAAGGTGAGGCCCTTGCCCACCAGCACCAGCCGGCGCGTCACCGCGCCGCTGGGGCGGTAGGTGAGATGGATGAACTTGGGCTCCAGATCCGAGCCCTGGGCCACCGCCAGGTAAGAGCCCATGCCGAGGGCTTCGCAGTCGGCCCGCTCCAGCACCTTGAGCTCCACGCCGAAGTCGCGGGCGATGGCGGCGGCGGTGTCCGCCAGAGCCTGGGGGGTCACCACGTTCGGCGGCGCGGCCACCAGCTCGCGGGCCAGCTCCACACCGCTGCACAGGGCCGGAGTGGCGGCGATCGCCTCACCGGCGGCGGCTTCGGCGGCAGCGGGCAGGCCCAGCAGGGTGACCTCGCTCAGGCTGGGGCGCGGCTCCGCGTCACCCTTGAAGCGCTGATCGGCATAAAGGCTGAGGCGGGCGGCCTCGGCCATGGCCCCAGCGGCGGCGGCCGGCTCCAGTCCCTCCAGGGGCAGGGCCAGCCCGAGCGACTGGGCGCCCGCGGCCGCGGCGGCCTTGCAGGCTGAGGCGGCGGCGGCGCGCAGCTGAGCGCCGCTGAACCCGGCCGGCTCGCCAAGACCCAGCACCAGCAGGGTTGCGGGGCTCTGGCCCAGGCGCGCCAGGTTCAGGCATTCGCCCGGCTTGCCCTTGAAGCGCCGCTGCTCGAGGCCGGCCAGCAGGGCCTCCCCGAACTGTTCGGCAAGGGCGCTGCGGGTGGCGGCACCGGCCTCGCCGGCAAACAGGCCCACCGCCAGGGCATCGCCGCTCCAGGTGCTGGGTGAGGCGGTGCTGCAGCGGAATGCGAGGGCCATCGGGGCTGGGCAGATGGGCGCGATGGTAAGTGGGCCGAGCTGGGGGATCAGTCCGGCTCTGCGGTGAAGGGGGTGGC
>CAIZNP010000311.1 GCA_903934375.1 uncultured Synechococcaceae cyanobacterium
CAGCAAGAAATCCTTGAACGAGAGCTGATCACGATGCTCGCGCCGATACATGTGGAAAACCCTGGGCGGCTTTTGGGCACAAATGGCCCTATTTGCGTACATTTTACCGCCAGAAACTGCCCAGATCCATTGCGGCGCAGCTGGTCTGGCCTTATTCAGGAGGCCCAACTTCGGCAGGCTTCGTTGTGTGGCAGGCCTGCATTTCGCGGGGCAGGCCTATCAGCACAACGGGGGTTTGGCACTGAGCCTCCTCAGCCCCAGCACCGTGTCATGGCTGGCCTCGCACACATCTTTGAACTGCTCGGGGCTGAGCCGCAGGCTGCCGGTGAGTGCCAACGAAAGGCTCAGCGATCCGGCCGGAAGATCGGCGCTGGGCCCTCACTTCGGCCAGATCACGCTGCAACCCGGGCCGCCATCACCCTGCTCGGCGTCGCTGACCCGCTCCACGTAGGGCACCGTGGCCAGCCACTCGCGCAGGCCGCGCTTGAGCTTGCCGGTGCCGATGCCGTGGATCACCCACAGCGGCCCGTTGGCGGCCCGCAACTGTTCCTCCACCGCTGCCTCGGCCTCGTGCACACGCATGCCGCGCACGTCCACCGTGTTGCGCTCGGTGCGCACCTGGGGGCCGCGGCTGGCGGGGTTGCGGCGGCTGCGGATCTGCACCTGGGCCTTGGCGGGCTCGGGCGGTGCGGGCTTCTCGCCATTGAGCCCCTCGATGGCGGCGAGCTCCAGGTTGAGCCGCAGCACGCCGCAGCGCACGCTCAGTTCGCGGCCGTCGGGGCTAAGGGCCAGCACCTCGCCGGCCTTGCCGAGCGAGAGCACCCGCACCCGATCGCCCACGGCGGGGCGCCAGCCGCGGTGCTCGCGCCGCTCTGGCACCGGCCGGTGCTCCTGCTCCAGCGTCTTGAGCCGCTGGCCAGCGCGCCGGGCGCTCTCGCCCATGGCGCCGGTGTCGGCGCTGCGGCCCTGGCGCAGGCGGCGGATAATGCGGCGCACCTCCTGCTGGCCATCGCGGATCGAGCGCTCCAGCTGCTGGCGGCGCTGCTCCTGCAGTTCGGCGCTCTGCTCCTTCTGCTGCTGCCAGCGCTGCAGCAGCTCCTCATGCAGCAGCTCCGTGCGGGCCAGCAGGGCCGCGGCCTCCTCGGCGGCCTCCTGCTGGCGCTGGCGCTGGTTTTCCAGCCCGGCGATCACCTGATTCACCTCCCCTTCACCGCGCGGCGCCAGCAGTTGCTCGGCTTCCTGCAGCACGGCGCCATCGAGGCCGAGGCGGCTGGCGATCGCCAGGGCGTTGCTGCGGCCGGGGATGCCCCACTGCAGGTGGTAGGTGGGAGAGAGGGTCTCCACATCGAACGCCACCGAGGCGTTCTCGAAGCGCGGATCGTTGTATTTGAGCGCCTTGAGCTCGCCGAAGTGGGTGGTGGCGATTGTGAGCCGGGCGCGATCGGCCAGCTGGCGCAGCAGGGCGATGGCCAGGGCCGTGCCTTCGGTGGGGTCGGTGCCGGCGCCTACCTCATCGAGCAGCACCAGCGAGGCGCCGGCGGGTTCATCGGGGCTGGCTAACCCGGCGGCGTCCGGTCCTCCCGGCGGCAGGGCCTTGAGGATGCGGGCGATGCGGCGCACATGGCCGCTGAAGGTGGAGAGGTTCTGCTGCAGCGACTGCTCATCGCCGATGTCGGCCAGCACCTGGGCGCACCAGGGCAGCCGCGGCGTGCCGCTGCAGGGCAGGAACAGGCCGGCCCGCGCCATCAGCGCCGCTAGCCCCACGCTCTTGAGCGTGACCGTCTTGCCACCGGTGTTCGGGCCGGTGATCGCCACCACCCGGAGCTCCGGGCCGACGCGCACATCCACCGGCACCACGGCCCGACCCCCCTCGCGCTTCTGCTGCCAGAGCAGCAGCGGGTGGCGCAGCCCCTGCAGCTGCAGCGGCGCCTGCGGATCGTGGGCCAGCTCCGGCCGCACCGCCCCCAGCCAGGCGCCGTAGCGGGCCCGGGCCAGCGCCGCATCGAGCCGGGTCAGCACCTGCTGCAGCTGGCTGAGGGCCGGGGCCTCCTCCCCCACCAGGCCGCTCAGCTCCAGCAGCACCGCCCGCTCCGCCTCGCGCTCCTGCCCCTCCAGCTGGCGCAGCCGGTTGCCCAGGGGAATCACCGCCTGGGGCTCGATGAACACCGTGTTGCCGGAAGCCGAGCTGTCGTGCACCAGGCCCGCCAGCTGGCCGGCGGCGCCGGCCTTCACGGCCAGCACGGGGCGGCCGTTGCGCTCGGCCACGACGCTGTCCTGCAGCAGGGCGGCATAGCGGCGCATCAGCTCGTTCAGGCGCTCGCGGCGCTCGGAGCGGCTGGCGGCGATCTGGCGGCGCAGCTCCGCCAGGGGCGGGCTGGCCCGATCTGCGACGCGGCCCCCCTCCTCGATGCAGAACCGCAGACGCTGCTCCAGCTCGGGCAGGGTGCGCAGCTCGGCCACCAGGGCCGAGGTGACCGGCCGCAGCTGCGGATCATCGATCTGGCGCCGCAGCCGCCGTGCGGCCGCCAGGGTGGTGGCCACATCCAGCAGGTCGTCCGCCGGGGCGACGCCCCCCTTGGCGCAGAGCTGCAGGGTGTGGCTGAGATCGGCGATGCCCTGAAGGCTCAGCCCCCCCTCCGTGAGCCCGTCGAGGGCCAGCAGCTCGGTGGTTTCCGCCAGCAGGGCCTGGCTCTGGGCGCGGCTGGCCGCCAGGGGCAGGCGGCGGCAGAGGGCGCGGCCCAGCGGGGTGCCGGCGAAGCCCGCCACCTGCTCCGCCAGGCGCCACCACTCGAGCAGATCCAGCGCTTCGGCCTCGACATCCGGCTGAGCAGGCGCCACCAACGCGGTGGGCTCCCGGGGGCTCTCGCTCACGGACGCAGCAGCGGAATCGGCGCGGCGCCGACGTTCGAGGGCAGGCCTGCGGCTGGTTCGTAGAGCATCTCCAGCCAGTTGCCCTCCGGATCCTGCAGGTAGAAGGAGGCGGTGCCGTCGCGGTGGTCGTGCACCGGGCCGCAGCTGTGGCCGCCGGCCACCAGCTGATCACGCACGGTGTCCACCTCGGCGCGCTCGCTGAAGTGGAAGGCGAAGTGGGGGCCGGCGGCCGTGTAGTCCGGGCTGAGCAGGGCGATGCCCTCGCCGCTGGTGGGCCACTGCAGATAGCACCAGTCGGCCGCTTCCCAGGTGAGCCGCAGGCCCAGGCCGGCATAGAAGGCCTTGGCGCGCTCCATGTCCTGCACCCGCAGGGCCACGTGGCCGAGCCGGTGCTGCGGGCTTCCGGCCTCAGCTGTGCCTGGCGCTGTCTCCTGTGCTGCGCCATCTGCTGCGCCCTGCGCTGTTCCCTGCATCAACACTCCTGTGTTCTCACCATTGTCCGACGATGGCGCGCGCGGGTCGCCAACGGCGTGGGTCGGCGTCAGTCTCTGGGGATGCGGTGATCCGAGGTGCCATGGCCCTGCTGGAGCCCACCAACCTGCTGCTGCTGGCCTGCGCCCTGATCTACGGCTGGATCGGCGAACCGCTGGAGATGGCGATCCTGCTGGTGTTCGTGGCGGGCATCAGCGTTCTCGACGCCCTGCAGCAGCACCGCAGCCGTCGGGCGCTGGCCGAGCTGGCCCGCCTGTCGGCTCCGCTGGTGCACCTGCGCCGCGATGGCCTGGATCTGCAGCTGCCTGCCGATCAGGTGCGCCTGGGGGATCTGCTGCGCCTCGAGGAGGGCGACCGGCTGGCGGCTGATGTTGCTCTGCGTGAGGGGGTAGGCCTCTGGCTGGATGAATCGCTGCTCACCGGTGAATCGCTGCCGGTGCAGCGGCAGGCCCCCGGCGAACGCCTGCTGGCCGGCTCGCTGGTGGCCAGCGGCCGCGGCTGGGCGGAAGCGGTGGCCATCGCCGCCGACACCGAGCTGGGCCGCCTGGGCCGCAGCCTCGCCACCGTGACCCCGCCGCCCACGCCGCTGCAGCGCCACACCCGTCGCCTCACGGGGCGCCTCACCCTGCTGACCCTCGGTCTGTGCGTGGCCCTCGCCCTGATTCAGGGCAGCATCAGCGGTCAGTGGCTGCAGGCTCTGCTGGCGGCCCTGGCCCTGGCCCTGGCGCTGCTGCCCAATGAGATCCCCGTGGTGCTGGCCCTGTTCCTCGCCCTCGGGAGCCTCCGCCTGGCCCGCATCGGCGTGCTGGCCCGCTGGCCCGCCGCCGTGGAGAGCCTCGGCAGCGCCACCGTGCTCGCCGTCGACAAGACCGGCACCCTCACCGCCAACCGCATGGCGCTGCAGCGGCTGCTCACCTGGCCCGCTGGCCAGCTCTGGCAAGCGGGTGCTCCGCTGGAGGAGCCCTGGCACCGGCTGCTGGAGCTGGCGGTGCTGGCCAGCCGCGGCGATCCGGTGGATGCGATGGAGCTGGCGATCCAGAGGCTGGCGGCGGAGCAGCTCGGCCAGAGCGAGCACCTCCACCCCGATTGGCCACTGCAGCGGGAGTATCCCCTCAGCCGTGAGCTGCTGGTGTTCTCCCAGCTCTGGAGTGATGGCAACGGCGGCCGCCACATCGCCGCCAAGGGGGCACCGGAGGCGATCGCCGATCTCTGCCACCTGGAGGGCGAGGCATCGGCCGCCTTCCTGCAGGCCGCCGATGCCCTGGCTGCCCAGGGGCTGCGGGTGCTGGCGGTGGCCAGCG
>CAIZNP010000312.1 GCA_903934375.1 uncultured Synechococcaceae cyanobacterium
CCTCACCCTGGCGCAGCTGGAACAGGAGCTGGCCGCCTTTCGCGGCCGCATCAGCCAGCGGCCGCCGCAGGTGTCGGCCGTGCATGTGAACGGCGAACGGGCCTACGCCCGCGCCCGCCGCGGCGAGCAGCTGGAGTTGCCACCCCGTGCGGTGACGATTCATGCCCTGGAGCTGCTGGGCTGGGATGCCGGCAGCGGACGTGTGGAGCTGAGCGTGCGCTGCTCCGCCGGCACCTACATCCGCTCGCTGGCGCGCGATCTGGGGGAGCGGCTGGGCTGCGGCGGCTGCCTGGCCAGCCTGCGGCGCAGTGAAGCCCTGGGGTTTCGGCTGGATCAGGCGGTGCCGCTCGAGCGGCTGCAACAGGCCCCGCCACCGCCGCTGCTCAATCCGCTGGAGCCGCTGGCCGGCCTGGCCCAGCACCGCCTGGAGCCGGAGGATCTGCCCGGATGGCGCTGCGGCAGGGCCCAGCAGAGCCGCGCACCGCTGACCGCCGGCAGCCCGGTGGTGGTGGTGAGCCCGGATGGCAACCTGGCAGGCATGGCCTGCGCCCTGGCCGATGGCCAACTGCAGCCGCGCCTGGTGCTGCAGGCCGCCGGCTGAGCTGCCGCCAACGGCTTGCCACCGCAGCGCCGCAGCCCCCCCGTCCACCCGCACCCGTTCAGCACCTCATGGCCGGCCACAGCCGATGGGCCCAGATCAAGCGCACCAAGGCGGTGGTGGACGCCAAGCGCGGCGCCGTGTTCACCCGACTCGGCAGGGAAATCATGGTGGCAGCCCGGGCTGGCGCCGATCCGGCGGGCAATTTCCAGCTGCGCACCGCCATCGAGAAGGCCAAGGCGGCTCGGGTGCCCAACGCCAACATCGAGCGGGCGATCGCCAAGGGTTCGGGCCAGGGCGCTGGCGGCGCCGACGCCTTCGAGGACGTGCGCTACGAGGGCTACGGCCCCGGCGGGGTGGCGATCCTGATCGAATCCCTCACCGACAACCGCAACCGCACCGCCGCCGAGCTGCGTCTGGCCTTCAACAAGAACGGCGGCAACCTGGGCGAGAGCGGCTGTGTGGGCTATCTGTTCGAGCACCACAGCGTGGTGCGGATCGAGCAGAGCAACCTGCAGGAGGACGTCCTGCTGGAGAGTCTGCTGACCTTGGAAGAGCAGGGAGGCCCCGCAGCCCTGGGCTACGAGCTCGACGACGAGGGGGCGGACGTGTTTGGCCCCTTCGAGGCCCTCGAAGCCCTGCAGGACGGCCTGCGCCGCCTGGGCTGGCCCGTGCAGAGCTGGGAGCACCGCTGGATCGCTCAGACCCCCTGCCGGCTGGAGCAGATCGAGGCCCTGGGCGCCTGCCTGAAGCTGCTGGATGCACTCGAGGAGCTCGACGATGTGCGCAGCGTGACCGCCAACCTTGAGGCCGATGAGGCGCTGATGCAGGCGGTGCTGAGCTGATGCCGGCCTGAAGCAGCCCAGGCCCCGAGCACGCAGGTTCAGGCGAGCTCGAGCGCGGCAGCCGCGGCCGCATCCACCACCACCTCCAGCTGCCGGTGGGTCTGCAGCCAGCTGGCGGGCACCGCCGGCGATGGGGGCTCCTGCAGGCTGCGACGCAGAATCTCCGCCTTGGCACCGCCGGTGACCACCAGCAGCACCTGCCGCGCCGCCAGGATCTCGGAGGTACCGAGGGTGATCGCCTGGGCCGGCACAGCGGCCGGATCGCCGCCGAAGGCCCCGGCGTTCTGACGACGGGTGGCCTCGCTCAGCGACAGGCTGCGGCAGGGGGCATCCACCGGGCAGGGGGGTTCGTTGAAGCCCACATGGCCGTTGCTGCCAAGCCCAAGCAACTGCAGACCGATGCCACCCGAGGCCGCCACGGCCGCGCCGTAGCGGCGCGCCTCCGCCTGGGGATCGGCCGCCAGGCCGTCGGGGAGGCGCAGCTGATCCGGTGCCAGTCCCAGGGGATGGCCCAGGGCCGCGGCCATGACGGCGGCGAAGGAGCCTGGATCGGCCGGTCCCAGGCCGACGTACTCATCAAGATTGAAACTGCACCACTGCTGCTGCAGCCGCTGCCGGCGCTCCGGACCCCAGCCCGCCAGGCGTCGCAACACAGCCTCGTAGACCGGCTCCATCGTGCGGCCGGTGGCCAGACCGACAGGGTCACCGCTCTCAAGGGCCTCCAGAAGCCGGGCCGCCACCCTCTCAGCCACGGCTGCCGCGTCGACCTCGATCCGCAGGCTGAGGCCGCGGAGGCCTGGCAGCGGTGACGGCAGGGTCAGGGCCGGCTCAGGGCCTGGATCGCGGACCGACCGCCACAACCTGGGCATCACCATCACTGACCTGGGCACGCCACGAGCCTGGCCCAGCCACCGTCGCCGCCGCCAGCTCCCGGTAGGGCCGCAGCTGCGCTCCGCGGTAGTAATGGCTGAGGATCGCATCGAAATTGTCGCCGCGGCGGGCCATCGCCAGGGCCCCCCACTGGCTCATGCCGATGCCATGGCCGAAGCCGCGGCCCACGGCAACCCACTGGGGCAGCAGCAACGGAACCGGCGCAGCACCGGGATCGGGACTGAAGGCCGCCGCCGGAAGGCTGAAGGCCGGAAGCAGCGGAGGCGGAGCCGGCGGCAGGGCTGCGCTACTGGCGCCGGCAGTCGCCTCGGGCACCTCCAGCTCGAAGCGCACCCAGGTGCTCTTGAGCCCCAGGCGGCTGCGCAGAGCGGCGCCACTGAGCAGCAGCTGGCCGGCGGGACCGACCACCCGCGCCTGACGCACCCGCCCGGTGCTGGTGGTGGCAACCACCTCGATGCTGCGCACACCGCCGATCTCCGCGAAGGCCCTTGCCAGCAGATCGGGGGCGAGAGGCTGACGCCACTGGCGCACCGGCGAGTCCTGATCGAAGTCGGGCACGCTCACCAGATAAGGGAGCTGTTGGGGCCAGAGCTCACCGCTGCTCTCGGTACTGCCACCGCTGCTGCTGTGGAACACGGCGTTGATCAGTCCCTGGCCATAGGTGAGCACCAGCCCGCGGGTGGCGGCCACCGCTTCACGGGTGGAGGGGGTCTCGGCCTCGACGCCGCGATACACCTGGCTGGCGACGGTAGCCTTCAGATCAAACCCAGCCTCTGGCCGGCGGCCCTTGAGGGCGTAGGTCCGGGCCGCCACCGCCTGGGCGCGCAGGGCCTGCTGCGGCCAGCTGGCTGGCATCTCACTGCCCACCACGCTGGTCAGGTAAGTCTCCAGAGGCACATGGTTGATCACCTGCAGACCGGAGCCGGCGGGAATCACCTGCAGCCGGCCGCGGTAGCGGCGCTGCTGCAGCATCAGCACGCCATCGGCACTGCCGGAGGCGGCCATCGGTTCGAGCCACAGTTCGGAGGCCGCCAGCAACGGTTGCGCCTCTGTAGACCCAGCTCCGGCGGATAAAGGTCCAGCTGCGAAGGCGCCCATGGCCGAAACCTCGGTCTGCCCAGGCAGGGGCCGCAGTTCCAGCCAGCCAGCCCGCAAGCGCAGCTGCAGTGCCTGGGTCCCTGCCAGTTCGAGCAAGGGGCGACCCTGCCGATCGCGCAGACGCAATCCAGCGGCAGTGGCTGCAGCGACCGTGGCGGACGGGGCCTCCACCAGCAGCACCCGCAGCTGCGGCTCCCGGACCGTCTCCTGACGGTTCGCCTGGGCGGCCGCCGGCTGCGGCCGCAGCAGCGGAGCCGGCCCCAGCAGCAGCAGCGCCAACGGCAGGGAAACGCCGCGCCAGAACCGTGCCATCGATCGCCGCTCCACAGGCAGGTCATTGTGACGAGGCGGCCGCAACGGCGCCAGCCCCGGCGTGGGAGCATGCCAGCAGAGAGACCGGGGAGGAGCCGGCCGTGCAGGTCACCTTCCTCGGCACCAGCTCGGGGGTCCCTACCCGGGCACGCAACGTGTCGGCCGTGGCGTTGCGCCTGCCCCAGCGTTCGGAGCTGTGGCTGTTCGACTGCGGCGAGGGCACCCAGCACCAGTTCCTGCGCAGCGACCTGCGGGTGAGCCAGCTGCGCCGCATCTTCGTGACCCACATGCACGGGGATCACGTGTTCGGACTGCCCGGCCTGCTGGCCAGCCTGGGGCTGGCGGGCACCTGCAGCGGCATCGACCTCTACGGCCCCGATCCGCTGCGCGACTACCTCGAGGGCGTGCTGCGCACCTCGTCCACCCGCATTGGCTACCCCCTGCGCAGCCATCGGGTGAAGGAGGCCGCCAGCAGCGGCTCCCTGCTGCTCGACGACGGCGACATCAGCGTGCGCTGCACCCCACTCACCCACCGGGTGCCGGCCTACGCCTACCGGGTGGATCAGAAGCCGCGTCCCGGCCGTTTCGATGTGGAGAAGGCCCGGGCCCTGGGCATCCCACCGGGGCCGATCTACGCCGAACTCAAGGCAGGCCGCAGCGTGAGCCTCGACGACGGGCGCATCATCAATGGCGCCAGCCTGTGCGGGCCGGAGCGGCCGGGCTGCAGCCTCGTGTACTGCACCGACACGGTGTTCTCTGAGGCGGCGGTGGAACTGGCGGCAGGGGCCGACCTGCTGATCCACGAGAGCACGTTCGCCCACGCCGAAGCGGAGATGGCCTTCGCCCGCCAGCACTCGACCAGCACCATGGCCGCCCAGACGGCCCTGGCCGCCGGCGTGAAGCAGCTGATGCTCACCCACCTCAGCCCGCGCTACATGCCCGGCAACCCGGTGACACCGGACGATCTGCTGGCGGAGGCGCGGGCGATCTTCCCAGCCACCGAGCTCGCCCGCGACTTTATGAGCGTGGAACTCAGCGCCGCGGAGGCCTGAGGCACGGCAGCGCTGCAACAGTGTGTGAGTGCCTGAAGCGCGGCCAACCGGCAGGCCCGCCGGCCGTGATACAAGGGCTCTGGCGCGGTTCCGACCGCCACGTTGCCGGCTTTTTCGATGGCCTCTTTCTTCTCCTCTGCCTTCCGGACCCTGGCCCGGCTGCTGGTTCTGCCCCTGGCACTGCTGGTGGGCCTTGCCGGCCCCGCCCAGGCGGCCCAGTGGACCGCTGATCAGCTCACCGTTCCCGCCACCGCTGACGGCAGCACCGTGAGCTTCAGCGAACAGGAGGTCAAGGCAGGCCGCAAGATCTTCAACAGCAGCTGCGGCGAGTGCCACGCCGGCGGCATCACCAAGACCAACCAGAACGTGGGGCTCGATCCCGAGACCCTCGCCCTGGCCACCCCGGCGCGCGACAACGTCGACGCCCTGGTGGACTACATGAAGGATCCCACCAGCTACGACGGCGAATACAGCATCGCCGACGTGCACCCGAGCATCCGCAGCAGCGACGTTTTCGTGAAGATGCGCGATCTCAGCGACGAGGACCTGCGCCTGATGGCCGGTTTCATCCTCGTGGCTCCCAAGGTACAGGGCCTGCAGTGGGGCGGCGGCAAGATCTACTTCTGATCCACGTCCTCAGTTCCAGCAGACGTCCACCTCGCCCAGGCGAACGGAGTACCTGCGATCCCCCGCCAAGGCGGGGTTTTTTTATGACCTGATCTGCCCCTAGCGGAAGCTGGGGCCAGAAGGCACTCAGGGCGGCGGCGCCACGTTCTCCGGATCAAGGGAGCCGGGCTGCTTGCTGTACCACCATTCCTGCAACGCAGCACTGAGCCGCAGCGGGAACAGGGTGAGCACTGTGGTGGTGGGGCGGGAGCCGGGCTGGAGCAGCTCCACCGCGTAGGAGGGACAGCGGCGGGAGGCCAGATCGGCAACGAAGCGACGCCCCACCCGCCGCCAGCTGGGCTCCTTGCTGCGCCAGGCCAGGCGGCAACAGGGCCAGGGCAGCTCCTCGCGGTCGAACAGGCGGCAACAGGGCCCGAGCACACGGAAGCTGTACTGGCCGCCGGGGCTGGTGTGCTCGCTGCCGGCCGCATACAGGCCCGTGACCTGCGGGGACTGGGGTGACGGGGACGGTGGCGACGGAGACGGTGGCAACGGAGACGGTGGCGGCGTGACTGGGGCGACAGCGGTCACAGCGACGGAACAACCTGACAAAAAAGCCACCCCGAAGGGTGGCAGAAATGGCTGCGGAAGGCCAAGAGGGACATCCGCCTGCCGGAGTGGTGTTGGCGGCGTGCAGGACACCGCCAGCAGGGGCTCAGTAGAGCTCCTCTTCGGCGTGGGTCTTGATGGTGCAGTCGCTGGTGGGGTAGGCCACGCAGGTGAGCACGAAGCCGGCTTCGATCTGGTCGTCGTCCAGGAAGCTCTGGTCGGACTGGTCGACGGTGCCAGCGGTCAGCTTGCCGGCGCAGGTGCTGCAGGCACCGGCACGGCAGGAGTAGGGGAGGTCGATGCCCTGCTCTTCAGCGGCGTCGAGGATGTACTGATCGTCGGGAACCTCGATGGTCTTGTTGAGGCCCTCTGCCTCGCTGATGAGGGTGACCTTGTAGGAAGCCATGGAAGGGATTGGGGCTCACAGGCTCCTGGGAAAATTCCCGGGCCCGTAGGACGGACCCTTCCTACATCCGCCAAGGGGTGATCCTGGGGTTCCGGGCCGTTCTGGCCGCGAAGGCCAATGGGAAACGCCGGCACAGATCAGCGTGCCTTATGCGACATCCGGTAGTGAGCCGGGGCCGCGGCGGATCGTCATCAGGCCCCACTGGCTCTGCTGGGCCGTGAGTTCGGCGAGCCAACCCTGCTCCGCCAGGGCCGCCTGCAGCCGCGGCGCCTGCTCCACCAGCAGACCGCTGAGCAGTCCGAGCCCATCGGCCGCCAGCACGGTGTGAAAGGCCGGGCAGAGGGCCTCGATCACCGGCGCCAGGATGTTGCAGAGCAGCAGATCGGCCGGACGTCCCCCCAGCAGCTCAGCCAACCGCTCCACCGAGCCCAGATCCACCTGCAACTGAGCACTGAAGCCGCTCACCGCCGCGTTGTCGCGGGTGGCGCGCACCGCCAGGGAATCGGTGTCGGTGGCGGCCACGCTGGCGGCCCCCTGCAGGAGGGCCGCAACGCCGAGGATGCCGCTGCCGCAGCCCAGGTCGGCCACCCGTAGGCCCTTCAGGCCCGCAGAGGTGCCAGGCAACGCTGATCCAGCACATGCCGGCCGCTCCGCCAGCTCCTCGATCGCCTCGAGGCAGAGACGGGTGGTGGGGTGACTGCCGGTGCCGAAGGCGCTGCCAGGGTCCATGCGGATCACCAGCCGATCGGCATGCTCCGGCGGTAGCTCCAGCCAGGCGGGCAGGATCAGCAGGCGGCGGCCCACCGGATCGGCCTGCCAGTGCTGCTTCCAGCTGAGGCTCCAATCCTCATCGTCCTTTTGCTCCCAGGCGATCGGCGGCAGACGGAGCCCGAAGGTGTCAGCCAGGGGGGCCAGGGCCGCCTCCAGCTGGGCGCGCTCGGCTTCAGGCCAGTCGGCCTCGGGCAGCCAGGCGAGCAGCTGACGCTGCTCCGGGGCCTCGGGGCGATGGCGCAGCGCCACCCTGGAGATGCCGAGGGTGTTGAGCTTCCAGATCAACGATTCCTCCAGCTCCGGCAGGGAGGGGAGTTCCAGCCGCCACCAGGAGAGGGTCATGGGCAGCCCCTCAGAGGGTCACCGGATGGGCTTCCTGGATGCCGTTGATCGCGTGGATCGTGGCCAGCAGGCTGGGGGGCAGGGGGTCGTCGAGGCTGAGCACCATCACGGCGTCGCCGCGAACGATGCGGCGGCCCACCTGCATCGAGGCGATGTTGACGTTGTGCTCGCCCAGCACAGAGCCCAGGTGGCCAATGATGCCGGGCATGTCACGGTGACGGGTGAACAGCATGTGGCGACTCGGCGCCACGTTCACCGGGAATTCATCGATGGTGGTGATGCGCAGCTCACCGTCGGCGAACACGGCCCCAGTCACGGTGTGGCTGCCGTTGCCGCCCCTGGAGCTGAGCTGTAGCGAACCGCCGGCGAAGTCGCGGGCGGCATCGTCCTTCACCTCCAGCACATGGATGCCACGGTCCTTGGCCTCCAGACCGGCGTTCACGTAATTGATCGAATCGCCCAGCGCGGTGGAGAGCAGGCCCTTGAGGGCCGCGATCACCAGCGGCTGGGAGGGGTGGCTGGCGAACTCGCCCTGCAGACGCACCTCCAGCTCGCTGATCTGGCCGCCCGCCAGCTGGCTGAGCAGCTGGCCGAGGGTTTCCGCCAGTTGCAGGTGGGGCTTGAGCTGCTCCATCACCTCGGCGTTGAGGCCGGGGATGTTCACGGCGCTGCGGGCGGGCAGGCCCAGCAGCACATCGCGGATCTGCTCGGCCACATCGATCGCCACGTTCTCCTGGGCCTCTTCGGTGGAGGCGCCCAGGTGAGGCGTGAGGATCAGCCGCTCCTTGACGCTGCGGAGCGCTGAATCAGCCTCCAGCGGCTCCTTGGCGTACACGTCCAGGGCGGCGCCGGCGATCACGCCCGTTTCCACGGCCTCGGCGATGGCAGCCTCATCGATGATGCCGCCGCGGGCGCAGTTCACAATCCGCGCCGTGGGCTTCATCGTGCGCAGCAGCTCGGCGTTCACCAGGTTCTCGGTGTCCGGCGTGCGGGGCAGGTGCAGGCTCACGTAGTCGGCCTCGGCGAACAGCTCGGCCAGCGGCAGCAGCTTCACCTGCATCTGCTGGGCGCGCTCGGGCGACACGAACGGGTCGTAAGCCAGCAATTCCATGCCCATCGCCTTGGCCACCCGGGCCACGTGGGAGCCGATCTTGCCGAGGCCCACCACGCCGAGCTTCTTCTTGTAGAGCTCGTTGCCCACGTATTTCTTGCGGTCCCAGCCGCCCGCCATGGTGCTCACATGGGCGTGGGGCACATGGCGCGAGAGCGACAGCATCAGGGCCAGGGCGTGCTCAGCCGCGGCGATGGTGTTGCCCTCGGGCGAGTTCACGACGATCACGCCGCGCTTGGTGGCCGCCGGAACATCAACGTTGTCGACCCCCACGCCGGCCCGGCCGATGATGCGCAGCTTGTCTGCAGCCTCAATGATCTCGGCCGTCACGGTGGTGCCAGAGCGGATCATCAGGGCGTCGTAGTCGCCGATGATCGCCTTGAGCTGCTCGGGCGGCAGGCCCGTGCGCACATCAACCTGGGCCACCTGCGACAGGATGTCGATCCCTGTCTGATCGATGGGATCGGAAACCAGAACCTTCGTCATGATCCGGCGGGGTGGGGGCGGCCGGAGGTGAAGTGTAGAGATCGGTGCTCAGCCCCCCATGGGCAGCCTGCCCCGAAGGGCTGACCGGGCGTCCCACCACCAGAGCCGCGCCTGAACGTGGAGAATCAGCGCAGCGGTGAGAGCGGCCCTTGGGCAGCAGCGTGGTGGTGGTGCTGACGGAGCGCAAGCGGCTGCGGCAGCTGCAGGAGCAGCTGGCGGCGATGACGCCACCGCCGCAACGGCTGGTGGCCATCGGCCAGGGCGAGACCGACATCGCCGAGGTGGCGGAGCTCAACCCGGCCCTGGCCCGGCGCCTGCGTCAGCGCGGCATGGCCCGCTGGCTGCTGCCGTTCGGCTTCTTCGCCGGCCTCACCTTCACCTTCATCACTGATCTCGACACCTTTGCCTTTGCCGGTGATCTGGGATCCCACCTGATCGGCGGCCTGCTGGGACTGGGCTCCGGCTGGATGGGCAGCTTCGCCGCGGCCGCCAGCGTCACCTCCGAAGCGGACGACCGTGTGCGCGCCCTGCGCAACCGACTGGAGGAAGGCAACTGGCTGCTGCTGGTGGAGACCGCCAACGGCATCGAGATGCCCTGGACGCGGCTGCAGGAGGCGAAACCCAGGGCCGTGGTGCGACTGAATGAAAGCTGACATGATGGCGAGCCGATGGTGATGCTGCCGCGCGAACAGCTGCTGCAGGGCAGCCGTCGGCCCGAGGCGCTGCTGCCCCTGATCCAACTGGCCGAGCAGGCGCTGCACACCTGGGAACCGGTGTGGAGCTCGTTCGTGGCAGCCGACCTGCGCGAGGAGCTGGAGCAGCGGCTGGGCGCCCTGAGTGAGCTGACCGTCAGTTCCGCCGGGGGCTGGCCCGAGGCGGAACGGCGCTGCCTGCTGCTGCGTCGCTCCGACATCGCCGACAGCCGCCCGGCTCTGGCGGGCCTGATCATGAGCGGCAATTTTCTGTTCGATCCCGCCGATCCCGACGACATGCGCCGCGGCCTGCTGGCGGTCGGCGCCGAACCCGGCGAGCTGGGGGACATCTGGCTGCGCGGCGACCGGGGCGCCCAGCTGGTCGTGAGCGAAGCCGCCGCCGCGCGGTTGCACGGCCGCACCGCCCTGGTGCGCACGGTTGAGGTGCAGCTGGAGCGGGCCGCGCTGAGCGATCTGCAACTTCCGGCCACCCGCAGCCCGCGCGAACTGAGCAGCGTGGAGGCCTCCCTGCGGCTCGATGCCGTGGCATCGGCGGGCTTCGGCCTCTCGCGCAACCGCATGGTCGAGCAGATCCGTGCCGGCGCCGTGCGCATCAACTGGCAGACGGTGAGCAGCCCCAGTAGGGAGCTGGCCTGCGGGGATCGGATCCGCCTCGAGGGCCGGGGCGAGCTGGAGATTCTCGAGATCCAGCCCACCAAGCGCGACCGCTGGCGCCTGCGCATGATCCGACGCTGAGAGCGGGTGAGGTCGGCTGCTAAGTTGCCCGTGCCGCAAGGCCCCTGAGGGCGATTAGCTCAGAGGTAGAGCACTACCTTGACACGGTAGGAGTCACTGGTTCGATTCCAGTATCGCCCACTTGCATCACTACCGCGAACAATTGCGGCATTGTTTGAGCGCACCCCGAGAAGAATGGCCGCCGCGAACACTGGCTGGCCAGACGAATCGAATCGCTGAAGAATGCCAGACCCGAATCCATCGATAGCGCCAGCTCCGGCAAGCGATTCACGGCGCCGAAGTCTTCTCACCGCTCAAAATCCTTGCCGCTGGGCAGAATCCTCCCAGCGCTCAGAATCCTGACCGCGCCCCCTCCCGATGTTCAGCGCATGACGGCTGTGCTTTCCGCGGTTCCCGATCAGCCCTACACCCTGGTGCTGGGGCTTGGACGTTCCGGGCTCGGAGCCGCCCGCCTGCTGCAGGCGCGGGGCACGACCGTGCTGGTGCTCGAAAGCGGCAGCGGCGAAGCACTGGAGGCCAGAGCCGAGGCCCTGCGCGGCGAAGGGATCGGGGTGGCCCTTGGCATCCCGCTCAGTCCAGCTCTGGTGGAGGAGCTGCCGGCCCTGCCGGAGCGGGTGATCGTCAGCCCCGGCATCCGCTGGGATCATCCGGCCCTTGAGGCCCTGCGCAGCGCCGGTGTGACCAGCGACGGCGAGATCAGCACCGCCTGGGATGCCACCCGTCCGGTGCCCTGGATCGGCATCACCGGCACCAACGGCAAGACCACCGTCACCCATCTCGTGGCCCACCTGCTCAAGCAGGCAGGCCTCGATGCACCGATGTGCGGCAACGTGGGCCACTCCGCCGCCGAGCTGGCCCTGGAGCGGCTCAGCCCCGGACAGCGACTGCCCGAATGGCTGGTGGTGGAGCTCAGCAGCTATCAGATCGAGGCGGCACCGACCCTGGCGCCGCGGATCGGCCTGTGGACCACCCTCACCCCCGATCATCTCGAGCGCCACGGCACGCTGGACAACTACCGCGCCATCAAGCGCAGCCTGCTGGAGCGCTCGGCGGTGCGCTTCCTCAACGGCGACGATCCGGACCTGCGCAGCCACGCCGCCAGCTGGGATCAGGCGCGCTGGATCAGCGCCGGCAGCCGCGAGGCCGCGCGGGCTGCCGGGATTGAGCCGCACCTCTGGATCGAAACCGATCAGGTGATGGGTGCCGATGGTCCGCTGCTGGATGCCCGCTCCCTGGCGATGCCCGGCGCCCACAACCGCCAGAACCTGCTGATGGCGGTGGCGGTGGGGCTGGAACTGGGACTGCGTGGCCCCCAGATGGAGCAGGCCTTCCGCTCCTTCCCGGGAGTACCGCACCGGCTGGAGCGCATCCGCGAGCTCGCCGGGGTGACCTGGTTCAACGACAGCAAGGCCACCAACTACGACGCCGCCGAAGTGGCCCTGCACGCCCTGGAGGGACCGTTGGTGGTGCTGGCTGGTGGCGAATCCAAACGCGGCGATGCCGGCGGCTGGATCACCCAGCTGCAGCGCCAAGCCAGGGCCGTGGTGCTCTTCGGTGCAGCCTGCGAAGAATTTCGGAGCCTGCTGCAGCAGGGCGGCTACGACGGTGAGGTGAGAGATGTGGATGGCCTGGCCGGGGCGGTGCCCCTGGCGCAGCAGCTTGCAGCGCAGCATCACTGCGGGCCGTGCTGCTCTCACCGGCCTGCGCCAGCTTCGATCAATACCGCGACTTCGAGGCCCGGGGTGATCACTTCCGCCAGCTGGTGCAGGCGCTCTGAGGCCCCTGGTTTCAGGCCCCTGGGGAGTGGCGGAGCCAGGCGCTACCCTCACGCCAACGCCGAGCCGACGCATGGCCCACTGGCTGATGAAGAGTGAGCCCGACGTCTACGGGATCCACCATCTTCAGCAGGAGGGCACGACGCTCTGGGATGGCATCCGCAACTATCAGGCGCGCAACTTCATGCGCAGCATGGCGATTGGTGATCGCGCCTTCTTCTATCACTCGAATGCCAAACCACCCGGCATCGTCGGCCTGATGGAGGTGATCGAAACCGGTCTGACCGACCCCAGCCAGTTCGATCCGGCCAACAAGTATTTCGACCCGAAATCAAAACCGCAGGCGCCCCGCTGGGACTGCGTGCGCCTGCGCTATGTGGGCACCTTCGACGAGCTGCTCAGCCTCGATCAGCTGCGCGAGCAGTTCTCCGTCGAAGAGCTGCCCGTGGTGCGCCAGGGCAACCGTCTGTCGATCCTGCCGGTACCGGAGGCGAGCGCCACGCGACTGCTCGACCTGCTCGGTCCCCTGTGAGCGCAACCCCGCTGCAACCGCTGCTGGCCCTGCGGGAGGGGCTGGCGGCAGCGCGGCGTCAGCCACGCCTTGCCCTCGGTTTCAGCGCGCTGACCTGGACAATCCATTTGCTGGGATGGGCACTGTTCGCCGCCGGGCATGACAGCAGCAGCGCCGTGCTGGCGTTCGTGCTGCACGGTCTGGGCAGCGGGCTCTATCTGGCAGGCCTGATCTGGCTGATCGACGGGCTCACCCGCCTCGGCCTGGCCCTGAGCGCCGGCCGAACCCTGAGCTGGCGAGCCCTCTGCCGCTGGCATGGACGGCAGAGCCGTCATCTGGCTGTCGGACTGCTGAACACCGGCCTCGCCCTGGCAGCCACGGCGCTGGCTGCCTTCATGGGCTGGTCGCTGGTGCTGTTCCTGCTGCCGGCCCTGAGCATTCTTCCGGCCCTGCTGGGATTGACGGCCATGCTCGCGATGGGCTTGAGCCAACTGTTCAACCCCTGCCTGGTGCTGGAGGAGCGATTGAGCCCGTCGCGGGCCTTCCGCCGGGGAGTGGAGCTGCTGAGCCATCACTGGCGCGGCCTGCTCGGACTCTCCGCACTCCTGCTGGGCATCCTGCTGCTGCCCTTCGCCCTGGGGCTGCTGGCCGAGGCCGTGGGCGCTGGGCTGGGCGTGGCGATCACCGCTCTGGCCATGGTGGCCGCTCTTCCTCTGCTGGCCACCACCGTCACAGCCGCCTACCGCCAGATCAGCGGCACAGCCTTCAGGGCAGAGGCTCGCTGAAGCGGGGCTGCAGCGGGAAAAGGTTGGCCAGGTAGCAACGGGTGATCTCACGCGTCTGCACGCCGTTCTGAACGAGGAAGCCGGCCAGAGCCGCCTGGAACAACCGGTACTGATCCCAGTTGGGATGGGCCTCGATGAAGCCCTGCATCGACTGAAGCAAGGGCTCGGGGACCTCCGCCGTCATGCTCACCGTGCCGGCCATCTCCATCCTGTTCTTCCCGGTTCAGCCACCAGTTCTCCACGGCGCGCCGCTGGGGTCAACCATGGCGTGCGCAGCACGATCGCAGTAGCTCTCAGCACGAGATCGCCGGCCCAGACTCAGGTCCGGCCCTCAGTCCCCGCGACGGGGTCAGGCGCTGCAGGAACCGGCTGCCCACGTCAACGGGAAAAGCACAGAGCAAGGCGTTCTCCCCAGCCCGGCCGCCGCAGCGCCGATCCAGGCGAGTGACCTGTGGAAACACGGTGCAAAAGGCAGGGGAGAGACACGCAGCCCTTGGGAGAAGTGCCGCGATCAGCAGTGCTGATCGAAGGGCCAATCTCGTGGCCGATCTCAGCGCGAGGCTTCAGGCAAGCTGGTCGCCCCGACCCAGCACCATGACCATCGCGCTGTTTGGAACCGGTCTGCTGGGGTGCGCCATCGGCCACAGGCTGCTGCAACGTGGCCATGGGCTGATCGTCTGGAACCGCAGCGCGGAACGCAGTGAACACCTGCAGCAGGCCGGCGCCAGGCTGGCCGGCAGCCCCTCCGAGGCGGCCATCGCCAGCGACTGGCTGATCACGGTGCTCAGCGATGGCCCCTCCACCGCGGCGGTGCTGCTGGAGCAGATCGGCGATGGGCTGGCCGGCCGATCCGTGCTGCAAATGGGCACGATCGGCGTGCAGGAGAGCGAGGCCCTGGCTGCAGCGGTGCTGCAACGGGGCGGGCGTTATCTGGAGGCGCCGGTGCTGGGCAGTCGGCCGGAGGCCCTGGCGGGCACGCTGCAGCTGATGGCTGGCGGCCCTGCCGATCTGTTCGCACAGGCGCTGCCACTGCTGCGGGATCTTGCGGCTGAACCCCTCCATATGGGGCCGGTGGGCAGTGGCATGACCACCAAACTCGCCCTCAATCAGCTGATCGCCAGCCTCACGCACGCCTTCAGCCTGTCGCTCCACCTCGTGCAACACCAGGGCGTCGCCGTGGAGACGTTCATGCAGCTGCTGCGCGGCAGCGCCCTGTACGCCCCCACCTTCGACAAGAAGCTGCAGCGGGAGCTGGACGGCGACTATGGCAACCCCAACTTTCCCACGGCACATCTGCGCAAGGACCTGGCTCTGTTCCTGGCAGCGGCCGATCAGGCAGGCCTGGAGGGCTCGGGACTGCAGGGCCTGCTGCAGCTGCTGCAGACCAGCACGGCAGCCGGGCTGGACGCCCTCGACTACTGCGCCCTGCACGCCCTCACGGCTGGCCGTACAGCTGCTGCAGAGCCTGGCTGAAGCCACGGCTGGCGGGATGGGGCCAGCTCCCCTCAAACGCCCTCTGCCCAGGCAGCGGCCTCAGCATCACCTGCAGTGACCACTCCCGGCGATCACCATCGATCGTCAGCCACCAGGGATCGCGCTCCAGCTCCAGGCTGATCGACTCCTCCGCCATCAGCTGATCCACCAGTGCGGCGTGCTGTGCCAGCAAATCGGCCAGGGCATCGCGCAGGGCCTCCGCTTCAACGCGGCTCAGCTCGGTGGCCCAGCCAGCGCCGCCGATGAGCACTGCAAAAGGCTGACGATCACCATCCCAGGCGATCCGCCAGCCCTCACCATCTCGTTCGATCACTAGGGTTCGATCACGAGGGTTCGATCACAACGGTTCGATCACCCGGTTCGATCAGACGATGCGCCTGCTCAGCCCGGCAGCAGATCAGGCTGATCCTGCTCATCGCTGAGCTCGATGATCGCCCGCTGGACAGGCTTCACCATGCTGTCCTCGAGCAGACCGTCAAAGTCGTCGAAACGGCGCTGCTTGGCGCGAAAGGCAATCCGCACCGTGGTGAGGTAGCGGTTGCTGGAATGCCGCACCAGGCTTTCGGCGCGCTGGGCGAGCTCCTTGGGGCTGACGTTGACGCCGAGATACATGCACTACTCACCAATCAACCCATCGTAGGCCAGCAGGCCGCCGGAGAACGGCACGGTGACGGGGAAGCCCAGCGCCTCCTGCCCCGGAGCCAGCAGGCGGATCTCCCGGGCCAGCTGCAGGGCCTGCAGGGGCGGACGCAGCAGCGGGATCAGATCGCTCACCACCGCACGGTGGGACAGATCGCGGCACTCGATGCGCAGACAGCCCCAGCCGCGTGAGAGGCGGCAGGCGAGCAGCGGGTCCAGCCGCCGCGCCAGGCGCGGATCCTCCCGGTAGAACGACCAGATCGCCACAGACACCCGATCCATCCCGACACCAGACCCGCTGGTCTCACCATGCAGCGGAGAAGTGCGCCACGCTCAGTGCCGGCCCGATTCCCTTCAGCTTTGCGGCCATGACCGGCACCCTCGCCATCGATCTAGGCAGCACCACCACGGTGGTGGCCTTCCAGCCTGCCGATGGTGGACCGGCCCATCTGCTGGCGCTTCCCCCGTACAGCACATCGGATCCGCCGCTGATCCCCAGCCTGCTGTGGCTGAGCCACGCCGAGGCCTCCCAGCCGCTGATCGGTCGCCAGGTGATCGAAGCGGGTCTGCTGGAGCGGGGCGGAGCGGAACTGCAGCGGGATTTCAAGCGCTGGATCGGGGCACCTGAGAAGCCCGCGACAGCAACACAGCCGGAGCGGCTGCTCAGCCCGGAACGGAGCGGCCGCCTGCTGCTCGAGCAGCTCTGGCGCCAGCTGCCGCCGGGGCTGCAGCCCCAGCGGCTGGTGCTCACGGCTCCGATCGACAGCTACCGGGGCTACCGCCAGTGGTTGCTGCAGGCCACCGCCAGCCTGGCGGTGCCGGAGGTGGCGCTGGTGGACGAACCCACCGCCGCGGCCATCGGCGCCGGCCTGCCGGCAGGCAGCCGCGTGCTGGTGCTGGATGTGGGGGGAGGCACCACCGACCTGGCCCTGGTCCATCTCCAGGGGGGCGAGGGACGGGCCGCCCCGATCGCCCAGCTGTTGCGCTTCGGCGGCCGCGACCTCTCCGACAGCCGCCAGAGCCTGCGCACCGCCGAGGTGCTCGGCAAGGCGGGGCTGGCCATCGGCGGCCGTGACATCGACCGCTGGATCGCCGCCGACCTGTGCCCTGAACTGCCGGCTATCGAGGGGCGCTCCGATCTGCTGAGTGCCTGCGAGCGCCTGAAATGCGCCTTGAGCGATCAGAACGAGGCCCTGACGCTCTGGCTGCCGGCCGGCGGCGGGCCGCCGCGGGAGCTGCGGCTGCGGCGACGGGAGCTGGAGACCCTGCTGGAGCGCAACGGCCTGATCGATCTGCTGGACGACCTGCTGGAGCGGGTGCTGGCCGGCGCCCGGGCCGCAGGGGTGCAGCCACGGGATCTCGATGCGGTGCTGCCGGTGGGTGGCAGCAGCCGCCTGCCCCTGATCCGCCGCTGGCTGGAGGAGCGCCTGCCGGGCGTCCCCCTGCGCGGTGAACGCCCGGTGGAGGCCGTCGCCATGGGCGCCTTGCGGCTCACTCCTGGGGTGGCGGTGAAGGATCTGCTCAGCCGCGGCGTCTCCCTGCGCTGCTGGGACCGCCGCAGCGGTGAGCATCGTTGGCATCCCCTGTTCGTGGCCGGGCAGCCCTGGCCCAGCGATCGTCCGCTTGAGCTGGTGCTGGCCTGCAGCCGCAGCGGGCAGGACCAGCTGGAGCTCGTGCTGGGGGAACCCTCTGGCGAGGAGCGCAGCGAGGTGGTGTTCGTGGAAGGGCTGCCA
>CAIZNP010000313.1 GCA_903934375.1 uncultured Synechococcaceae cyanobacterium
GCATTCCCTGATTCGTTCCGCCGGCACAGAGCGCCATCGCTGGGCTGATCACCACCAGGGCCCACCAGCGCTGGATCGAGGGGGTCCTGGCGGAGCCGGCCGCACCAGCCACAATGACCCCATGACTCCGGTGAGCGCACCATCGATCGAGGAGCGGCTGCCAGCGATGGCAGCCGTGATCCAACGCGCCATCCCCGGTTGCGAGGTGCGTCTGTTCGGTTCCAGGGCCCGCGGGCAGGCAGGGCCGGATTCCGACATCGATCTGCTGATCACGGCGCCCGATCACTGGCTGGAGGATCACCACCGCTTCGAGGTGCTCAATGCCCTCTGGGATGAGCTGAGCCAGGCCGATGTCTCCCTCGATCTCCTGCTCTATTCGCAGAGCGAATGCGAGGCCAGGCGCCACTGGCGCAGCCATGTGATCGGTCGTGCCTACCGCGAGGGCAAGCTGCTGCATGGCCCTCTCTGAGGCGGAGGGGCTGCTGCGGATTGCTGCTCCTCCTCAAGGAGAGGGACCTAGCGGAGCAGGCAGACACCCGAGCCCAGAACCCTGCCTACGCTTGGAGCAGAGCCGCGGCGTCTGCCATGCCGACACCAAGCTGGACGGACTGGGCTGAATGCCCTGCTGTGGAGCAGGATCCCCAGCGCGTCAGCGGCGCCTGGGTGTTCCGCGGCACGCGGATCCCTGTGGCGGCACTGTTTCAGAACCTCGAGGACGGCGTGTCGTTGGCTGAGTTGGTGGAGCTGTTCCCTGGGGTGACGACCGAGCAAGCGCGCCTTGTGCTCGAGCACGTCGGCGGATCCACCCAGCTGGGGTGCATACGCTAAACACATGACCTTCTCCCGCATCACGCACGATCCCGCTGTGATGGGCGGCAAGCCCTGTATTCGAGGGATGCGCATCAGCGTCGGAACAATTG
Source organism: uncultured Synechococcaceae cyanobacterium (assembly GCA_903934375.1). Classification (GTDB taxonomy): domain Bacteria; phylum Cyanobacteriota; class Cyanobacteriia; order PCC-6307; family Cyanobiaceae; genus Vulcanococcus. The sequence goes on from CAIZNP010000313.1 coordinate 921, forward strand.
TGGGGTTGGTGGCCAGTGGTGCCACCCGTGACCGAATTCTGACGGCCTATCCACTCCTGGAAGCTGGCGACGTTGATGAGGCCCTGGCCTATGCCGCCTGGCGGTTAGAAGAGCGGGAGGAGGCTCTGGTCCTGAAGTGATGCTGCGCCTTCTGGTCGATATGAATCTCTCGACCGAATGGATTCTTCTTCTCAAGACAGCCGGCCATGAGGCTGTGCATTGGTCGGAGGTCGGGAACCCGCGAGCGCCTGATCAGGAGCTGATGCTTTGGGCTCGTCACCATGGCGCAGTGGTGTTCACCCACGATTTGGACTTCGGCACGATGCTTGCCCTGAGCGGAGCAGATGGGCCCAGTGTTCTACAGGTGCGTTGTATGAACGTGCTTCCTGAGGTGATCGGTGAGCTGGTTATCCGCCTTCTAGACCACTACCGCGAAGAACTCCTGCAAGGTGCTCTCGTGGTTGCTGATGAACGGCGTCAACGTGTACGAATCCTGCCGCTTCATGTGGGTGACCCACCCAATCGTTGACGATCTGACCGGGAAGCAACAGAAAAGGCCGGCCACCGGCCGGCCGGAGCCTCAGGGGCTTGCCGCAGCAGCGAGGGCCTGCACCACGGCCTCCTGATCGGCCTCGATGGCGCGATCGATCGCATCCACCCGGGCGAGAAATAGCGCCATTACCGGCAGCAGCTCCTCCTCCAGCAGCGTGATCTCCTCCTCCCCATAGGGGTGATCGATCCAGGGCCTGGGGATCAGCAGCCCGCGGGCGGTGCGGGTGGCCAGCAGCCACTGCAGCGCCCGATAGCAGGACTCCACCAGGGCGATCGGATCCTCTGGCGCGTAACAAACAGCGTGTGTAGCCATGACGAACTGACGCCTTCCGGCGCAGCGACGGGACACCCCAGGGCACGCCCCGCCCGGCAAGGGGCGCCGCTCGCGGCGCCTCGCGTCAGCCCTTGCCCAGGGGCGAGCCTGGAGGGGCCCGGCGCAGCGCATCCTGTGGTGCAGCCAGAGCCGGTGCGTTGCCATCAGCGGTCTGCTCACCCTCAGGCGATGTGCTCCAGCCGCACCCATTTGATGCCCTGTCAGTTCAGGCCGCA
>CAIZNP010000314.1 GCA_903934375.1 uncultured Synechococcaceae cyanobacterium
CAGCTCTCGAAGAAGAACCCGCGGGCATCGCCGAACACTCGTGGGGTGATCAACAGCGGCCCGGCGATCGGGAAGGTCTGAACAGACGGACCCATGGGGACTCCCGCATCACGGCATCCTCAGACAAGACATCCTCAGTCCGGGTTCGTCTGGCCATCGTCAAGCAGTCGCAGCAGGTAGTCGCCATAGCCGCTCTTGCGCAGTGGGGCGGCCAAGGTCGCCAACTGCTCGCCGCTGATCCAGCCCTGGCGCCAGGCCACCTCCTCCGGGCAGCCCACCTTGAGAGCCTGACGGTGCTCGAGGGTGCGGATGTAGCTGCTGGCCTCGTGCAGGGAATCGCAGGTGCCGGTGTCCAGCCAGGCCATGCCGCGGCCCATCAGCTCCACGCGCAGCAAGCCCTCCTCGAGGTACTGACGGTTGAGGTCGGTGATCTCCAGCTCACCCCGCGGTGAGGGCTGCACCTGGCGGGCCCGCTCCACAACGGAGGCGTCATAGAAATACAGCCCGGTGACGGCGTACCGGGATCTCGGCTTGCTGGGTTTCTCCTCGATGCTCAGCACCCGGCCGTCGGCGGCGAACTCCACCACGCCGTAGCGCTCCGGATCACGCACCGGATAAGCGAACACCGTGGCACCCTCGTCGCCGCCGTTGCTGGCCTGCAACTGCGGCACCAGATCGTGGCCGTGAAACAGGTTGTCGCCCAGCACCAGCGCCGCCGGTGAACCAGCGAGAAAGTCGGCTCCAATCAGGAAGGCCTGAGCCAGCCCATCGGGGCTGGGCTGAACCGCGTACTGGATCGTCATGCCCCAGGCGCTGCCATCGCCGAGCAGGCGCTGGAAGGCGGCCTGATCGTGGGGGGTGGTGATGATCAGCACCTCACGGATACCCGCCAGCATCAACGTGCTGAGCGGATAGAAGATCATCGGCTTGTCGTACACCGGCAGCAGCTGCTTGCTCACCGCCTGGGTGATCGGATGCAGGCGCGTGCCGCTGCCGCCAGCCAAAATGATGCCCTTGGGTGTCATGCCCTCGGCTCAGCCCGCCAGCGCAGCCATCAGGCTGCCCATCTCGATCGCCTGCAGGCCGTAGCTCCAGCCCAGGTTGCTCTTGATGCCGGCACGTTCGAGCGCCTGCTGCATCGTGTCGGTGGTGAGTACACCGAAGATCACGGGCACACCCGTGTCGCGGCTGACGGCTGCCACACCCTTGCTCACCTCGGCCACCACCACATCGAAGTGGGGGGTATCGCCGCGGATGACAGCCCCAAGCGTGATCACCACCTGATAGCGGCCGCTAGCGGCCAGCTTCTGAGCCACCAGGGGGATCTCGAAGCTGCCCGGCACCCAGGCCGTGTCCAGCTGAGTGCTGCTGGCTGACGTATCGATGCCGTGGCGACCGAGGCAGTCGAGGCAACCGCTGAGCAGCTTGGCGGTAACGAGGTCGTTGAAGCGGGCCACCACGATGGCCACGCGCAGGGATGAAGCCCCCGAGAACTGCCCTTCAAAGACGGTCACCGATCAGCGGCGCAGATCTGCCGAGCCTAGGCAGTGGCCGGAAACGGGCTGTCGAGCCTGGCAGCGGATGGCGCTGTGTGGCCTCAGGCCACGAAGACGCTCATGCCCCAGTTCACCAGCACCAGCGCCACCCAGGCCAGGCTGCCCAGCAGGATCAGGCGGTTGGAGTTTCCGCTGGTGTCGTTGCTGGCGTACAGCACCGGCACGGCGACGATCAGTGCGAACGACAGCACCACCAGGGCCAGAACGGTGAGGGTGTTGAGGATCGTCATGGATCAGCGGTGGGGAGCAGCTGCGGGACCAGCCGGTCAGTCTGGGGATTCTCACATGGGGGTTCAACCACGCCGGCCGGGGGATCGGGCTTGCTTCACATGTTGTGGCGCTGCTGTGGCGCACGGCCGAGCGACAGGGGCAAGGCGGCTGGCAGGCCTCTCGGGACCGTCCTGACTTCTGGTTTGTCTGTACAGAACCAGGGATCTGGCGGGGAAGACAGAAAGCCCGCAGGTCAGGCCAGCCGGTCCCCCTACGATCAGGCCCCGTTCTGAGTGCCTGTGGCCGCGCCCGCCAAGCAGCAGCCGGAGCTGAGCCTGCAGGGGAGCCTCTTCGGCACAGGGTCTTTCGCGGCCGAAACACAACCGGATCCGCATCCCGAAACGACACCCGAAACGGCTGGATCGGAATCCGACCCCGACCGACCGCGGCAGCGCCGAGCCTCCAAGGCCTCCGGAGCAGACAACGCCCCTGAACGCGAGGGCGCCGCAGAAGCAGCCACAGAGCCTGACGACGACTCCGACCTGCCCGCCTGGCACCACCACAGCCTGGTGGATCCGGAGCAGCTCACGCCGATGCTGCGTCACTACGTGGAGCTCAAGGCCGCCCACCCGGAGCGGGTGCTGCTCTACCGCCTGGGTGATTTCTTCGAATGCTTCTTTGAGGACGCCATCCAGCTCTCGCGCCTGCTGGAGCTGACACTCACCGGCAAGGAGGGCGGCAAGGCGATCGGTCGGGTACCGATGGCGGGCATCCCCCACCATGCCGCTGAGCGCTACTGCGGCGAGCTGGTGCGGCGCGGACTGAGCGTGGCCCTCTGCGACCAGGTGGAGGCCACCCCCGCCAAGGGGGCCCTGCTCAAGCGCGAGATCACCCGCGTGCTCACCCCCGGCACGGTGCTGGAAGAGGGCATGCTCAGCGCCCGCCGCAACAACTGGCTCTGCGCCGTGATCTGCGAGGGCCCGGGCTGGGGCCTGGCCATCGCCGACGTGAGCACTGGCGAATTCCGCGTCACCGAACGGCAAGGCAGCGACCAGCTGCATCAGGAGCTGCTGCAGGTGGAAGCCGCCGAAGTGCTGTGGCCGGCCCCTGATCACACGCGCGACAACACCGCCGCACCGTCCTGGTGCCCGGATGCCAAACGGCTCACGCCGCTCCCCCGCACCCCCTTCAGCGGCGAGGAGGCGCGCCGCAGCCTGCTGCAACGCTTCCGGCTGGCCAGCCTCGATGGCCTGGGACTGGGCGAGATGCCGCTGGGGCTGCGGGCCGCCGGTGGGCTGCTGCGCTATCTCGACGACACCCAGCCCGGCAACGCCATCCCCCTGGAGCTGCCCAGCACCTGGCAGGCCGGCGACCAGCTCGTGCTCGATGCCGCCACCCGCCGCAACCTGGAACTCACCCGCACCCAGCTGGGCGGTGGCTTCCATGGCTCCCTGCTCTGGGCCCTGGATCGCACCATGACCGCCATGGGCGGCCGCTGCCTGCGCCGCTGGATCGAGGCACCGCTACTGGATCGCACCACCATCACCGCCCGCCAGGACGGCATCGGCGAGCTGGTGCAGGGCGCCGGGAAAAACACGGGCCAAGGCGGCGGCGGTTCGGCCCGGCGATTGCGCCTTGCCCTGCGCCGGCTGCTGCGGCCCATGGGCGATCTGGAACGCCTGGCCGGTCGCGCCGGCGCCGGCACGGCGTCAGCGCGTGATCTCGTAGCCCTGGCCGACGGCCTGGAGCGGCTGCCCCAGCTGGCGGCCCTGATGAACAGTGCCGGCTCCGCCAGTCCACCGCTGGCAGCCCTGGGCCGACCCTGGCCGGAACTGGCGGCCCTGGCTGCGGAGCTGCGCCACCAGCTGCTCGACACCCCACCCCTCAGCCTCACGGAGGGCGGCCTGATCCACGACGGCGTCGATCCCCAGCTCGATGCCCTGCGCAACCGGCTCGACGATCAGGACGCCTGGCTGGCCGAGCAGGAGCAGGCCGAGCGGCGGGCCAGCGGCATCAACACGCTGAAACTGCAATACCACCGCACCTTCGGCTACTTCCTGGCGGTGAGCCGGGCCAAGGCCACCGCCGTACCGGAACACTGGATCCGCCGCCAGACCCTCGCCAACGAGGAGCGCTTCATCACGCCTGAGCTGAAGGCGCGCGAAGGCCAGATCCTTCAGCTCAAGGCCCGGGCCGCCCAGCGGGAATACGAGCTGTTCTGCCAGCTGCGCAGCCGCGTCGGCGAGCAGGCGGGCCCGATCCGCTCCGCCGCGCGGCTGGTGGCCGAGCTCGATGCGATCGCCTCACTGGCGGAGGTGGCGGCCACCAGCGGCTACTGCCGCCCTGAGATCAGCGATCCAGCAGGCCCAGAGGCCCGCATCCTGGCGATCGAAGACGGCCGCCACCCGGTGGTGGAACAGCTGTTGGTGGAGGAGCGGTTCACGCCCAACGGCATCGCTCTGGGTTCAGCGCCGCAGGCCACCGCGACCTCCACCGACTCGACCGCCGCGTCCCGCCCGGACCTGCTGGTGCTCACGGGCCCCAATGCCAGCGGCAAGAGTTGTTATCTGCGCCAGACCGGCCTGCTGCAGCTGATGGCGCAGATCGGCAGCTGGATCCCGGCAGGCTCAGCGCGGCTGGGCATCACCGACCGCATCTTCACCCGCGTCGGCGCTGGCGATGACCTGGCGGCAGGGCAGTCCACCTTCATGGTGGAGATGGCCGAGACCGCCAACATCCTCCACCACGCCAGCGAGCGCTCGCTGGTGCTGCTCGATGAGATCGGCCGCGGCACCGCCACCTTCGACGGCCTCTCGATCGCCTGGGCTGTGGCCGAGTACCTGGCGGGCGATCTGCGGGCCCGCAGCATCTTCGCCACCCACTACCACGAGCTCAATGAGCTGGCCGAGCAGCTGGCCAACGTGGCCAACGCCCAGGTGCTGGTGGAGGAAACCGGCGACGATCTGCGCTTCCTGCACCGGGTGGTGCCCGGCGGCGCCAGCCGCAGCTATGGCATCGAAGCCGCCCGCCTGGCCGGGGTGCCGCCGTCGGTGGTGACGCGGGCCCGTCAGGTGCTCAGCCGCATCGAGGCCAACAGTCACGTGGC
>CAIZNP010000315.1 GCA_903934375.1 uncultured Synechococcaceae cyanobacterium
CAGCAGGAGTTCGGCCAGATAGCTGCCGTCTTGCCCGGTGATGCCGGTGATCAGCGCTGTCTTGCCGTTGTGCGCATTTTTTTTCATCCACCCATTCTCCCAGCCGCTTGGGCCCTGAACAAGTTCATGGTGAACTTATTGTGAGCCGCGGCACCTTGATGTAGGCCGCAGCACCTTGCCGCCAGGTTCAGGTTCCCTGAGCCGCCAGCCGTTGTGCCATCTGCTGGGCGAACGCGGTGCCCAGCACCGCCCGGCCGTGGGTGCTGAACCCTTCGCCCTCTTCGGCCTGGCCCAGGGCCGCCAGCCAGTCGCCCTCAGCCGCCCTCCAACCGATGCCCAGTTCGGCCGCCTCCCGGGCCAGCCAGCCCCGCCCATGGCCCACCGCCGTGGCCGGCCTGCCAACCGCCAGCCGCGCAGCGCCGTAGCACCACAGGGTTCCGGAGCTGCGCTGGGCGTAGATCGTTGGGTCGTAGGCAAGGAGCGCCACCGTGCAGGCCGCCAGCCGTTGCTGCATGGCACGGCTCTCCACATAGCCGTTGATCCAGGTGAAGCCCGCCAGGTCCCGCGCGGCCCGCTCCAGCAGCTGGCGCTCCCCCTCCGGCAGCGCCTCACGGCTGTGCACGTGAAACAGCCAGGTTGCCCCCTGCAGCCGGGCCGGCACGGGCCGCCCCTCCAGCAGCTCGGCCACCACCTGCAGCGCCGCCGCCCTCCCCTTGCCCGGCTTGAGATCGCCCCAGTGCAGCAGCACCCCTGGCCTGGCGGGCAGTCCAGCGGCCTTCACCGGCACCCCCGCTCCCACCACGGCGCCATGGATGCCGGCGGCCTCCAGGCCGGCGCTTGCCAGCAGCGGCCTGTAGAGATCCAGGTTCTGGCGCGACGGGCACCAGATCTCCAGCCGGTGGCCCCGCTGGCGGGCCGCCTCCGCCAGGGCCGCCAACGCCAGGCGTGCATGCCCCTCCGCCTGGGCATCCGCCGCGACCCCCTCCAGGGTTTCGCCGGGCGGGAACATCAGCGACACCAGCACGGTGGCTGCCGGCTGCTCGCGCAGCACGCGCGCCAGCCCCATCAACTGGAACGGCAGGGCCGTGTGCACCACCCAGGCATCCACGGCGTCGGCGGGGTTGTGGCGAGCGTTCTCGAGAGCCTTGGCCAGTTGCAACGCGCAGCGCCGGGCCAGGTGCAGGGTTCCCCCCAGGTCGGCCCAGTGGCGCGGATCCACGTAGCCACACCCCTCCAGCATCGAGCCATCCCACACCTCAACCTGCCAGCCGTCGGCCGCCATGGCCGCCTTCAGCTGGTTGTTCACCTCGGCGTGATGGCCCACATCGCCGCTGTCAGGCGGATCGACGATCACAACACGGCCCCTCACCGCAGATCGCTGCCCGGATCGCCTTGGGCTTGACCCTCGACCCATATCGCACCCTCTCCTGCTGTGGCGCCTGCGCTGCCGCCCTTGGCACAATGGCCACCATATTCAACGAGTGGTGCGATGGCATGGCTCCCGGCATCGCGCCTGCTGTTGGAGCAGGATCCCCCCTCCGACCCCCTTCAGGCTGCGGAGCGGCTGCGCTGGCTGGGCCGTTACGGCCTCCGCGAGCAGTTGCAGGCCGAGGCCGGCCGCCTGCGCTCCACGCCTCACTGGTCGGCGTGCGTTGCCCTCGCGCTCAGCCTGGGATGGTTGCTGGCCTGCGATGGCCGCGCGGCCGATCGCGCCTTCCTCGAGGCCGATCGCCTCGAGCCGGCCTTCGCCCTGGTGCCCGATCCCTGGGGGCGCTGGTCGCCCCCAGCGCCCCGGCCCCTGCCGGAGGGGCTAGAAGCGGAGCTGGTGGCGGCCTTCCAGCGCTGGCGCTGGCTCGATCCCGAGTTGCTGCGCGCCGAATGGGCCGAGCGGGCCGCTGCCGACTGGCGCTGGGCCCTCAGCCCTGAAGGCCTTGATGGTCTGGCGCTGCTGGTGCGCCACCGCGAGGCGTTGGCCCAGCCCCTCCAGCCCTTCCTGGCTGAGCTGGTGCCGGACACGGAGATGGACAGTGATCCGGCCCAGGCGCTGCAGTTCTGGGGATTCCTGTGCGACCTCCTGCCCGACTGGACCTATGCCCGCCTCAAGGCGGCTGAGCTGGCCCTGCGCCGCGGCGACCAGGGCCAGGCGCTCCTCTGGCTGGAGCAGGCGCCGGAGGCGGATCGCGCCAACGCCTGGCACTGGGATCTGCGCGCCCGTGCGGCCCTGGCCTCCTCACGGGTCAGCGAAGCTCTCGACCACTGGGGAGAAGCGGTGCGCCAGGCCCTCGCCGCCGGCGACGCCGATGCCCAGGAGCTGGCTGAGCTGTTCCGCCAGCGGCGCCGGGAAGCCCGCCGGGGCCCCGGCCTGCTGGAGGCCCGCTCCCTGCTGACTCGCGGTTGCAGCAGCGAGGCCCTGGTGCTGCTCGAGCAGTTGATTGCCCAGGATCCCCAGTGGCAGCCCCTGCGGACCCTGTTGGATCAGGCACTGCTGGCCGCTTCCGGTGCCGGCACGGCCACTCCAGCAGCCACCCCAGCAGCTACCGACACAGCTACCGACACAGCTACCGACACAGTCACCGACACGGCGATGGTGAACGCCCAGCTCGATCGTTTCGCGGCCCTGCTGGATCGCGCCGCCGCACGCCACAGCGTTGCCCTGCCCCAGCCGGAATCAGCCGCAGAACCCTCGATCGAGGCCAGCCAGCAGCTGTTGGAGCGTTTCACCACCAACCTCTCGGCAGCGGAGGTGCGCCTGGCCCTCTCAGCCTGAGGCGCTCTCAGCCTGAGGCCCTCTCAGCCTGAGGCCCTCTCCGCCGCAGGCCCCTCAGCCGCGGCTTTCCAGCTGCTCGATCAGACCGGCGATCAGGGCCTCGGCCCGCACCTGCTCGTGCTGGTAGCGCTGCAGCAGGCTCTGCTGCTCCTGGTGGGCGAGGAAGTAGAACTCCAGCTCCTCCTGCACCTGCTGCAGCTGCAGCAGGTTGAGCTCCGCCTCATCGCGGGCCTCCTCGAGCTGCTGCCTGAGCCCCTCCTGATCGGGGCTGGCCGGGCTGGTGCCGGTGTTGGTCGTCTGGGCCATGCGCGGGCTGGGTTCGGCGTCACTGGGCAGGCGGCTAATTTAGGCAGTACGTCGACATCCACCCGTGCTCGCCAACGATCTGCATTGCGACACCAGGGTGTTCACGACCTTTTCGGAGTTCCGTCCGTTCCTGGAGGCCTCCTTCGCCAGCTGGCCAGCCCAGCTGCAGGAGGCCCTGCGCCTGATCGCCCTGCACGGAATCCGCGATCCGATCAGCGAGCTACGGATCCCTGCGTCCGAGCTGGAGCTGCGGGGGGATAACTACCGCGAAACCCTGTCGTTCAATGGCATCCTCTCGCGCCAGCGGGCGGTCTACCTGCTGCTGCGGCGGCTGGTGGAGGCGGGTGAGCTGCCCGGCTACGACCACCTGCGCCTCTACATCCCCGAGGCGGTCACCGTGATGGGGATGCAGATCTTCGATCTGATTCCCAACACGATCACCAGCGAATACCTGCCAGACGACAGCAGCGAGTTCAGCGGACGCGCGATCCACCAGGACCTCTGCGCCCTCACCCTCCCCGATGCCAGCCGCGATCTGGTGATCTGCAACGAGCTGTTCGAGCATCTCTACGACTTGCCCGCAGCCCTGGGCCACATGGCCCGGGTGCTGGTTCACGGCGGCAGGCTGCTCGGCACCTTCCCATTCGCCTTCAATCGCGACACCACGATCACCAAGGCGCTGCACCGCCCCGAGGCTGATCCTGAACTGCTGGCTCCCGCCGAGCTCCACGGCGACCCGGTGAATCCCGGCGGTGGCAGCCTCGTTTACCAGATCCCGGGCTGGGACATTCTCGACCTAGCCAGATCCGCAGGCTTCCGGGAGGTTGTGATCCACTGGATCGCTGCCCCCAGCTACGGCGTGGTTGGCGCCGACCTTCCAGCCGTGCTGGTGCTTGAGGCCACGCGCTGATCAACACAAAAAAACAGGTTCACGCTGATCGCGTGAACCTGATGGAGAGCGTGGACCCAGGCAGGGTTTATGCCAGGAAGTTGATATCGCTCAACAGGAACGCGTTTCCTTGGCTGATGAGGGTGGTCTCGGCACCGGTGCTCACATCCTTGATCAGAATGGATTGTCCGTCAACGGAGATGGTCGCATCGATACCAGTGTCAAACCAGATGGCATCGGTACCGCTGACAAAATCAGTCAGGCTGTCAATGTCTCCAGTGACGATCTGATCAAGCGTGTAGTAGAGCGTGTCGCTGCCAAGGCCGAGCGTCACGGCGTCGCTGCCGTAACCGCCCCGCACAAGGTCGTTGCCGCCTGCAGCATTGATCGCGTCGTCGCCGCCGCCACCGCGGATGAAATCGTTGAGGGAGGAGCCAACCATGGTGTCGTTGCCTGTGCCCCCGTGGGCGTAGAAGGCAAGCTCTTCCACAAGGCCACCCGCCGCCTCTTCCACTGTTTCCTTCGGACCAGTAGCGGAGTCTCCGGCAACGTCGGCGGTGAGATCGACCGTTCCACCGTTGTAGGCAACGGCGTCGTCGCCGAGCTTGA
>CAIZNP010000316.1 GCA_903934375.1 uncultured Synechococcaceae cyanobacterium
TGGGGGGCGCGATGGCTGGCGAACAGTCGTCCCATCGCCTCACAACCGCACTGGTCACCTCGATGCGCAATCCCGGCCTGGCCCTTCTGTTCGCCAGCCAGCATGGCGGCAGCCTGCCCGGCCTGAAGCTGGGCGTGCTGGTGTACGTGCTGGTCACGGTGATCCTGACCATTCCGCTGATGCGGTCCAAGCGCCTGGAACGGCCATGACCCTTTCAACCTCAACCGCAGCACAACAGGCTGGACCACGCCAGAGGAGGCGGCTGAGCTGGGAGGAGGTGCAACGCCGGCGGCAAGGCAGCCGCTTTCACCGGTTGCTGGAGCACTCCTTCCGCTTTCGCCTGCTGCTGGCGGCGACAGGCGCCGGATTGCTGCTCGGTGCCGTGAACCGCTGGGAACACTGCCGCAGCCACCACTTCGAAGCTGGCTGCGTGCTGGCTGATCCCGGCGGAATCGTGACCGTCGACAACGTGGAATCCCTGAGCATCGTCACCGCAGCCTTCCTGTTTCTGCTGGAGGGCGGCAAACGGCGGCGCCGGGAACATCTGGAGTCGATGGAGGTGATCCTCAGCTGCCAGCAGGCCGGAGCGAGGCTCAGTCACGCGCGCAATCAGGCCCTGGAACAACTCAGCGAGAGTGGCCTCTGGCTCGATGGTGTTGATCTCTCCGGAACGAATCTGGACGATCTACGGGTTCCCTACGCCCGCTGGCGCAAGGTCAACCTCAGCAACTCCAGTCTGCGCAGAGTGCTCCTCGCCGACGCCGATCTTCAGCACAGCGATCTCAGTGGCGCGGATCTGAGCCAGGCCAATCTTCAGCATGCCGATCTGCACGGCGCGACTCTGCAACACGCCAGGCTCAGCCACACCGATCTACGCGCAGCCAATCTGCGCGACGCCGATCTCAGAGGTGCCGATCTCAGCGGTGCTGACCTCAATGGCGCGGATCTGACGGGAGCCAGGCTGACCGGTCAGCTGTCTGGGCCGGACGTCATCAACAGTTGAACACGGCAAAGCCGCCGACCCGGCCACAACAGGCAGCGACAGAAGCAACGCAACAACCCTGCAACGAACTCAGAGGAATCGAGCCCATCAACAGGCCAACCGACAAGGCCAAGCAAATCGGCCAAGAAAGCCGATTGACGAGAGCATTCAGCAGCAGTGAACCGCAGAGACGGACGACCAATTGAACGAAACGGCCGAACTGGACAGTTCGGCGTGCAGGCGCATTCGACAGCCCCTGGGAAAGGCAGGTTTCGATCCCCTGTCGTGGTCTTTCAACCAGAAGTTAAGCCAGACTTCTGGCGTGCATTTCAGCCTGTGATCGACGCCATCAACGATGACGGATTACTGAAGAATGCCACCAATCCAACCGAGCAAATTCAGACTGAACATCGTGGTGAAGCAGCTTGAGCCGATGGCCAGATTCAACCCCGTGGTTCAACGCTTTGGTGCTGTCCTGCGATCGCGAGGCCTCTGCCTGGCTCTCTGTCTGATCGCCCTCTCGCCCCTAGCGGGCCGGAGCCAGCCGGGGAACTCCTCCACGGTGAACACGCCGCAGCTGGGTCGCCTTGAGCTGGAGAACGGCTACCCGACAGCCGCCACCGCCCGCAAGCTCTACGACGAACTCGATCTGCAGCGGGCCACCCAGGGCTACCTCTGGGCCTTGCCGGCTGTGGGCTTCAAGGCCCTCTACGACGCCCAGGCCAAAACCATGGGCGTCCGCAACGGCGACGTGCTGCTCTACCGCACGCTGCAGGACAAGGCGGGGATGCTCACCCCCAACATCACCACCCTCTACGCCTTCAGCTTCTGGGATCTGGCCAAGCAGGGGCCGCTGGTGGTGGAGGTGCCGGCCGGGCTCATCGCCGGTGGGGTGATGGACATCTGGCAGCAGCCGATCACCGACATGGGCCAGACCGGGCCCGACAAGGGCGCCGGGGGCAACTACCTGATCCTTCCCCCCGGTGGGCCGGAGGTTGTGGCGCCGGAATACCGGATCTTCCGCTCCCCCAGCAACCAGGTGTGGTTCGGCACCCGCGGCCTGGCGCCCGACAAGGCCGTGGCCGAAGCCACCGTGCGCCAGCACAGGCTCTATGGCTGGAACCAGCGAGCCAATCCACCGGTCAGCCGCTACGAAGAGGTGGCAGGACGCCCCTGGCAATCCGCACAGCCCGCCGACCTCTCCTACTGGCGCCTGCTCAGCGACCTCTACGCCAACGAGCCGGTCGCCCCGCGCGACCGCATGATGTTCGGCATGCTGGCCCCACTGGGAATCAGCCCCGGCCAGCCCTTCAAGCCGGATGCCAGGCAGGCCAGAATCCTCGGCGAGGCCGCCCAGCTGGGCGACCTGATGGCCCGCACCATCGCCTACGACAAGCGCACCCCCGGCGCCACGGTGTATCCCAACAAGCACTGGGAGTACGCGGTGCTGTTCGATCTCGACCAGGAATCACCCGACAAACGCCGCGTGCAGTTCGACGAGCGCAGCTCCTGGTTCTACGAGGCGATCGGCATGTCGGTGGGGATGCAGGGCAGGGTTCTGGGCTTCGGTCAGGTGTACCTGGAGACCTCCAAGGATGTGAAGGGTCAGTGGCTTGATGGCGGCCGCACCTACCGCATGCGTGTGCCGGCCAACGCGCCGGTGAAGCAGTTCTGGTCGATCACCCTCTACGACAACCTCACGCGCGGGCCGGTGATCACGCCCCAGGGCGCTGCCGACCTCAGCTCCCGCCGGCCCGACCTGATCACCAA
>CAIZNP010000317.1 GCA_903934375.1 uncultured Synechococcaceae cyanobacterium
AGCAGTGGACGTCTTGCCAAACACCACATAGCTGCGTCCCGCACGATCTCGCCCAGCCGGATCGCTGTAGAAAGCACCCACGATCAGATCGGCGAGGCCGTCTCCGTTGATATCACCGGCCGTAGCGACACTGATACCGCTGCGGTCGTAGCGGCACTGGCCATTGATAACGAAACCACCCGAGCCGGCTACAATCGTGGAGAGATTAATATTCGATGCGGCAGTACTGCCGAAGACCACATAAGAACGCCCCGAAAAGAAGCCGGCTCCGGTCTGGGTGCCTGGCGCGTCAATGATTAGATCGGCGAGGCCGTCGCCATTTACGTCGCCTGCGCCTTTGCTGCTATAGCCGGAAAAATCGTATGTGAGCTGGCCGGTGAGCGTGAAGCCGCCTGTGCCTGCTGCGATCGTCGAAAGATTTACGGCAGATGTAGATGTTTTGCCGAAGACCACATAGGAGCGTCCGACATAGTTGTCGACGATTAAGGGGGTGTAGTGACGATCGGCGCGTGGGGCGCCCACAAGGAGATCCGCAAGGCCATCACCGTTGACATCTCCGGCACCGGCGACGCTGCGACCGCTGTAGTCGCGGGCAGATTGGCCGTTGATCACAAAGCCGCCGTTGCCTGCGGCGATGGCGGAGAGGTTGATGGCGCTATTGCTGGTCTTGCCAAAAACCACATAGGATCGTCCGCTCCTGCCGGAATAGATTCCCTGCTCGCCGAATGGATCAGCGAAATAGGCGCCGAGGATGAGATCGGCAAGGCCGTCGCCATTGACATCACCAGCCCCGGCGACGCTGATGCCACTGCGATCGTCGGCTGACTGGCCGTCGATCACGAAGCCGCCATTGCCTGCGGCGATGTCACAGAGCTGGATGGGCGTCGTGGAGGATTTGCCGAAGATCACGTAAGAACGACCCGCCTCCGCACCAGCCATGGGGTCGGCGCCGGGGGATCCAATGACCACGTCCGCCAGGCCATCGCTGTTGAGATCGCCGACGGGGGACAGGCTCCAGCCACTGCCGTCGCCTGCGGCCTCCCCTTCGATCACAAAACCGCCCGTGCCTGCGGCCACGGCGGAGAGTTCGCAGAACGTGCCTGATGTTCGTCCGAAGACCACATAGGAACGGCCGGCGCCTGCACCACCAGCAGGCTGGCCATTGGGCATTCCGATGAGCAGATCATCGAGGCCGTCTCCATTCACATCCCCGGCGCCGGAGACGCTGATTCCCCTGTAATCGGTGCTGCTCTGCCCAACGACAATAAAGCCGACAGATCCTGATGGGATGTCGGAGAGGTCGATGCTTCCGGGTGCGGCGGCTTCGATCAGGACATCGGTGCCGTCGACGCTGATCCAGCGTTGATCGGTTTCGATGAGTGCTGCCTTCTCCACAGCGAGGCCCTGAACCAGTGCAGCGAAGACCTGCCCTTCATCCCCGGATGTGTCCTGCTCGGGGTTCAGGCGTTGATCAATGGCATGGCCAACTTCCTCAAGGAGTACTGCCAGGATCTGCTGCGTGCTCGCCGTCAGCAGCCAGCTGCTGTTGAGGTAGATCTTTTCGCGTTGATTGCCTGCGGCGGTGGTGTAGCCGCCGAATGCGCCGCCCATGGTGCTGCCGTCCAGCAGCTCGAGTTCGATGCACAGATCTCCCTGGACGATCTGTTGCTGGAGTGCTGATCCCAACTGGTTCTTGGCGCCGAAGGCTTCCAGAACGACCGCGTTGAAACTGCTGATGTTGCTGGCCCAGTCGGAGAGGAGCTGGTCGCAGAGCCGGAGTGCTGCGCTGAGGCTGCCTGGGATCGGCTCTTCGTTGAGCAGCAGCAGAGAGAGCATGTAGGCGCGGCCGTTAGATGCCTGAATATTTGCTTAACAATAGGTTCTCTGCCTGTGCTTCTCGCCCCCTTCAGCACTGCGACGACTGCGAGCTTGCCCTGTTCTTCCCCACGGTCTTCCGATGCCGCGCTCAAGGCCGGTCTGCCCGGATCGCCAGTTGAAGCGGTCTGGCATCCCTGACGGCTTGCACGGGGTCGCCTCCTAGCTGCTTAGCGAAATGGCTGATCTGTTCCAGGCAGCCGGCCTCGGCTGGATGGGGGAAGATTCGGGGTGTCACGGTCCGGATCCGAAAACCATTTTCTTCGAACAGGCTGCGCATCGTCGTGGGGGTGAACCAGCGCAGGTGGGTGCGATCCAGCAGCCCGCTGTCCTCGTAGTGCAGCTGGCCCAGGCATAGCCGTGCTTGCAGGCTCCAGTGCTGTGCGTTGGGGATGCAGGCGCAGACGCACCCTCCTGCCGGTAGCAGTGCATGGACGCGTCGCAGCACCTGCCAGGGATCGCGGAGGTGCTCGAGGCTGTCTCCAAAGATCCAGCAGTCAGCCTGGAACTGCTGGTGCAGTGGCTCTTGCTTGAGCATCTCCTCGACATCACCCACAAGCACTTCTTGGCAATGTCGGCGTGCGGCTTCCGCATAGCTCGGCACGATTTCGATGCCGACCCATTGGGCGCTGGGGTGCCGGCTGCGGTAGGCCCGTGCCAGGGCGCCGGAGCTGCAGCCCACCTCAACGAGTCGATTCACCTTCGGCAGTAACGCCAGTAGGTCGGCATTGGCCACGTCGTGGGCTGGGGTCTGGGCTGGCATGAAGTCTTCGTGCGATTCGGGGCTGGCACCCCACCGTGCGGTACGGGCGATTTCTCCTGTTCATGCTGGCTCTGCAGGGGCGCCCCGGTCCGCTCTTCCGCGGGCTAAGACGGTTCGATGGAATCGGTTGGTTTCTCCCATCAGCCCGTGCTGGCGGATCAGGTGCTGGCCGGCTTCGCCGAGCTGGCTCCCCTGTTGGAGCAGCGTGGCGATGGTCTGCTGATCGACTGCACCCTCGGCGGCGGCGGCCACAGCGCGCTGCTGCTGGCGGCCCACCCGCGCCTGCGGCTGATCGGTCTCGATCAGGACCCCACGGCCCGGGCGGCGGCGGCCGAGCGCCTGGCCCCCTTCGGCGATCGCGTCGCGATCGTGGCCAGCAACTTCGCCGCCTACACCCCAAGCGAGCCGGCCCTGGCGGTGCTGGCCGATCTGGGCGTGAGCAGCCCACAGCTCGATGTGGCCGAGCGGGGCTTCAGCTTCCGGCTCGATGGCCCGCTCGACATGCGCATGAACCCCGCTGCCGGCGAGAGCGCGGCCGAGCTGATCGAGCAGCTGGAGGAAGCCGAGCTGGCGGATCTGATCTACGCCTTCGGCGAGGAGCGGCTGTCGCGCCGGATCGCCCGCCGCATCAAGCTGCAGCTGGCCGAGCAGGGCCCCTTCAGTGGAACTGCTGCGCTGGCCTACTGCGTCGCAGGTTGCTACCCGCCCCAGGCCCGGCGTGGCCGCATCCATCCCGCCACGCGCACCTTTCAGGCCCTGCGCATCGCTGTGAACGATGAACTCGGCGTGCTCGATCGTCTGCTGGCCGCCGCGCCCGACTGGCTGCTGCCCGGCGGCCTGTTCGGCGTGATCAGCTTCCACTCGCTGGAAGACCGGCGCGTCAAGACAGCCTTCGTCGGCGACGAGCGGCTGCAGCGCGTCACCCGCAAACCGGAAACGGCTGCGGAGGAAGAGCAGAGCTCCAACCCCCGCAGCCGTTCAGCCAAGTGGCGCCTGGCCCGGCGGCGTCAGCCCTGAGGCTCACTGAGCAGGCCGGTGTGGTCTTCGCTGCCGAACAGCTGCCGGTAGGCGGCGGTGCTGACGCAGATCATCAGCGGCAGGATCACGAACAGGCCGCCGTAGCTGAACAGCAGGCCGATGGCGTGCATCACGCTCTCCACGATCGCCAGCCACAGCACCACCCACCAGCTGGGGTTCACGCCCTCCACGCCGGCCTTGAGGGTGTTCAGCGGCTGCTTGGCCCCCAGCAGCGACAGCTGGAGCAGGAACTTCTGGGTCACCAGGAACCAGATGTAGAACACCGCGAACACCACCACCGGCAGGCTGGCCAGGGCGGCGTTGAGGCGGCCGAGCCCCGTGCCGATCAGCGAGGCGATCAGGGCCAGCACCGCCACCACCACCGCCAGCAGCAGGGTGGAGAGCAGCAGCCGGCCACTGGCGGCCCCATCCCAGCGGGTGAAGGTGCGGAACACGGGGCGTTGGCCCTCAAGGCTGAGCCAGGCGCCGCGCACCAGGCCCACCACTCCCCAGAGGGCCACCACCACGTAGCCCACCACGCCCACCACCACGGCGATGCCGGCGGCTATCGGATGCACGAAGGCCGGCTCTGGCCCGCTCAGGCGCACCACCCCGGCGGCCACCAGAGCAGCGAAGGGGGCGGCGATTACCAGGGCCAGCACCTGGAACAGCAGGAAGGGCCAGGGGGCCCGGCAGAAGGCTTGCCAGCCGTCTTCCACGGCGCGCAGCACCTGCAGTTGGTTGGTGCCTGGAGTCGGCAGACCCATGATTGAAGCGTCACTGGACGGACGGTAGCGATGGCAACCGCGTTCGCCCAGAACCCAAAGCGCGATTGATGGACAGCACCGATTGGCTCGGGTGGCCGGCGCTTCTTGCCTCCTCGCTTGATCCCGAGCGTTGCCTCCCTGATGTCTGGTTGAAGCTTTGCGCGAAAGGAGCTCACCCTGCTGGGGCCATGGCCGCAGGGCCCCGACTGGCAGGGCTCAGGATTGTTGCAGGCCGTATGCGTCGCGGTCCGTGGGCGCTGACTCGACGGGCAGGAACCTGGCGAGGCGGTGAAAATTGACAACCGACTCCTGGACCACGTGTATGGCCTCATCGTTGACGGGGGGCGCCGATGGATTAATGATCAGATGTCGTCCCTTTGGTGGGTCGTGGTCATAAGACCCATGCAGCGCAAACGCTCGATTCTTGAAGAGGTCTTGAGGGAACCGCCAGGCCGAGCGTCGGAATCGGCTCTGGACTGGCTGTTGGACGACGGCCAGGCCGCGAGCATGAGCCGTGATGACGGTCTTTGGCACGCCGCTACGGCCAGTGATCAGGCCGCTGCAAGCCCAGCCTGGCGTCTTGCTGATGAGGGCGCTTCGACCGTTCCGTTGGTGGCCTCGTCAGACGTGCGATCACGCGGCTCTGGGGTCCAGCCCACCATCATCCCAAGCTGGCCGTCCTCGTCGGGGCCCCGGACGGAACGACTCCCCTCCGATCAACCGGCCAACTTGGTGCACGTACTGCTCGGCGCTGGCTTCGGGGCGATGGAAGCGAGCGCCTGCCGCTGCATGGCCTGCTCGCAGTTGTTCGTGAGCGAGACCAGTGCCACTCTCGAAGCTGGCTTGGCCGCGGCTGCCGTGAGCCTTGACCTTACGTTCAAACTGCATAGCAACCCGACTGCCAACCATCGGATCTATCTCGATTTCGATGGCCATTACCTCGAACGCTCCCAATGGGAGAACGGCGGGTCACTGGAGTTGGGGGCTTTCTACACATCCTTCACCGATACGGCCAAGCAGGCGATACAAGACATCTGGCGCAGGGTTGCCGAAGATTTCTCACCGTTCAATATCGATGTCACCACAGAGGAGCCCAATAGTGAGGACCTGAAAAAATCAGGCAGCGGCGACAGCCGCTGGGGGATCAGGGTGGCCTTGTCCACCAATCGCAATTTGCTCACGAACGCTCCGACCATCAATGGTGGTGGGGGTGGCACTGCTTACTTGGGCAGTTTCAACTGGGCCACCGATGAGGTCTGTCTGGTATTCAACGGCTACAACAGCACCAGCGCCTCCTCCATCTACGCGGCCGCCGAAACCGTCAGCCATGAAGTGGGGCACACCCTCGGCCTCAACCATGATGGCGGCAGCTCTGGTAGCAATCCCATCTACTACGAAGGTCACGGCAGTGGCATCACGAGCTGGGGGCCGATCATGGGGGGGCCGTTTATCAATGCTGATGAGAACGTCACCACTTGGAGCAAAGGTGACTACATCGGGGCTGACAACAGAGAGGATGATCTTGGTGTCATCACTGGTAGCGTCAGCAATGCCTATGTTTCTGGCAATGGCTTCACCTATCGGGACGACGACTATGGCGATAGCCTCGTTGCCGCCTATGCATTGAGTGGCACGGCTCCCAGCAGCTTCGGCATCATTGAGCGCAGCACCGACGTCGACTGGTTCCGCTTCAGAACCGGCGCCGGCTCCATCGCCCTGAGCATACGCAATGCCTGCCGGCTGTTCAGCGCCAATGGCGATGGAACCTTCAGCGTCCAGTATCTGGACAGCCTTGGACCCAATCTCGACATCTCCGCCTCGATCTATAACAGTAGCGGAACATTGATTGCCTCAAGCAATCCACTCGAAAGTCTCGAAGCAAGCTTCAGCCTGAACCTCGCCGCTGGCGACTACTACTTGGCTGTCGAGGGGGTGGGCTATGGCGACCCACTGGCCAGTCCTGCAACCGGCTACACTGATTACGGCAGTCTTGGTCAGTATCTGATCAGCGGCACGCTGATTGATCAGTTGCCTGTGGGAGGCCTCATCGTCAGCCCCGTCAGCGGCCTGACCACCAGTGAGTCTGGTGGAATTGCCAGCTTCAGTGTGGCGTTGGGCGCGGCGCCAATGGCCGACGTGTTGATTTCCGTCGTCAGTGCCGACGAGAGTGAAGGGATCGCGTCCGTCTCCAGTCTCACTTTCACCAGTTCGAACTGGGCCACGTCGCAGACCGTGACCGTGACCGGCGTCGACGACAGCGCGATCGACGGCCCTGTGCCTTATCTGGTGAACCTGATCAGCTCCTCCAGCGATAGCTCCTACCAAGGGCTCAGCAGCAGCATCAGCCTCACCAGCCTCGATAACGATCTGCCTCGGCTCAGCATCAGCAGCCCGTCCCCGATCGTGGTGGAGGGTCAGGTCACCAGCATGCTCTACACGGTCAGCATGGACATGGTTAGTCCGGTGGCCGTTTCAGTGGCCTACGCCACCAGCAACGGCACCGCCATCGCTGGCTCCGACTACACGGCTACCAGTGGCACCCTGAGCTTCGCCGCGGGTGAGACCAGCAAAACGATCACGGTCAATCTGCTCAACGATTCCCTCAACGAGGCTGATGAAACCTTCAGTCTCAGTCTTTCGGCCCCCAGCAACGCCATCCTTCAGGGTCCCAGCGGCGTCACCACGACCATCACCGACACCTTGGTGGCGACGTCGTCAACGCAGCTACCAGCTGGAATCGAAAATCTCAGGCTCGTCGGATCCGCTCCGATCAACGGTACTGGCAACAGTGGCGCCAATGCGATCATCGGAAATGACGGCGTCAATGTGTTGAAGGGAGGCGGCAACCTCGACCTGCTCACGGGCTTGCTTGGCGTCGATAGCTTTGATCTCAGCGGGATCAATAATGCGGCCAACCGCTGCAGAATCACAGATTTTGATGCGCTCACCGGTGAGACGATCCGGCTCTCCAACAGCCTTACCAGTCGAAGCGGAGCACTGAGCCTGACCACCGTTCGCCAGGCATCAGAGCCAACTCTGAACACATCAAGCTTTGACGTTTTCGCCTTCAATTTCAATAACCTTGAAAGCGATGTCAATCTCGACAACAGTACAGCTGGCAACGCCCTGCTGGATGGGCTCAACAGTGCGAGCGGCAGCGCCAGGCTGAAAACCAGCAGAAGCGGTGGTGCTGGCTATATCGTTGCCTACGACAATGATAATGCATACCTCTACGCATTCAGCGCAGGCAGGGATGACATAGTAAGTTCCTCTGAGATCGCCTTGATTGGTATTCTCGACAGCACTACGGCGATCGCCGTAGGTGCGTTGAGGAGCGTAAACTTCGTTCTCGTGTAGCTGGTTTGGCGGGGTTCCAGAGGCGCTCGCTGTTTCGACAGGCTGATCCGCCCCAGGCTGATCCACCCCAGGCCTGGCGGCAGCTGAATTCTGACTCTTCTGGCCTGTTGTCTGTCTCGGTCGATCCTGCGGGCCCGCATGTATCGCCACGGTCAGCCGGTGCGAATTAATTCACAACACCCCCACTCCATCCCGCTCGGGTGCATCACGATGACTGCTTCGGTTGGTGGGCTTTGCCGCGATCAACAGCCCCGTCGTTTCTCCCAGCCGTATTCAACGGCGCGCAGCACCTGCAGTTGGTTGGTGCCTGGAGTCGGCAGACCCATGCTTGAAGCTTCACGGGCCGGACGCTAGCGATGGGAACTGCTTTCGCCCAGGAGCCACAGCGCGATTGATGGACAGCAGCGATTGGCTCTGGTGGGCGGCCCTGGTGCTGCAGGTTCTGGCCATCCCCGGCGCCGTGTTCCCGGTGCTGCCGGGCCTGGTGCTGCTGCCCCTGGGGGCGCTGCTCTGGTGCTGGGCGGTGGGCTTCGCCGCCGGCTGGCCGGTGCTGGCGCTGGCCAGCGTGTTGCTGCTGCTGGGCTGGGGGGCGGATCTGCTGGGGGTGGTGCTGGGGGCGGCAAGGCTCCAGGCCAGCCGCTGGGCCTACGTGGGCGCGGCGATCGGTCTGCTGGTGGGGTTGCTGGGGCTGCTGCCGGCACTGCCGGTGGGTGGGCCGCTGCTGGGGGCACTGCTGGGGCCCCTGCTCGGTGCTGCCCTGGGGGAGTTGGCGGCGGAGCTGCGGGCCCGAAGCCGGGGCGGCCTGGCCTTGCTGCGGCGCTCGGCCCTGGTGGGGCTGGCAGTGGTGAGCGGCATGCTCGTGAGCAAGCTGGCTCAGGCGCTGCTGGCGGTGGTCGGGGTGGCGGGATTCGTGGTGCTCAGCCTTTGGGGACCTGCCGCAGCGCCCTGATCGTGTCCAGCACCGTTGCGGCCGCCGTGTTGATGTCCTCGGTGGTGCTGGCGCGCCCCAGGCCGAAGCGGATCGAGGCCGCGGCCTGCTGGCGGCTCAGCCCCAGGGCCTGCAGCACGTGCGAGGGCTCGCCGCTGCTGCAGGCCGAGCCGCTGCTCACCGCCAGGTGCCGCCGCAGCCGGCTGTGCAGGGCGGTGCCATCCACCCCCTCCACGCGCACGTTGAGGTTGTGGGCCAGCCGTGGTGCGGCGGCTCCGTTGCGGCGGATGCCGCCGGCCGCCTGCAGCTGTTGCCAGAGCTGATCGCGCAGCGCCGCCAGCCGGATGCCGCGCTCGGGCAGCGCCGCCAGGGCCAGTTGCACGGCGGCTCCCAGCCCCACGATCAGCGGCAGGGGCGGCGAGCCGGCGCGCAGGCCCTGCTCCTGGCCGCCACCGTGCAGCTGCGGCACCAGCCGCACGCCTGGCCCCATCACCAGGGCGCCGATGCCCATCGGCCCACCCAGCTTGTGGCCGCTGAAGCTGAGCAGGTCGATGCCGAGCGCCGCCGGCTGCAGGGGGATATGGCCCACGGCCTGGGCGGCGTCGCAGTGGAAACGGATCCCGCGCGCGCGGCAGAGGGCGCCGATGGCCGCCAGCGGCTGCAGCACACCGATTTCGTTGTTGGCGGCCATCACGCTCACCAGCAGCGTGTCGGGCCGCAGCGCCGCTTCCAGCACCGCCGGATCCAGCAGGCCATCGGGGGCAACCGGCAGCTCGCTGAGCTGGAAGCCATGCCGGGCGAGATGCCGCAACGGATCGAGCACGGCTCGGTGCTCCGTGGCCACGGTGATCAGATGCCGCCGCTGGCCGCCGGCCTCGAGCTCGGCCTCCGCCAGACCCTTGAGGGCCAGGTTGTTGGCTTCGGTGGCACCGCTGGTGAACACCACCTGCTCCGGTGCGACCCCCAGGCCGACGGCGATGCGGCCGCGGGCCTGCTCCACCGCCGCCGCCGCCAGCAGCCCCGGTCGGTGCAGCCGGCTGGAGGGATTGGCGGCCTGGCTGGTCCACCAGGGCGCCATCGCCTCCAGCACCCCTGGCTCGCAGGGGGTGCTGGCCTGATGGTCCAGGTAAACCACGGCGTTGCCCATGTGCGCCCATGCTGGCAAGCACCTGTGCCTGCACGCCCGATGGCCGCTGTTCGTCAGCGCTCTGCCCTGGCAGCCCTGCTGTCAGTGCTGGCCGCATCGCTGCCCGCAGCGGCCCAGACGTCCATCGGAGCGCCGGATGCCAGCAACCCGTTCCGCAATGCGGAGCAGCAGCGCCCAGCCGGGCTGGTGCTGCTGCGGCAGTGGCAGACCATGGAGGGCACCTACGCCATCGGCGTCCACGACGCCAAGCCCGATCCCCGCGATCCGAGCGCCCGCACGATCGTGGTCTGGCTGGAGGAGCCGAGCGGCGTGAAGCTGGCGGTGGAAACCCTACGCTGCTCCCCCGAGGCGCCGATGCGGCTCACCCGCCGCGGCAGGGATCTGCTGATCCTTGAGCTCAACCCCGGCGGCACGGTCACGGCGGCCAACCGGCTCGACCATCAGATCTGGTGGGCCGCCTGCTACCCCGAGCAGGCCGGCAAGGATCCAGCCACGCTCAGCGCCCTGGCCCGCCGGCTCGGTTATTCGGGAACCCTGCGCGAGCAGCAGCAGGTGATTTCCGGAGCTGCTCGATAGATTGCGGCCACCGCCTCCTGCCTCCCTGCGGGCCATGAGCCTCGAACCCGACTCCCTGGCCGAAGCCCCGTCAGAGGCAACGGCTCAGCCCGCACCACCGGTCCGCCTGCTGCTGGTGGACGATGAACCGGGCCTGCGCACCGCCGTTCAGGCCTATCTCGAGGACGAGGGTTTTCAGGTCACCACCGCCGTCGATGGCGACGACGGCTGGACCAAGGCCCAGGAGCTGCTGCCGGATCTGGTGATCTCGGACGTGATGATGCCGCGCCTCGATGGCTACGGCCTGCTGCGCAAGCTGCGCGACGATGAGCGCCTCGGCGGCACGCCGGTGATCTTCCTCACCGCCAAGGGGATGACGGCCGATCGCATCGAGGGCTTCCAGGCCGGCTGCGACGACTACATCCCCAAACCGTTCGATCCCGACGAGCTCGTGGCCCGTGTGCGCAACGTGGTGCGCCGCCAGGAGCGTCTGCTGGCCGAAGCCGCCCGCTTCGCCGATGCGGACATCGGCCAGATGGCCAAGCAGATCACCGAGATCCGCTCGCTGCTGGGCACCGGCGGCACCCGCAAGCCCAGCGGCGGCATCCGCCACGAGTTCACCCCGCGAGAGGCCTCGGTGCTTCAGCTGGTGGCTGAGGGAATGATGAACAAGGAGATCGCCCGCCGGCTCGAAACCTCGATCCGCAATGTCGAGAAGTACGTGAGCCGCCTGTTCACCAAGACCGGCACCGCCAGCCGAACGGAGCTGGTGCGCTACGCCCTCGAGAACAGCCTGGTTGAGTAGCGCGCCCGTTTGGTTGCCGGCGGCGCTCAACGCAGGCCACGCCTACCGCGATCGCGTCAGCGCGGCGGCCGCCAGCGTCAGCGGCTTCTATGCCAGCCGCTACAGCCATTCCGATCGAGCGGTGTGGGAGCAGCGCCTGGCCGCCGGTGAGATTGCCCTCAATGGCCGGCAGCTCCGGGCCGATGCGCCACTCGCTGCCGGAGATCGGCTGGTGTGGCATCGGCCCCCCTGGCAGGAGGCCGCCGTGCCGGTGCTGCGCGAGCACTCGATCGTGTTCGACGACGGTGATCTGCTGGTGCTGAACAAACCCAGCGGCCTGCCGGTGCTGCCCGCCGGCGGCTTCCTGCGCCACACGTTGCTGGCGCAGCTGGAGGGCTGGGTGGCTGAGGGCCGAATCGCCTCCGCCGAGGGCCTGCCCCGGCCGGTGCACCGCCTCGGCCGCTTCACCTCGGGTCTGCTGGTCTGCGCCCGCCGCTCCGCCAGCCGCGCCTGGCTCAGCGCCCTGCTGCGCGAGAGCACGCAGGCCGGCGAGGCTTCAGAGCCCGGTGGGGGCCGCTGCCGCAAGCTCTACCGCGCCCTCACGGCACCGCTGCCCGCCGACTGGCCCGTGGGCGAGACCCGCAGCCTGCATCAGCCGATCGGCCGCCGCCCCCATCCCCGCCTGGGATCGATCTGGTGTGCTGCCAACCCCGCCGACCCCGCCGACCTGGCCGACCTGGCCGACCCGGCTGATCCCGCGGCCCTCGCTGCCTGCAGCCACTTCACCCTGCTGGAGCGCCGCGGCGAGAGCTGTCTGCTGGATGTGGCCATTGCCAGCGGCCGGCCCCATCAGATCCGCATCCATGCCGCCGCCCTGGGGGCACCGCTGCTGGGGGATCCGCTGTATGCAACGGGCGGCCTGGCCCGCCCTGAGGCCCTGCCGGGTGAAGGGGGCTACCGGCTGCATGCCCATCGCCTGGTGCTCAGCCTGGCGGATGGCCGCGGCCTTGCGCTGCAGGCTCCACCACCGCAGTGTCTGCAGCCGGAGGCGGAAGTGCCGCCGCCCGGCTAGGGAGTGGATCAGGCCTTCTCGAAGGCCAGCAGCCGCGAGAAGTAGAAGGGTGCCTTGTTCAGGCTGCGGCGCTTGAGCACAAAGCCGGCTTGCTCGGCGGCCTTCACGATGCCCTCCTCGCGCAGGGTGTAGGCGCGGGTGGTCTTGCTGGGGCCGGGGAACAGCTGGCCGATGCCCTTGAGCAGCGCCAGCAGGGGGGTGTAGGGGGCGAAGCTCACCAGCAGGTGCCGCTCGGCCATCGCGGCCAGATGGCGCACCATCTCCTCGGCCGGCTGCTGCGGGTAGTGGATGAACACATCCAGGCAGACCACCGTGTCGTAGCGACCCGTGAGGCTCTCCAGATCGGAGGCCAGGAAGCTGATGCGCCCCGGTGCGATGCCGGCCTCCGTGGCGCGGCGCTCCGCCTCCTGCACCATCGCGGCGGAGAGGTCGGAAGCGGCGATCGAGCCCGCCCCCAGCTGAGCCAGCGGCAGGGTCAGGCTGCCCACGCCGCAGCCGGCGTCGCAGAAGCTGCGGCTGGCCAGATCGCCCTGCTCCTGCAGCCAGGCCAGCACCTTGTCCACCGTTTTCTGGTGGCCGATGCGGATGTTGCGCTGCACCCGGTTCACATCGTCGGATTCGCTGTAGATGCGGTTCCAGCGATCGAAGCCGGTGGTCTCGAAGTAGCCCTTCACCTCCTGCTTCTCGGCGGCCTTGGCGGTCTCAACGGTCGCGGACATGGGCGGGGCCTGGGGGTGCGCTGTGGCGCGGATCCTATTCAGATGGCGCCAGCAGATTCCGTGCGGCGGCCCTGCAGATCGCTTGCCGCACCGCTCCAGCGCAGGGTCTCCGCCAGGGGCAGTCCCAGCAGCAGCGCCTCGACCGGCCGGTCATCCCCCAGCAGCCGCCGGGGGTGCAGGGTGGCGGCGGCGATCGCCCCGTCGGCATCGCCGCTCCAGCGGGCCAGGCGGCGCACCGCCTCCAGCAGGGGCAGGGTCACCCCCGCCAGAGTGCCGTCCTCAAGGCGGCAGCTGCCCGCCTCCACGATCAGGGCACGCTCGTCCCAGCGGTAGGTGCCATCCGGCAGGCCGTAGGGGGCGAGAGCATCGCTCACCAGCACCAGCTGCTGCGGCGCCAGCCGCTGCAGCAGCACCGCCATCGCCGGCGCCACGTGCACGCCGTCGGCGATCAGGCCCAGGGCGATGTCGCCCCGCAGGACGGCTGCCGCCACCGGCCCCGGCTGGCGGTGATGCAGGCCTGCCATGGCGTTGAAGGCATGGGTGAGCATGCGCACGCCGGCATCGAAGCCCGCCTCGGCCTGCGTGTCCGTGGCGGCGCTGTGGCCCAGGCACACCACCACGCCCCGCTCCGCCAGCTGCCGGGTGAGCTCCAGGGCGCCCGGCAGCTCCGGCGCCAGGGTCAGCAGGGCAAGCTCGTCCTCGTAGCCGGCGATGCGTTCCTGCAGGGCCGCCGGGCTCGGCAGAGCCAGGTGCTGGGCTGGATGGGCTCCGCGGCGGCTCGGCTCCAGGAATGGCCCCTCCAGGTGGGCCCCCAGCAGCCGGCAGCGGCCGGGGCGGTGCTGCCGGCGCGCCAGCCGCAGCACCGCCAGGGCGCGGCGCAGGTCTGCGGTGGCGCAGGTCACCAGGGTGGGGCTGATCGCTTCCACCCCGTCGGCCCAGAGGGTGTCGAGCAGCTGCAGCAGGGTGGGCAAGTCGGCCTCGCTGAGCTCGGGGAAGGCCAGGCCCAGACCGCCGTTGATCTGCAGATCCACCGCCGCCGGGCTGAGCCGATCGCCGTGCCAGTTCTCGCCGCTGGCGGCACTGCCGGGCGCCAGCGGTTGTACGGCGGCGATGCGGGCCTCGGCGTCGAGGCCAAGGCGCCAGAGCCCCTCCCTATCCGGCAGGCGGACGTTGCTGAGCCAGCGCATGGGCGTGCGGTGTGCCGCGGCGGGAGAATGTCAGTCTCGCCGCTTCGCTCCGTCCCGCCCGTGCCCACCGTGCCGTCCGTGTCCAGTAGTCCTTCCGCCTGTGCTCCGGTTGCCGTGGTGATGGGCAGCGATTCGGACCTGCCCACCATGCAGCCGGCGGTGGCGATGCTGGAGCGTCTCGGTGTGGCCGTGGAGGTGCGGGTGCTCTCGGCCCACCGCACACCCCTGGAGATGGTGGCCTTCGCTCAGGCAGCGGCAGCACGGGGCTTCAAGGTGCTGATCGCCGGTGCCGGCGGCGCCGCTCACCTGCCGGGCATGGTGGCCTCGCTCTCCACCCTGCCGGTGATCGGCGTGCCGGTGCAGAGCCGCGCCCTCTCGGGTGTGGATTCTCTGCATTCGATTGTGCAGATGCCGGCTGGCATCCCCGTGGCCACCGTGGCCATCGGCAACGGCGCCAACGCCGGTTTGCTGGCGGCCCAGATCCTTGCTTTGGCGGATCCGGCTCTGGCGGAGCGGGTGGCCGCCTATCGCCGCGAGCTGCACGATCAGGTGGTGGCCAAGGATGGCCGGCTCCTGGAGCTGGGCAGCGCGGCCTACCTGGCCCAGATGTGAGCGCCACCCCATGCTCGAGCGCCTGGTTCTGCCCTTCTGGCTGCGGCTGAGCCTGGCGCTGCCGCTGTTCACCCTCAACCTCTGGGTGCTGCGGCAACTGCTGCTGCCCCTTGCCCCCTTCCCGGCGCTGTTTCTGGGGGCGGCGCTGATCGCCTTTCTGCTAGATCTGCCCACCCGTTGGCTGGTGGGGCGCCGTCTGCCGCGACCCCTGGCGGTGCTGGTGGTGGTGGGGGCAGGCCTCGGGCTTCTCGTGCTCGCGGCGCTGTGGCTGGTGCCACGGCTGATCGAGCAGCTGGGTGAGCTGATCAATGCCCTGCCGGCCTGGCTGACTGAAGGGGAGATCTGGCTTGATCGACTCGAGTCCTGGGCGGCCGATCACGGCCTGCCCACCGAGTTCACCGACCTCAGCAGCACCCTCCTGGCCCGCGCCAGCCAGCTGGCCAGCCAGCTCAGCCAGCGCATCCTTGGCTTGCTGGGGGCCACCGTGGGCCTCACCGTGAACACTGTGATCGTGGTGGTGCTGGCGGTGTTCCTGCTGCTCGGCGGCGCCCCGATCGTGGCAGGTCTGGCCCGCTGGCTGCCCGACAACGTCCGCGAGGTGGTGCTCAGCACCCTGGGACGCACGTTTCGCGGCTACTTCGCCGGGCAGGTGCTGCTGGCGCTGATCCTCAGCGTGCTGCAGATCCTGGTGTTCACCGTGCTGGGGATCCCCTACGGCGTGCTGTTCGCCGTGGCGATCGGCTTCACCACCCTGGTGCCCTACGCCAGTGCCCTAATGATCGTGCTGGTCAGCCTGCTACTGGCCCTGGAGGATCCGCGCACGGGTCTGGAGGTGCTGGCCGCCGCAATCACGGTGGGCCAGCTGGTGGATCAGGTGATCCAGCCCAGGCTGATGGGCAGCATCGTCGGCCTACAGCCCGCCTGGCTGCTGGTGTGCCTGCCGATCGGTGCCCGCATCGGCAGCCTGATGGGCTTGGGGGAACTGCTGGGGCTGCTGCTGGCGGTGCCCGTCACCAGCTGCCTGAAGACGTACCTGGATGCCTGGGCCCAGCAGCGGGGGCTCAGCCCCGCCGCTCCCCTCAGCCCGCCTGGGGAATGACGCCCTCGGCGTTGAGGTAAGCCAGCACCTCCTCCACGCTCTGCTCGAGGGACTGGCCACCGGTGTCCACCCGCAGCTCGGGGGTCTCGGGGGCTTCGTAGGGGCTGGAGACGCCGGTGAACTCCTTGATCTCGCCGGCGCGGGCCTTGGCGTAGAGCCCCTTGGTGTCGCGCTCTTCGCACACGCTCAGGTCGGCGGCGCAGTGGATCTCGATGAAATCGCCGGCGTCCACCAGGGCGCGGGCCTTATCGCGGTCGGCCTTGAACGGCGATACGAAGGCTGTGAGCACCACCACACCGGCATCGAGGAACAGCTTGCTCACTTCGCCGATGCGGCGGATGTTCTCCTCGCGGGCGGCGTCGGAGAAGCCGAGGTCCTTGCAGAGGCCATGGCGGATGTTGTCGCCATCAAGCACGTAGCAGGCAAGCCCCCGCTCAAACAGGGCGGAGTTCACGGCGTTGGCCAGGGTGCTCTTGCCGGAGCCGCTGAGGCCGGTGAACCAGAGGATGGCGCTGCGGTGGCCTTGCTGCTGGGCCCGGGCGGCCCTGTCCACCGAGGTGTGATGCCAGGCGATGTTGCTGGAGGCCCCCTGGGTGGTCAGATCGCCGTAGATGGAGGTGCTGGGGCTGGTGGTCATGGCGGGCTCTGGGCGAGACGGCGTGTCGAGGGTCTGGTCGAGAGGCGGGTCGAGAGGCGCTGCCGGTCGCCGCTCAGGCTGTCATTGTCCCTGGCGGCCTGGCGTGGATCGGTGGAGGGGGGCAGGCGAAGCTCCAGCCGTCGCCGGTGACCGTTCCGCTCGATGGTCAGCTCCAGCGGCAGCCCATCGGGATGCAGGCGCACCCCGCGGATTACCTGGCCGGCACGCTGCACCGCCATGCCGTTCAGCTCCAGGATCCGATCGCCTGGGCGAAGGCCGGCGGCTTCGGCGGCGGAGGCCGGCGCCACCTGCCGAACCCAGACACCCTGATCATCGCTCTCCAGATAGGCTCCCATCCGTGCCCCGCGGGGTGGCAGGGTGCAGCCATCGGGCAGAACCGGCCTGGTCAGGCTCAGCAGTTGCTTCAGACCCAGATCCTGCAGCTGGTGGGGCACGCCGTCGCCCCCCTGCAGATGCCCCACACCCATCAGGGCCACCTGCAGGCGCTGCGGATCCCGGCGATGCGCAGCGGCGAGTCGCTCGGCCATGGCGCGATCGCGCAGCAGCTGGCTATCAATGAAGCGCTGGCGATCGGCCGCTGCTGCTGCTGCTGGACCTGCGGCTGCGGGCAGCCCCAGCGCCTGGTGCCCGCGCCAGCTGGCCTCCAGGCGCTGGCGGTAGGCCGGGCTGGCCGGTGCCGGGCTGCCGATGCCCTCCCGCTCCGCTGGTGGGATTGCCGCCAGCCCCTGTTGGCGCACGCGCCGCACCAGCCTCGGCTCGGCATTGAGCGCCAGCAGCGGCACCCCCCGCAGCCGGGCCCAGCGCAGCAGCGGCGCGTACAGCTCCGGGTCGTGGCCCCACACCGACGCCCAGTCCACCTGCCTGAGCAGCTCCTCTTCATTGAGCTGGCCGGCATTGAAGCGATCGAGCACCGGCTGCCGGGCGGCCGGGATCATCTCCAGGCCGAGGCTGAGCCGGCGGGGGCCCCCGCGCCAGAGGCTCTCCAGCGTCTGCAGCTGCCAGTCGTGATCGTCGGCGCTGGTGTGGATCTCACCCAGCAGCAGCACTGCAAGCCCAGAGGCCTTGGCCTGAAGCTCGATCGGCTGGCGTCGGGCGGCGGCCAGGGCGGCCTCGCAGCCGGGAGCTGCCGCCGCCGGGCGGGCGGAGAGGCCGTTAGCGAGTCCGCTCAGCAGCAGCGGCTGGAGCAGCAGCAGCGGCTGGAGCAGCACCAGTTGGATCAGTCGCTGCGCACGCTCTCCGCAACGCCAGGGGAGGGGAGGCAATCCGGATGGTGCATGGCGCTTCATGGTCAGCCCCCCGCCTGTTTGGGGCGGTAGCCGGCTTGGTCCAGAGCCGCCAGGGCCACCGCCACCTGGTCGCCCTGCAGCTCGATCACCCCGTCCTTCACGGTGCCGCCGGTGCCGGCCGCGGCCTTGAGCTGCTTGAGGAGCGTCTTCAGCTCGGTCTCCGACGCTTCCAGGCCGGTGATGGCGGTCACCAGCTTGCCGCCCTTGCCGGCCTTGGTGCGCTGCACCCGCACCCGTTGCTGGGCTTTAGGGGTGGAGTCGCCGGCGTGGCCGGACGCCCCCGCGGATGGCCTGGCCGTGCTTGCTGTGAAGCTGCCGCCACTGCCGCTGAATTCCTGCCAGCCGCCCTTCTTGGCCATGACCAACCCTGCAACGCTGAACCGGATTCTGGTTGGCGCCGCCTTCCCCCTGATCGCAATGCCCCAGTGGGATTCTCACTGCCCCTTGGCGCCGCCGGCCTCTGTGACCATGCGCATCACCAGCAAGGGCCAGGTCACGATCCCCCAGGCGATCCGTGAGCAGTGCGGGCTCTTGCCCCACACCGAGGTGCGCTTCGAGCTGGATGAGGGCCGGGTGCTGCTGGTGAAACAAGAGCAACCCGGCGGACGGGGTGAAGAGGGATTGCGCCGGTTGCGGCAGGCCCTTCTGCGCACCCGCCTCAGCACCGATGAGCTCCTGGCCCTTTGCCGAGGTGAGGAGCACTGAATGTTGTTTGTGGATTCGAATGTGATCCTCGACGTGATCACGGCTGATCCCCACTGGGCGAGCTGGAGTGCCACCCAGCTCGCCCAGGCCCTCGATGCCGGACCCGTGCTGATCAACGCCATCGTTTACGCCGAGATCGCGTTTGCCTGCGAGGCCATCGAGGCTGTGGATGCTCTGCTGTCGCAGCACCTTTATGCCTATCGGCCGATCCCCCGCGAGGCCTCCTTCCTCGCCTCCATGGCCCACGCCGACTACCGCCAGCGTGGTGGCCAGCGCTCCATGATCCTTTCTGATTTTCTGATCGGCGCCCACGCCCTTCTGGAATCCACGGGACTGCTCACCAGGGATGAGCGCCGCTATCGCCAGGCATTTCCCGGTTTGAAATTAATCCTGCCCTGAGGGCCGACTCCATAGGTGACCACCACCGATAGAACGCCTTGGTCGATGGCTGCGTGCCGCCGGCAGACCTCCTCCAGAGGATGGCGCTCAGCTTCCCCTTGCCAGCAGCAGGCGCCAGCCCTCGATCAGCATCACGATCACCCAGGCCCCCATGCAGATGCTCACGGCGGCAGCGGCGATGTCCTTGGTGGCCCCGATCTGGGGTGCGCGCTCCGGCTGCACGTAGTCGCACAGCTCCTCGAGGGCGGTGTTGAGCAGTTCGGCTGAAAGCACCAGCGCCGTGGTCACCAGCACCAGACCGAAATCCAGCCAGGCTCGCTGGGCGAAGGCGATCGCCAGGAGCCCCGCTGCCAGCACCACCTTGTAGGCCACTGCCTTGTCGCGCATGGCCAGACGCAGGCCGTGGCAGATCACGCGCATTTTGCGCAGTGGCTCGTAGGGCCTGGGGGTGGTGGTTGGCATCAGCCCATCATCCACCCGTCAGCATGAGCCGGCCCGTGAGCTCTCTCACCTCTTTGCGCCCTTGGCCATGGCCGCTTCTTACGCTGCAGTGATCTTGCTCCGCCGCCGGTGACCAGCACTGTTTCCCCTGTGTCGTCCGCCGGTGCCGTGGATCCGGCAGCCCTAGAGCTGGGCGCCCGCCCCACCCCCCTCGGCCGCTATGGCCAGTTCGGCGGCCAGTACGTGCCGGAAACCCTGATCCCCGCCCTGGCGGAGCTGGAGCAGGCCGCCGCCGAGGCCTGGAAGGATCCGGCCTTCACCGATCGCCTCAACCATCTGCTGCGCACCTACGTGGGGCGCCCCAATCCGCTCTACGAGGCGGAGCGGCTGAGTGAGCACTACCGCCGGGCTGAGGGTGGCCCGCGCATCTGGCTGAAGCGGGAAGACCTGAACCACACCGGTGCCCACAAGATCAACAACGCTCTGGGTCAGGCGCTCCTGGCCCTGCGCATGGGCAAGCAGCGGATCATTGCCGAAACCGGCGCCGGCCAGCACGGCGTGGCCACCGCCACCGTGTGCGCCCGCTTCGGCCTGGAGTGCGTGGTGTACATGGGCGCTGAAGACATGCGCCGTCAGGCCCTCAACGTGTTCCGCATGCGCCTGCTGGGGGCGAGGGTGCAGCCGGTCACGGCCGGCACCGCCACCCTCAAGGACGCCACCAGCGAAGCCATCCGCGACTGGGTGACCAACGTGGA
Source organism: uncultured Synechococcaceae cyanobacterium (assembly GCA_903934375.1). GTDB lineage: Bacteria > Cyanobacteriota > Cyanobacteriia > PCC-6307 > Cyanobiaceae > Vulcanococcus. The sequence goes on from CAIZNP010000317.1 coordinate 20,127, forward strand.
GACCACCCACTACATCCTCGGTTCGGTGGCCGGCCCCCACCCCTTCCCGATGCTGGTGCGCGATTTCCACGCCGTGATCGGTGAGGAAACCAAGCGCCAGTGCCACGAGGCCTTCGGCCGCAACCCCGATGTGCTGGTGGCCTGCGTGGGCGGTGGCTCCAATGCCATGGGCCTGTTCCACCCCTTCGTGCAGGACACGGCCGTGCGCCTGGTGGGGGTGGAGGCCGCCGGCGATGGCGTGGCCACCGGTCGCCATGCCGCCACGATCACCGAAGGGCGTGTGGGCGTGCTGCATGGCGCCATGAGCCTGCTGCTGCAGGACGAGGAGGGCCAGGTGCAGGAGGCCCACTCGATCAGCGCCGGCCTCGACTACCCGGGCGTCGGCCCTGAGCACAGCTATCTCAAGCAGATCGGCCGGGCTGAGTACGGCGCCGTCACCGATGCGGAAGCGCTTGATGCCCTGCAGCTGCTCTGCCGTCTCGAGGGGATCATCCCGGCCCTGGAAACGGCCCACGCCTTCGCCTGGCTCGACAAGCTCTGCCCCACCCTGGCCCCCGGCACCGAGGTGGTGCTCAACCTCTCCGGCCGCGGCGACAAGGACGTGAACACCGTGGCCGAGCGGCTCGGCGGCGGCCTGCTGGGCTGAGGCGTCCGCTGAGCCCTTAGCTCAACAGCCGCTCCAGGCTGGCAGCCACCGCCTGCACGGCGGCGCGGGCCGTGGCGTAGGCCATCCGCATCGGCCCCACCAGGGCCACCTGGCCCTGGCCGCCGCTGCCGGTGCGATACCCCGCCTGCACCACGGCGCAATGGTGCAGCGCCGGGTTGGGATGCTCGCTGCCGATCCACACACCCTGCCGGTCGCCCCGTTCGGCCTGCTCGCTCTGCAGCAGGGCATGGGGCTCCTCCTCCACCAGCTGCAGCAGCGGCCGGAGGCTGTCGCTGCGCTGGAATTCCGGCTGGCGCAGCAGACCCCCCAGGCCGATGGCCACGGCGCTGTCCCCCTGGCCTGATCGGGCCAGGGCGTGGCTGTTCAGGCCCTGGCGCAGCAGCTCGCCGCTCACGCGCAGCTGCGGCGGCAGGCTGCTCCAGTCGAGGTTGCCGCGCTCCAGCTGGTGGCTCGCCCAGCGCTCCAGCGAGGCCAGCTCACCCTCGGCCGCCTGGGGCAGCCGCAGGTTGAGGCTGCTGGCCACCGCAGCGTTCTCCACAAGGAACACCAGCAGACGATCGCCGCTGGGCACCAGCCGCAGCGCCTGCAGGCCGGGGCCGCTCTGCTGCGGCCGGGTGATCAGGCTGAGCAGGCCGGTGAGATCCGCCAGGCGCCGGGCCAGGTGCAGCAGCAGATCATCCAAAGCGGCCCACTGCAGGCTCAGGCCCATCAGCTCGCGCTGCAGCTGCTGCGCCGTTGCCCCCGGTGCCGGCAGCAGGCAGTTCACGTAATGGCGGTAGCCCAGGGGGCTGGGGATGCGGCCGGCGGAGGTGTGGGGCTGGGTGAGCAGGCCGCGCAGCTCCAGTGCCCCCATCGCCGAGCGCACCGTGGCGGGGCTGGCCTGCAGACCGAAGCGCCGCACCAGGGTCTGGCTGCCCACCGGTTCGGTGGTGTCCACGTAGTGCCGCACCGTGGCCTGCAGCACCTCCTGTTGGCGGCGAGGCAGCGGTTGCAAGGCGGCTCACCGGCAGAGCGATGAGGCTCATCGTAGGCGGCATCGACGGCTGCCCGGTCGCCCGGGATTGCGATCAGTCGCGGGGCGGCGAGCGATCGAGGGCTCGCGAATCAGTAACGGGGAATGGAGGGATCGGCCTCCAGGCTCCAGGCGTCGATGCCGCCGTGCAGGTTCCACACCCGCTCGTAGCCGTGCACCTCCATCAGCCAGCAGCCGAACTGCCAGCTGCGGATGCCGGCATGGCAGAGCACCACCAGGTCGCGTTCTCGATCCACCAGCTCGCCGATCCGCTCCAACCACTCCTCCGAGCGGCTCAGGGGCAGATGGATCACCGGTTCGGCCATGGTGGCCAGCTTCAGTTCCATCGGCTCGCGCACATCCACAAGCTGCAATGGCTCGCCGGCAGCAAGCCTGGCCTTGAGATCGCCGGCGCGCAGAGGGGTGGGATTGGGCATCCCGGCACCTTATCCGGCACTGCCGGCCCCGCTGGTGGTGCCAAAGGTCTGGCCCATGTAGAAAGATGAGGCCAGTCCTGCCTGCGGCCCCATGAAGGTCCGCCCCTTTCTGGCGGCAGTGCTGGCGTTGGCCCTGGCCCTGCTGAGCTTCGGCTTCACCGCTTGGTGGCTGCTGCTGCAGCACGGCCCGCTCGGCCTGCAGACTCAGCCCCTGCAGCTTCCCCTGGCGGCCCGCTTCGTGCCTCGCACGGCGCCACTGAGCCTGCACTGGCTGGTGGGTCCCGACCAGCCCTCGGCCTACGCCCGCGCTGTGGCCGCTCCGCGCCAGCGCCGCCAGGCGGCGGCGGCTGTGGAGCGCCTGCGCGACGGTGCCTTTGCCGCCGCCGGCCTCGATTACGCCAGTGAGCTGGCCCCCTGGCTCGGGGATCAGAGCAGCCTCGCCCTGCTCACCCCCCCCGGTGAGCAGGGCCCCCCGGGCTGGGTGCTGGCCCTGCGCAGCCGCGACAGCGCCGGTGCACGGCATTTCCTGCAGCGCTTCTGGCAGACCCGCAGCCTGGCCGGCACCGACCTGCAGATCAGCAGCTACCGCGGCATGGGTCTGATCAGCGGCCGCGGCGCCCTGCTCGGCCAGGATCCGCAGCCGCTGGCCACGGCCCTGATCAACGACGATCTCGTGCTGATCGCCTCCGGTCGGGGTGTGCTGGAGCAGTCCCTGGATGTGTCCCAGATCGATGAACTGAACCAGGCCGCCAGCCCGGCACTGCAGCAGGCGGTGGCCCGGCTCGACCATGGTGTCGCCCTGCTCACCGCCCGCTCGGAGGCAATGCGGCCCTGGCTTGGCCTGCCGCTGCCTGCAGACGACGACCAGCCAGAGCTGCTGGAGCTGGTGGCCGCGCTGCAACCCGCCGGCCGATCGCTTCAGGTGGATGCCCTGGCCCAGCTGAGGACGCCGCTGCCATCCTCGCCTGGCGCTTCTGCTCCCGCCTCTGCTGCGCCGTTCCTGGCGGCCCTGGGGCAGCCGGCCCGATCCCTGGCGCTGCTCAGCCGGCCTGCTGCCTTGCTGGGGGAGCCTGTCGCCCCTGACCAGGTCGATCCCTGGCGCTCCCTTCTCGGGCCGCCGCTGCAGCAGGCCCTCAGCCAAGCCGGTGGCCCGCTGCCGGCCCTGGTGGCCGCCGCCGATGATGGCCCTCTGCTCTGGGCCAGCCAGCCGGGGGGGTGGCTGCTGGGCACACCGCCCGCGCCGGCCCTGCTGGACGCGGTGAACGAGGGGCTGGCGCAGCAGGGCTACAGCGCCAGCCCCCTGGACAGCCAGGGTCAGACCTTGCAGGCCTGGACCCGCCTGCAATCCCACCCGGTGAGGGGGAATCCGGATCAGCTGCAGGCCGAGCTGGCCGGGGCCCGTGCCTCTGAAGGCGACTGGGCCTGGTGGGGCCAGGGGCTGGCGGTGCTGAACGAGCAGCATGAGGGCCGCCAGCCGCCACAGGAACGGCTCGATCAACTGGAGGCGCTGGCCACGCCAGGGGCTCCCTTCCAGTGGGCGATGGATGCTGGCATCGCCCAGAGCCTGATGGCTGCCTGGACGCCCTGGCGGCTGCTCACCACCCTCTCCAGCACGCCGCTGGCTCCAGTGGTGGATGGGGCGGCCCTCAGCCTGGAGGCCGAAGCAGGACAGCCACGGCTGCTGCACCTGCGCGGCCGACTTCAGCTGCGGGGCTGAAGGCCATGGCACCCCGCCGCCGCGAGCTGCTGCTGCTGCGCCACGGCATCGCCGAGGAGCGTCTCGATCAGCTGGAGGATGCTTCGCGCCAGCTGACACCGGAAGGGGTGGAGCGCACCAGCCGGGTGATCCAGTCGCTGGTGTGGCTGGATCTGACCTGCGATCTGGTGCTCAGCAGTCCGCTGGTGCGGGCCCGCCAGACGGCGGAGCTGGCGCTGGCGGGCGGACTTGCTCCCGAGCTGGAGCTGGCGGCGTCTCTGGCGCCACAGGCGGATCCCCTGCCGCTGCTGGAGCGCTGGCTGGAGCCGCTCTCGCCCCGGCAGGGCTGGCGCCGCCTGGCGCTGGTGGGGCATGAGCCGGATCTCAGCACCCTGGCGGCCCTGCTGATCGGCGTGCCCATGGCCCAGGCGCCTCAGGCGCTGCAGCTGAAAAAGGCTGGTGTGGCGCTGCTGCAGTGCTGCGTGCCGCCAGTCTCGGGGCGGGGCTCCTCCGGGCTGGCGGGTTCGGCTCGACTGGCCCTGCTGCTGCCGCCACGTGCGCTGCTGGGGTCGCGCATCGGCCATGCCGGATCTGGTCGCTAGCGTCACCAAACCCGGGCTGGAGCCCGCCCTAGGTTGCGCTCAGACGCTCTGGCTCCGGCGATGGTGGTTGCGGCAACCGACACGGCCCCTGCACCGCTCTACAGGCCCGGACTGGAAGGGGTGCCGGCCACCCAGTCGTCGGTATGTGACATCGACGGCCAGCAGGGGCTGCTCACATACCGGGGCTACCGCGTCGACGAGCTGGCGGCCCAGAGCACCTTCCTGGAAACTGCTTACCTGCTGATTTGGGGCGAGTTGCCCGACGCGGAGCAGCTGGCCGAATTCGAACAGGAGGTGCAGATGCACCGCCGGGTGAGCTTCCGCATCCGGGACATGATGAAGTGCTTCCCGGCCAGCGGTCATCCGATGGATGCGCTGCAGAGCAGCGCCGCCTCCCTCGGCCTCTTCTATTCCCGCCGCGCCCTCGACAACCCGGAATACATCTACTCGGCGGTGGTGCGGTTGATCGCCAAGATCCCGACGATGGTGGCGGCCTTCCAGCTGATCCGCAAAGGACAGGATCCGATCCAGCCCCGCGACGATCTGCACTACGCCGCCAACTTTCTTTACATGCTCACCGAGCGGGAGCCCGATCCCCTGGCCGCCCGCATCTTCGATGCCTGCCTGATCCTGCACGCCGAGCACAGCCTCAACGCCAGCACCTTCAGTGCCCGCGTCACCGCCAGCACCCTCACCGATCCCTACGCCGTGGTGGCCTCGGCGGTGGGCACCCTGGCCGGTCCGCTCCACGGCGGTGCCAACGAGGACGTGCTCACCATGCTCGAGGCCATCGGCAGTGCCGATCAGGTGCGCCCCTGGTTGGACCGGGCCATTGCCGAGAAGCACAAGATCATGGGCTTCGGCCACCGCGAATACAAGGTGAAGGATCCGCGCGCCGTGATCCTGCAGAAGCTGGCCGAGCAGCTTTTCGACCAGTTCGGCCATGACCCCCTCTACGACCTGGCACGGGAGCTGGAGGCCGCCGCCGCCGAGCGCCTCGGCCCCAAGGGCATCTATCCGAACGTGGACTTCTACTCGGGCTTGGTGTACCGCAAGCTCGGCATCCCCGAGGACCTGTTCACGCCGATCTTCGCCATCGCCCGCACCGCCGGCTGGCTGGCCCACTGGAAGGAGCAGCTGGGGGCCAATCGCATCTACCGCCCCACGCAGATCTACACCGGTTCGAACGGTCGCGACTGGCAGCCGATCGAGGCCCGCTGATGGCCTGCGGCACATCCGCTGACCAGCTACCCGTTGCGGCCGCCTAAGTTGCCCCTATCCACACGCCACGCATGGTGATCGCCCCTGCCGTCGTGAGTCCTGGTCTCGACCTGGAATCCAGCTTCACCCAGCTGCTCGAGGGCTTTGGACTCTCCCCCGGTGCCGCACACCTGCTGTGGCTGCCGCTGCCGATGCTGCTCGTGCTGGTGGCAGCGGTGGTGGGCGTTCTGGTGAACGTCTGGCTGGAGCGCAAGATCTCCGCCGCCGTGCAGCAGCGCATCGGCCCTGAATACGCCGGTGCCCTCGGCATCCTTCAGCCCATGGCCGATGGCCTCAAGCTGCTGTTCAAGGAAGACATCATTCCCGCCCGCGCCGATGGGCTGCTGTTCACCCTCGGCCCGGTGCTGGTGCTGGTGCCGGTGATCCTCAGCTGGCTGGTGGTGCCCTTCGGTCAGCACCTGCTGATCAGCAATGTGGGCGTCGGCATTTTCCTGTGGATCTCCCTGAGTTCGATCCAGCCGATCGGCCTGCTGATGGCCGGCTACGCCTCCAACAACAAGTACTCGCTGCTGGGCGGCCTACGTGCCGCCGCTCAGTCGATCAGCTACGAGATTCCGCTGGCTCTGGCGGTGCTCGCGGTCGTGATGATGAGCAACTCGCTCAGCACGGTCGACATCGTCAACCAGCAGACCGGTGCCGGCATCCTCAGCTGGAATATCTGGCGCCAGCCGGTGGGCTTCCTGATCTTCTGGATCTGCGCTCTCGCCGAATGTGAACGCCTCCCCTTCGATCTTCCCGAGGCGGAGGAGGAGCTGGTGGCCGGCTACCAGACCGAATATTCCGGCATGAAGTTCGCCTTGTTCTATCTGGGCAGCTACATCAACCTGGTGCTCTCGGCCCTGCTGGTCGCGGTGCTCTATCTGGGTGGCTGGGGTTTCCCACTGCCGGTTGAGTGGATCGTCGGTCTCACCGGCCAGTCCGTAGACGCACCGCTGGTGCAGGTGATCACGGCCACCACCGGAATCGTGATGACCGTGCTGAAGGCCTACCTGCTCGTGTTCTTCGCCATCCTGCTGCGCTGGACCGTTCCGCGGGTGCGCATCGACCAGCTGCTGGATCTGGGCTGGAAGTTCCTGCTTCCCATCGCTCTGGTCAACCTGCTGGTCACCGCCGGTCTGAAGCTGGCCTTCCCCGCCTTCTTCGGCGGCTGACGCCAGCGTTTCTCTCACGTCGTTTCGCTCATCGCCCACGCCGCCCTCTCACCCCACCATGTTCGGGTTCCTCAAGAAAGTCGGTGACTACACCCGCGACGCCGTGGGCGCCGCCAATTACCTCACCCAGGGACTGTCGGTCACCTTTGATCACCTGCGCCGCCGACCGATCACGGTGCAGTACCCCTACGAGAAGCTGATCCCCTCGGAGCGCTACCGCGGCCGTATCCACTACGAGTTCGACAAGTGCATCGCCTGTGAGGTGTGTGTGCGCGTCTGCCCGATCAACCTGCCGGTGGTCGACTGGGTGATGAACAAGGCCACCAAGAAGAAGGAGCTGCGCAACTACTCGATCGATTTCGGGGTGTGCATCTTCTGCGGTAACTGCGTGGAGTACTGCCCCACGAACTGCCTGTCCATGACCGAGGAATACGAGCTGGCGGCCTTCGATCGCCATAGCCTCAATTACGACAACATCGCCCTTGGCCGTCTGCCCACCAGCGTCAGCAGCGATCCGGCGGTGACTCCCCTGCGCGAGCTGGCCTATCTGCCCAAGGGTGAGATGGACCCCCATGGCGTCGATCCAACCCGCCCCCGCGCCGGCC
>CAIZNP010000318.1 GCA_903934375.1 uncultured Synechococcaceae cyanobacterium
CCCAGGCCAGTGGTGCGCCAGGCCCGTCAGGGGCTGTCCCGCGAACCGGAGCCTGCGCATCCTCAAGGAGTTCACTTTGGTCCTAGCCCCTGATGCCGCGGCGGCGGCCCGCTCCCTCCAACCGGGCGAAACGGCCCGCGTTGAGGTTCCCGGCGGAACTGCCGGCCTGACGGCTGCCCAGGAGGCTCGCATGCGTGCCGCCCTGGTGGTGCCGCGGGCACCACTGCCCCCCAGCCAGCGCAAGTACAAGTTCGGCACCACCGGTTTCATGCTGGTGATGCACGTGGGCACGGTCTTTGCCCTGCTGCCACAGTTCTGGAGCTGGCAGGCTCTGGTCATCCTGGGCGTTCTCTACTGGATCACCGTGCTGGGCGTGACCCTCGGCCTGCACCGGCTGGTGGCCCACCGCAGCTTCGTGGCCCCGAAATGGGTCGAGCGCGTGCTGGTGCTGATGGGCGCGCTGGCCTGCCAGAGCGGTCCGATCGAATGGGTGGGTCTGCACCGTCACCACCACAAGTATTCCGATCAGCCGAACGACCACCACGACGCCGCCAGGGGCCTGTGGTGGGCCCACAGCGAATGGATGCTGCACGACATCCCCGCCTTGAAGGAGATGCACCGCTTCACCGGTGACATGCTCCAGGACCCCTTCTACCGCTGGCTCGATCGCTGGTTCCTGCTGCTGCAGGTGCCCCTGGGTGCAGCCCTCTATTGGTACGGCAACGTCGCCCAGGTGCATGGCGGTGGCCTTGGCCTGGTGCTCTGGGCGATTCCGCTGCGGCTGGTGCTCGTCTATCACGTCACCTGGCTGGTGAACTCGGCCACCCACGCCTTCGGCTACCGCAATTTTGACTGCCCCGATCTCTCACGCAACTGCTGGTGGGTGGCGATTCTCAGCTTCGGCGAGGGCTGGCACAACAACCATCACGCCCATCCGGCCAGCGCCCGCCATGGCCTGCGCTGGTTCGAGTTCGACATCACCTGGCAGCACATCAAACTGCTGCGTCGTCTCGGCTGGGCCCGCCGGATCCGTGAGGCCCGCTACTCGGGCTGATCGTTTCCCGCCAAAACTTTCGCCACAAGCCTGTTGCGCGAACCCCGGCCCCAAACCAGCAACGCTGACCGAGCCGGCCGCGATTCCTAGTTCGAGGCAAGGGGCTGCCGGGCTTTGATCGGCGTGCTGGACCGCCTACTGAAGATCGAGTTCTGCCGGAGCTGGGCTCCGGCCTCTTTCTTCGTGGGACCATTGCGCGCTGTCCAAGCAAGCCGTCAAAACGCACAGCGAGGGGATTGTGCTGGATTCGGACATGGACTGAATGCATGGGATGGCAGCCCTGCGAACCGTGAGCAAGGGGGGGCTTGACCTCAATCCCAAGATCGCCCGGAGACTGCGCGGCAGCACGAAAGGGCGGAATCCCGGTCTCTCCAGATGCGAACTGGAGCTGATGCAGGAAGTGGCCAACGGCCACAACGATCGGGAGATCGCTGAACGGCTGCACCTCGCCACCGACACGGTGGAGATACCGCCTGGAGCAGGTGTACCAGAAACTCACCGTCTACTCCCACAACCGCGCCGCCATCAGCCTCGTGCTGCTGGGGATCGTTGCGCCACCACGCCCGCTCCTGCCGGACAGCCGCCCGGGTTGGTGAGTCCCGGCAGCCTCATCATTGCCGCGACAGCCGCAGCCGAATCGCCGCAGCCAGATCCGTTCCCCCGTCGCGGGCATCCGCCTGAGCCAGCTGCCGGGCCCGCTGCCGCAGCAGCTCCAGAAACTGATCGGCGCTGAGCTCCTGGTCGTCGGCTGCCCCCAGCCGGGCCAGGGTCTGGCGCAGGTCGGCCAGCTCGCCATCGAGCTCCTCGGCGCTGTAATCACGTTGTCCAGCCATCACCTCGGCGAAGCGGTCGCGGCGCAGACGCTTTTCGGCCGGGTAGGCCGCCAGCAACTGCTCGCGGCACTGCCGCCAGGGCCGCCCGGCCGTGAACAGCTCCGCGAGGGCGGCACTCAGGGCCGCCGCCTCCGCCGCCGCGATGCGCAGATCGAAGGCGCTGGGGGGCTGACGAAGGCCCACGAAGATCTCGAACAGCTGCGCCGGCCCGAGGGGCTCACCGCCCTCCGCCAGCAGCGGCAGGGCCGAGGCCTGCAGCGCCGTGAGCAGCTCCGGCTGGTCCGCCAGCCGCTCCGTGAGACCCGGATCCAGACCGTCTGGCCCCGCCTGGCGGGCCAGCAGCTGGTTGAGCCGC
>CAIZNP010000319.1 GCA_903934375.1 uncultured Synechococcaceae cyanobacterium
GACATCGCCAGTGCCCTCAGCACCACCCGCGTCACCGTGACCCGGGTGCTGGGCCTGCTCAAGGAGGAAGGCTGGCTCCAGCTCGATGATCAGCGTCAGCTGGTGATCAGCCATCTGCCGCGCTGAGCGGCAGCCGGCCTAGGACCTGGGCAGCAGCAGCTCCAGCACCGCCCCACCGTCGGGGTGGTTGCTGGCCCGCACCAGCCCGCCCTGGGACAGGGCGATCTGCTGGACGATCGCCAACCCAAGTCCGCTGCCCACCCGTGGTGTGCGTGCTCGGGAGGGATCGCCCCGGTAGAAGCGCTGGAACATCCGCTCCTGGTCGGTGTCGCTCAGGCCGGGCCCCCGGTCGCGGACCCCGATCAGGCACCAGCGATCGCGCTGCTCAATGTTCACCTCGATCGCTGTGCCTGTGGGGCTGTAGCGCAGGGCATTGTCCAGCAGGTTGAGCAGAGCCTGATGCAGCCGGGCGGGATCCACCGCCGCCAGGCGTGTCTGATCCCGCCCCGGGCTCACGCTCAGCCGCACGCCCCGTTCGCTGGCCAACGGCTCGAGCATGGCCCACACCGTGCCGAGAACATCGCGGGGGTCGATACTGCCCTGCCTGCCGGCCTCCGCCACCGGGGTGTTCTCCAGGCGGGAGAGATCGAGCAGGTCGCTGACCAGCTCCTGCAACCGCCGCAGTTCCTTCTGAAGCCGCTGCACCAGCAGGCGCGGCTGCCCCTCCACCCGCGTGGCCAGGCTGTCGCCCACCAGCATCAGGGCGGTGATCGGTGTGCGCAGCTCGTGGGCCACATCGCTCACCCAGGCCTCATGGCGATCCAGCTGCTCCTGCATCGGGTTGCGGCCTTCCAGCAGCACGGCCACCCAGCCCCGGCTGCCAGGCATTACCCGCAGCTCCAGCGTGGTGCCCGGCCGCATCCAGCTGCCCCGCTGGGCCACACCCTTGTCGCGGGCCAGCTCCACCAGATGGATCACATCGTCGCCGGGATCCAGCACAGCCAGCGGTTGCCCCAGCAGGGCCAGGGCCTGCTCCAGCCCCAGCAGTTGCTCTGCCCGCGAATTGAGGCTGGCAATGCTGCCGTCAGGAGCCAGCACCAGCCAGCCCTGGGGGAGAGCCTCCAGCCACTGGCGCAGCTGCTCGGGAGGCAGGGTCCAGTGCTCGCCAGGGGAGGGCCGGTGTCGTCCAGCCGGGCTCGCGCCCTGTCCAGATCGCCCCGTGCGGCGGCCCCGCAGCCACCAGCCCACGGCAGTGCCACCGGCCAGGGCCAGCAGCAGGGTGGCGTCCTGGGCGTTGGCCATGCCCTTAGCCGAAGCGATAGCCGAAGCCGCGCACCGTGATCAGCTTGCTGGGAGCGGAGGGGTCATCCTCGATCTTTTCACGCAGCCAGCGGATGTGCACATCGACCGTTTTGCTGTCGCCGATGTAATCGATCCCCCACACCTGTTCGATCAGCTGATCGCGGCTCCACACCCTGCGTGGGTTCTGCATGAACAGCTCCAGCAGGCGGTACTCCTTGGGGGAGAGCCGCAGCTCCAGCCCGGCGCGGGTGGCACGGCATTCACCTGGGTAGAGGCTAAGTTCCTGGTGGTGCAGATCAGCGCTCTGACGGGCGCTGCGCTGCTGTTCCTGGGCCTGCTCCTGGCTGCGCTGCCGTCGCAGCAGGGCGCGGCAGCGCGCCACGAGCTCACGCATGCCGAACGGTTTCACCAGGTAGTCGTCGGCGCCCACCTCAAGACCGAGAACGCGGTCGGTTTCGGTGTCGCGGGCACTCACCACCAGGATCAGGGGCGGAGTCCCACCGCTGCGCAGGCGTCGGCACAGGTCGAGGCCATTCAGGCCCGGCAGCATCAGATCGAGCACCACCAGATCGAAGCTCTGGCTGCTGAGCAGCTCCCAGGCCCGCTGGCCATCGGCTGCAGCGGTAACGGCGAAGCCCTCCATGACCATGGCCTCGCTGACCGTCTCGCGGATGGTCTCGTCGTCCTCCACCACCAGCAGGCGGGCAGGGGCGGCCGCGACGTCGTGGGTCATGATTCGATTCTGGGCGCCCAGGCCTGTATCGCCCGACACAAGCGCAGCTTCGCGCGCCCGTGCCGAGCGATCAGTTCGGCTCGTCCAATTGACAGCGGGTGAGGCTGGGGTCGGTGAGCCGCTCCAGCACCCGTTGCAGGTCGACCGGCGAGAGCTCACCATCGCTGCCCCACTTGAGGCTTGTGTTGCCGTCGCCGCGGCTGGGCTCGGGCTGATGGAGATAGGACATGTCAGGACCCATCGCGGACGTTGATTGTCAGCGAATCCACACTAGAGCGGCCCTGGCCCTGCGTCAGGCCGTTTGCAGCGCTGCGGGGCGGTACGGCACGAAATTCGCCTTGCGGGTGCCGCAGATCGGGCAGGTCCAGTCGTCCGGGATCGCTTCGAAGGGGGTGCCTGCGGCGATGCCCAAGTCGGGGTCGCCGTTGCTGGGGTCGTAGATCACGCCGCACACCTTGCAGATCCACAGGCCCGGCACCGCTTCCGTCGTCTCGCCGGCGGTGCCGCCCCCCTGCAGGGCCTCGAGGGCCACGCTGTAGCGATCGGCATGGTGGTGCTCCACGGGGGTGAGCAGGCCGAAGTTGCGTGCCGCCGTGCGGAACTGATCGGCGTGCTCGCGCGATTCCGCTTCCTGCTCCTGGAATTCCGCTGAGGCGCCGGCGTCGCGGTCACGGATGGCCTGGGCGGTGAACTCGGGGTACATCGTGGTGTACTCGTATGTCTCGCCTTCGATCGCCAGCGCGAGGCAGCGGCTCAGGATCGTCTGCTTCTGCTCGTCGCTGAGGGCGGCAGGGTCGTCCACCACCAGCTCGGGGTGGAGCAACCGGAAGTGAGCGAAGGCGTGCTCGGTTTCCTGGTTGGCGGTGTCGCGGAACAGGCGGGCCAGCTCGCCGTTGCCGAGCTGCTTGGCCACATCGGCGAAGAACAGATATTTGCGGTTGGCCATGCTCTCGCCGCCGAAGGCGGCCTCGAGGTTGGCGTGGGTGCCGGGATTGGAGAGATCCATGCGCTTGATCGGGGTGCGCCCCCGCTGAACTGCTCCCAGTGTAGCCCCTAAGTCGGAATCAGTATGAGTTAGCCGCTACTGCTGGCGGTGGCGGTGGCGGTGGCCGGTGGGCGGTGGGCGGCTCGGCGCCTGGCGCCTGGCGCCCCATCCGGGGTTGCTTGATCGGCATGGGCGCTTTGGTTGTGTTTCTGGCCAGCTGCCTCTCCTCTGGCTAGATCGGGAGGTGAGCGTCTTCGCGGTTCCGCTGGCCATGGCCCATCACCAGGTCCTGATCGTCGGCGGTGGTGCCGCCGGCCTCACCGTGGCAGCGCGCCTGAAGCGCCTGCGGCCCGCCCTCGAGGTGGCCATCCTTGAGCCGGCCAGCGATCACTACTACCAACCGGGCTGGACCCTGGTGGGTGCCGGCGTGTTCAGCCTGGAGGAGACGCGCCGCAACGAGGCGGATGTGATCCCCGCCGGCGTGACCTGGATCCGTGAGGGGGTTGCCAGCTTCGACCCCGAGGCCAACCGCCTCACCACCAGCGGTGGCCAGACCCTCAGCTACGACGCCCTGGTGGTGGCCACCGGCATGACGCTCTGCTGGGACGCGATCAAGGGATTGCCGGAAGCCCTCGGCAGCGGTGGTGTGTGCAGCAACTATTCGCGCGAGCACGCCGCCTACACCTGGGAGTGCATCCAGGGTTTCCAGGGCGGCAACGCCGTGTTCACCTGCCCCCCCATGCCGATCAAGTGCCCGGGGGCGCCGCAGAAGATCGCCTACCTGGCGGACGACGTGATCAAGCGCGACCCGGCCCTCGCCGCCAGAAGCACCGTGATCTACGCCACCGCCACCCCCGGCATCTTCGGCGTGCCCACCTATGCCGCACCGCTGCGGGAGGTGGTGAAGCGCAAGGGCATCGACGCCCGCTACAGCCATGTGCTCACGGAGGTGCGGCCCGCCACCAAGGAGGCCGTGTTCCGCGTGCAGCCCGCCAGCCCGAACCACGGTGAGGGGGAGGAGCCGCGCGAGGAGGTGATCCCCTACGCGCTGCTGCACGTGACCCCGCCGATGGCGGCCCCCGAGGTGGTGGCCCAGAGCCCTCTGGCAGCGAGCAGCGGCTTTGTGGAGGTGGACAAGCATTCGCTGCAGCACCTGCGCTTCGCCAACGTGTTCGCCATCGGCGACGTGAGCGGCATGCCCAACTCCAAGACCGCCGCCGCTGTGCGCGGCCAGGCGCCGGTGCTGGTGGGCAACCTGCTGGCCCAGCTCGACGGTGGCACGGGCACTGGCTCCTACGACGGCTACAGCTGCTGCCCTCTGATCACCGGCTATGGCAAAACGATCATGGCCGAGTTCAACTACGAGCAGCAGCCGGTGCCCTCCTTCCCCCTGGATCCCACCCAGGAGCGCTGGAGCATGTGGATCGTCAAGACGACGGTGTTGCCCTGGCTCTACTGGAACCGCATGCTCCGGGGCGCCGACCACGAGCGGCGCTTCATGCCGGGCGTGAAGGCCTGAGGCTGTGACACTGACCCGCAGGGAGGCGGTTTGATGGCTGATCTGCTGGTGATCGCGGCGAGCAACGGCGAGAACCTCAAGCTCGCCCAGCGGTTCGCCGCTGCTGCCCAAGCGGTGGGTCGTCGCACGGATGTGCTGGATCTCACGGCGCTCGACCTGCCCTTGTTCACCCCGCCAGCCATGGCTCACGGCACCCCTGCCGCTCTGGCGGATCTTGAAGCGCGGTTGCGCGGCTCGCCCCGCTGGGTGATCTGCGCGCCGGAATACAACGGCTCGATCCCACCGGTGCTCACCAGTGCCATCGCCTGGCTGTCCGTTCAGGGGGATGATTTCCGCGCGTTGTTCAATGGCCGGCCGATCGCCATTGCCACCCATTCAGGCGGGGGTGGAGCCACAGCCCTGATGGCCCTGCGCCTGCAGCTGGCCCATCTGGGTGCCCATGTGGTGGGGCGTCAGGTGCTGAGCAATAACGCCAATCCGGCCAAGGACGCCAGCATCGCGGATGTGATTGCCAGGCTTGATCAGCTCCAGGCCACCGACTGATGCTGCACCGCCCCGCTGCCGAACGCTTCCACAGCCGTCTCGACTGGCTCGACAGCTGGCACAGCTTCTCCTTCGCCGGCCACCACGACCCGGCCTGGATGGGCTTCGGCCCGCTGCGGGTGATCAATGACGACACCATCGCCGCCGGCGGCGGCTTCGGCATGCACCCCCACCGCGACATGGAGATCATCACGGTGCTGGTGGAGGGTGAGCTGCAGCACCGCGATTCCCTCGGCCATGCCGAGCTGCTGCGGGCCGGCGAGGTGCAGCGGATGAGTGCCGGTAGTGGCGTGGTGCACAGCGAGATGAACCTCGCCGATCAGTCGTGCCGGTTGCTGCAGATCTGGATTGAGCCTGAGCAGCTCGGCACGCCGCCGGCCTACGAGCAGAAGCCCTTCGCGATCGGGCCCGGCTGGACACCCCTGCTGGATCCGGCGCGCGCCGATGGCGCCATGGCGATCCAGCGCCCCGTAAGGCTCTGGCGCGCCCGGCCCCGGGCCGGGGATTCCCTCACCCTGCCCCTGGCTGCGGGCCATGCCGCCTGGTTGCAGCTGATCGATGGTGCACTGTCGGCGCCTCTGCCGCTGCAGCGCGGCGATGGGCTGGGCTTCACTGCCGGTGAGCTGCCGCCGACGCTGCTGGCCGACGCGTCAGGCGCCGATCTGCTGCTGTTCGAGCTGGCCTGAGTGGCAGCCACTCGGTTTGTTGGGTCGTCGGCATCCAGGAGACCTGCAGATGTTGTGAAGGCGACCGACTACCCGCTGCGGAAGGACCAGCCTGAACGCATGGCGATGTCCCCCGTGCAGCATCACGCCTTTCCCCCGATCTCCATGCGGGCACGGGTGTACCGGCTCACCGATGGCAAGGGCTTCCCCCATGCGGTGCTCGATGAGTGCTTTGAATCCCTGGATGCGGCTCTTGAAGCCGCACTGGAGTGGATCGAGCTGCAGCGTCTGGTGGAGCCCAATGCGGGGCTCGGTGAGCGACAGGCGGCGCTGTGTCTGCACTTCGGCGTTGAGGTGAGCACCCCCAGCGGCGACTGGCGAACCCTGCGCCACGCCGGCCTGACGGGGTGCTCTCCAGCCCCCTGCTGATGCTCAACCGGCAGCGGTTCGATCGCCCCCTGGCGCTGCTGGGCCTGCTGGCCAACAGCGCTGCCCTGCCGCTGCTGGCGATCTGGATCCTGCGGGGCGGCCCGCTTGCGGTGGCCAGCCTGGTGGTGGGTCTGGCGGCGATCCTGCCGGCTCTGGTGCTGGGGATTGTGGGTTCGGCCGGGCTGCTGGCCCGCCGTCAGTGGGGCCGGGTGGTGGCGATCGTGGCCTTGGCTCTTGGTCTGGGGGTGAGC
>CAIZNP010000320.1 GCA_903934375.1 uncultured Synechococcaceae cyanobacterium
AGCGGGCGCAATCGCACATCAACACCCAGCCAGCTCGGCAACCAGAGCTGTGCGCGCGGGGCCTGGCCACGGCACAGATCCGAGTGGCTGTGATCGCGCAGCACCAGATCCACATCAGCGGCTGCGCAGATCCGCAGGGCCTGGGCGATGTCGGCCCGTATGGCCTCGCGGATCTCTCCCTCCCGCAGCGGCCGCCAGCTCTGCTCCAGCAGCAGCAGGGGATCAGTGGGATGGAAACCCGCGCTGTTGCGGTTGGTGGGGTTCACCTCACTGATCAGCGCCACCCCCGGCAGGCTCGCGATCACCTTGCTGATCAGCGTGCCGCCGCTGCAGGCCAGATGGTGCACACTGCGCAGCACTGGCGGCAGGGGCCGGGGCAGGCCGCCATGGCCGAGCTGCCGCAACCGGATCCGCAGCGCCTCTGCTTCCCAGATCCGCTCGTGCAGCAGCAGCCGCTCCAGCAGCACCACCGGCCAGGCCGGATCACCCCAGGGGCCCGCCACGGCCGCAAGCCAGTCGTCCAGCGGCAGCTCCCATTCGCTTGCCAGCACCGCATCCAGCCGGGCCACCGCCGCGCAATGCAGCGGCCCCAGCCAGGGTGGGCAGGCTGCAAAGGGACCAGCCGTGAACTCCGGAAACACCATGGCTGCCGATCAGAGGGCGCCGAACTGGGCGCCGAGCCGCGGGAAGCCCCGCCCTCCTCCATCTCAGTATGGAACCGGCTCCAACCATGGGCCGGTGTCCGGAGTCCAAATCAGTTGGGCTCGCAACGGTCTCAGCATGGGGGTGGTGTGACCGAAACCTTCGATTCAGCCTCACGAATCAGCCCACATAAGCTGGGCATAATGCTATGAGGCCGTTACACATGGCCTCAGAAGCAGATCAGGCACACAACAGCAGGAGCGCTCAAAAATAAGGGCACAATTGCACCAACTCCAACGCAGGGGTGCCGCGGCTGCAAATCCCTTGCCGCAGAGACTTGAAAGCAAACTTCCTAATCAAGCAGAGGAAGCCATTAGACAGCCAACACAACATCGGCGCAAGACCCACACAACAATGCGCGCACAAAAAGGTTTCACTAGACGCATCAACGATCACATGGCAGTCGCACGAGAAAAGCCTGGCGACTAAAAAATCAGACTAAACATAAAGGTCAAGGTAATCAGGACAAGCCGCAAAGATCCTTGATTCGCTCTTGGCAATCAGGGGCTCAACATCCCGCAGCAGAGCCGACACTTTTAGCGAAGGCCGCTCCATTAAACGTCCCTCTTTAGGCGTGAAAGGAATCGGAAGCCCACCTCCCGCAGATCCACCCAGCAAGGTCATTAAAAGTTCAGCAGCCCAACCCAGATCTTCATAGCGGAGCAAGAAGGATCCATCGATTGGGCACCTGTCACGAGGAAGGGCCACGCAAACAGGCAGCCATTTATCCACAAACGCCGTCACATACTGCTCTTTAGTCAGTAGCCATTCTTGAACCTTCTCCTCACTCATTACTTCCCCTGCGTCATCAATAAGGCGCCAAGCCTCCTTCAAGAGCTGTACCTCATGATAGAGATAAACTCGCTGCAAACCAATACCATTGTCAGCAAGAAACTTTTGGTTTAAGCTCAACTGATCAAGCTCAAGCCAAGAAGCAAGCAAGTTAAAGGGTCGCCTTACTTGCACGAGCCTAACGTAACCAGGCACGGCACTAAAAATCGGATCTTGCAAGTTGAAATCATGCGACTTTATGAATCGCACATGTGGCTCACCCCTGCTGCGCGCATAGGCACCAAAGGCACGCACCCCGCACGGCTGTCGCTTGCAACATCCCGGCTCCTGGTAGCTTTCGCAGTAGGAGAAATAATCACCATAGCCCTTTTGAAATACGCTCTTCAAGTAATGATGGCCACTCCGAGGCAACGAACGGCTTTCCACAAGCAATTGGCGTGGCAGATCATCGAAACACAAAACAGCCGCTTGAGCCAGCAAGGCTCCTACAGCGTCGCCGTCGGCACCGGCAGCAATCTGAGTCTCTCCAGATCCAGCTGCCATCACCCTGGCCAAAATACCGTCTTCATCAATTTGACATCCTTCACAATTCAGATTCCGCCTCTTTAAAGCATCACTGATTAATTGATCCGCAGTTTGCCATTCACCTGCTTTGAGGAGAATGTGACCCAATTGCAATTTGGCAACATCAGATCCGAACTCCGGCTCAAGCAAACGAATCGCTAACTCGACACTACCCAATAGAGCCAATGAATTCGCTAGATCAATCTTGATTGAACAATGGACTGTATCCTGACAAGCTTGGGGCGAAGCACCGCACTGTTTAGCACGGCGCAAGGCTGACGTTACCGATTCCATATTGGTGGATGCCTGCAGCATTGCAATCACTCCACGCAAATGATCATCAACCAATTCGGAATCAGGACAGTAGGCTTCCGCTACTGTCCTCCAATTACCCAGTCGGTAGGCCTCCAGCGTCAAAGCGTCTCCTCAGCTGCTCTCATCCTGCTCCAGAAATGCCCCCTCCAGCGTCCCTGTTGCAACCGGGTGAACAAGAACTGCTGCCTTGGCCCAGAGGCAAGGATGGACTCGGAGCCATTTGCGCATAGGTCCACGTGCCCACTCTCCCAAGGCGCCCCTGGTACTGCCAGCTCCTGCCTTCCTGGCCTAAGGCCGTTAGGCAGGGCTGGTGAATCTGGGCCGGGTGGCGTTGGCTGGTAACAAACCTTAAGCCAATGCCAGCAAGGACAAGGCCGATGGCCAGCGGGGGGAGCTGCACAGGTGCAGCCGCGAAAAGCGCCATGGCTTGTTTATACTTGAGGCATGCAAAGCTTTGATACATCCAAATCTGCCCCACTGATTGAGCAGGTGGGCAGATTGATCCCACAATTGGAAGAGCAAGACTCTGAAGCCTCTCTGCAGACCCTCGGTTGTGATCTGGTCACGGCATGCCACGGTCGCATGATTGAGATTGAGCAGAACGATCGTCTTGAAGCCATTCACCATGCCGTAGCCGGTGCCCAACTGATCCAGGCGTTGCGACGGCATCAGCTCCAGCAGCCGGACTGGATGGACATCCATGAAGAACAGCTCTGCCGTTACGGAGGCCTGTGGATTCATGACCATCTGCATGCTTCTGATCGTGATCTCCATGCATCAGAAACTTCCGACCTGGCAACCCAGGGGCTCTTCCTCCTGCGCCGGCTCAACGAGATTCACAACGGCAGCCACAGCTGGATCCATCACCATCTGGACACACTGGAAACGCTGGAAAAGGCTCTGCCGCAAGCGGCCGCCAGCCCTGGTATCAACAGGCCCCAGGAGCTGACCATCGTTGTGGCCGGCAACTGCCAGGCCTGGCCGATCTATCTCTATCTGCAGCAGTGGTGTCCCAATCTCCGGTGCCATCACGGCCCCTCGGTACACATGGCCACCCCGGAGCAGGTGGCGGACTTCCAGCAGCTGGTCGCCCATGCTGATGTCTTGCTGATGCACCGCATCCAGCCCGGCTACCGCGACGACATCGGACTGGACAACCGTTCACTGGCAGGCTGCCTGAGTCCGGGAGCACGCCTACTCGTGCTGCCGAGCCTGCACTACGAGGGTCATCATCCCTGGATCGGCTATGCCCTTGATCCCGATGGGCTGTTGGCATCACTCGAAACATCCTCCCCGCTGGGCCCATACCACGACTTTCTTGCCATGGCGGCAGCCGGGCAAGGCCTTTCGGCGGAAGATCTCCTCAGCAGATCAGTGCCCCCTGAACTGGCCGGACTGATCCTGCAGAACCACCAACAGTCCCTGGAGCAGCTGCGTCTACGCGAGGCCGACTGCGATGTGGAGATCTCCTCCTGGATCGATCAGCACCACCGACAGGTCGCCATCGCTCACACCATCAACCACCCCACCCGCGCGGTGCTGGCGCAACTGCTGCTGAGGGTGCTGGCGGACCTGAGCCTGGGCAGCACGTTCCAGACAGATGCCCTGGAGGCCCACGAGCATCTCGGAGAGTTGTCGATCCCCATCCTCCCTTGGGTGCGGGATGTTCTGGAGCTTGGAGCGTGGGCACAGACCTGTGGCCACCGCAACCACAGCGAACCCTTCGCCATAGAGGCACAACTTGCAGCCTCGATCGCCTTCTATCGGCAGCATCCCTGGATCGCATCAGTCAATCAGAACCACCAGAAGTTCAGATTCGCCCAGGAGGCCCTTGAGCTGCTTCTCCAAGCTTCTCTGGCTCCCACCTCAACAGCTCGTGCGCCAAGCGTGGCTGCCCTGATCAACTACTTCGATGACATTGACATGCTGCGTTGGCAGCTGCGTGGCGGCTTCCTCGACTCCTATGATCGCATCTACATCTGGGATGGTCCCTACAACTATCTTGCATCGATCCCGATCTTTCCGCAGCATCCAAGAAGGCTGGACGAAACTGAGCTTGGCCGCGAACTGCTGAGCGATTCGCGGGTTACGTATTGCTATAAAGAATGGAACGGAGAAGCCGAGAAACGCATCGCTGCCTACGAGGCCGTCCAGGAAGACATCGTCGTACTTCATGACACCGATGAGTTTGCGACCATTCCAGCCGATCAGCATTTGAGATTCTGGACATCAACCTACGACGTGGCGTCGAACTCGGTGCAGAATCTCTATCTGAACGGCCTCCATTGCACCAGCAACCCAGGGCTCACTCCAACGCTGGACAACCTCCCCCTGAAACGGATTGCCTTCAAACGCGCCAAAGTTTCAGCCAGCGACCATCTCAATTTCCTCTGGCTGGTGGGTGTCGAGCAACAGCAAGTCAATCCCGAGCGGATTGATCCACAGCCCTTGTCTCATGCCTATCACTTCACCGCCTGTCGCTCACAACTTGGCCAGGAAACCAAGATGGGTTTCTACACAGCTCTCTATTTCTCAGACAAACCCACCTCATGGGAAATAAACAAACTGGCAGAACTGGTCAACACAGGCGTGCTTTCAGATATTCAGGCTCGCAGGATTTTCCTTCAGGGCAATCCGGGCTATGCAGGTATTCCGTATGTTGAATCAGATCTGACTGTCTATCAGCGGATCACCGACCCCGGCGTGCCCCAGGATCTTGTGGAAGCCATCCTGGCGGAACGCAATCGCGTGGGCACCGGCAGCCACCTCCTGCTGCCAAACTATCCCCTTCAGCTCTGGCTTGAGGCTCCGGTTGAATCCATACAGATCACGCTAAGCCAGGCGGCCAAGCTGACCGTACGCAGCTGGGATTGGATCAACGGCAATAAAGCTCAGGAGCAGCCGACGGTGATAACGCATTCATCCACACTTCGAATTGAGATCCGTTCGCCATCCACTGATCTGCATGGTCGTCATCTCAGCTTGATGGTGGAGGCAGATGACTCCCTACCGCCTGTTCTCACTGTCGAGGTCGCCACGACTTGACCGGCTTGATTGATCCCGGATCCTTGATTAATCCAGTGGAAGCAACTCAGGCCAGCTGGCGCAGGTTGTAGAAGGCCAGCAGCTCATCACCAGCGAGCCGCCTCACCAGATCCGGCCGATAGGTGAGGGCCTCCCCCAGCTCCGCCCCGTCGGCCGGCACCGGCAGGCCCACATCAGCGCAGATCCGCCAGAGGGTGTCACGGCAGGCCGCACCACCCCAGCCCTGAACCACGTGGCCGAGGGCCGCCTCCCGCACCTCCTCCCATAGGGGCTGGGAACCGTGCAGCTCCAGCACCGCCGCGGCCACCGCCTCGGCGGAGTCGGCCTTGAGCACGTTCACCCCGTGGCGCAGGGACAGCCCCTCGGAGGCCACGGAACTGGCCACCACCGGCAGGCCCGCCGCCATCGCCGTGAGCATCTTGCCCTTCACGCCGGCCCCGAAGCGCAAGGGCGCCACGGCCACGCGGCGATCGCCCAGGAAGGGGTCGAGATCGGCCAGGTAGCCATGGATCTCCACATCCGACCCGGCCAGCGCGCGCACGTCCTCGGGGGGATTGGCCCCCACCACGTGGAAGGTGATGCCCGCACCGGCCGCCCGCAACCTCGGCATCACCTCGGCAACGAACCAGAGCACCGCGTCCCGGTTGGGGGGATGGCCGAAGCCGCCGATGAACACCACCCCAGAGCGCTGGGAGAAGCTCTTCCCCCCAGGCTCCCCCTCCACCACCGGCGGCAACACATATCCGCGGCTGCGGGGAGCCAGCCGCTCCTCGGCCTCCCGCTGCTCGGCCTCGCTCAGGTACAGCACCCCGTCCACCACATCCACGATCTCCTTTTCCAGCGTGCGCATCGCCGCGATCGCCGCCGCCGACACCGAACCGGGGTCGCAGGCCTGCTGGCGCTCCATGCGCAGGTGATGCAGGTCGTGGGTGTAGTACAGCAGCCGGGCGTGGGGGGCGTGGCTTTTGATCGGCTCCAGGCACCGTTCCGCCACCTCCGGCCGGGCCAGCAGCAGGCCGTCGTAGCTGGAGCCCTCCTGAGCCAGGTGCTCGGCCACCGACGTGAGATGGGGATGCACCAGCACGCGCACCCCCAGTCGCTCCAAGGCAGCGCTGTACTCGGGCATGAACAGCAGGTTGTCGACGGCAATGAAGCTGACGTCGTAGCCCAGCTGCACCAGGGCCATGAGGATATTGAACATGAACAGGGAGCCGGCGTCCTGATCGGGCGTCGGCGTGGTCATCTCCAGCACCAGCAGCCGCCCGATCCTGCCGCGGTTGCGCTCGATCAGGAGGTTCTCGCCGTTGGGGGCATGACTGGCCAGCCGGTCGGCCCACTTACGACGGAACAGCTGGCCATTGCGGGCCTGGTGCCGTTTGGCCCCCGCCTCCTCGTCGCGGCCGCTGCTCACCCCCTCGAAGTGGATCACCCGCGAGCTGGGCTGCACGATCACCCGCAGTCCCCTGGCGCGGATCTGGAGGGCCAGGTCAGTGTCTTCGTAGTAGGCGGGGGCGTAGCGGTTGTCGAATCCGCCCAGCTCCCGGAACAGGTCGGTGGGC
>CAIZNP010000321.1 GCA_903934375.1 uncultured Synechococcaceae cyanobacterium
GAGGCGGTTGTCGGTGCTGGTGACCCAGTCGCAAAACTGGTTCCACGCAGAAGCGCCTTGGCGCTGCTGGATGGTGGTTGTCATGAGTACGGGGGAGGTAGGGCTCACAGTCCGGCAGGGAAGGCCCGCAGGGCAGGAGCGGTATGGAAGGACAGGTCGGTAACCCGCCCTGCCTCAACCAATGTAACGGATGTTTGCGGGTTTTGTAAACCTGTGTGGCTGGGCGCCGGTGCTGGGATGGCGTCGCCGCTGGCTGGAGCAGGGATGTCGCGCCGGATCACCTGGAGTCCAAGCGTCACGCTCGTGCCGACCCGTGGTTGCTTCAACGCCTGTGGCTACTGCAGTTTCCGGCTGCCCCTCGGCCAGTCACGGCCCCTGCAGCCTGCGCAGGCGGAGGCGGAGCTGGCCCGGCGTCCCGCAGCCAGGGAGGTGCTGCTGCTGAGCGGCGAGGTGGCGCCGGAGGCGCCGGAGCGCCTGGCCTGGTTCGCGCGGCTGCTGCAGCTGAGCCGCCTCGCCCTGGCCCACGGCCGCCTGCCGCACACCAACGCTGGCCCGCTCTCACGCCGCGAGATGGCTGCCCTGGGGAGGCTCAATCCCTCGATGGGCCTGATGCTGGAGGGGCTGGGCCCGGCCTACGACCGCCTGCATCGCCATGCCCCCAGCAAGCGGTTGGAGCTGCGCCTGGGCCAGCTGGAGCAGGCGGGCCGCCTCGGCATCCCCTTCACCACAGGGTTGCTGCTGGGGGTGGGCGAATCCTGGGATGATCGCGTAGCGGCGCTGAAGCTTCTGGCTGAGCTCCAAGGCCGCTGGGGCCATCTCCAGGAGGTGATCCTTCAGCCCTGGCGACCGGACGGGGCGGCGGCCACTCCGCTTGGCGAGCGCGAGCAGGCCGAGCTGCTCGAGCTGATCGCCCTGGCCCGCAAGGAGCTGCCGCCAGCGGTGCATCTGCAGACCCCTCCCAACCTCTGGCCCCTGGAGGCGCTGCCGGATGCGCTGGCCGCTGGCATCGATGATCTGGGCGGCATCGACAGCATCGATGTGATCAATCCCGCCTATCCCCAGCTGGCGCCGGAGCTCCTGGCGCAAGAGCTGCAGGCGCGTGGCTGGCAGCTGCTGCCGCGCACCTGCGTGCATGAACGTTGGTGGTTCTGGCTGCCGGCGCCACTGCGGATCCGGGTGGAGGCGGTGGCCCGGCGGCTCACTGCTGGTTGTTAGCGTCCCAATCCGCCTCAGCAGCCGCACTGTGAGACAGCCACCCACCGGCGATCAGCGGGTGCTGCTGGTGCGGCTGCCCTGCAACCCGATCTTCCCGATTGGCCCGGTGTATCTGGCCGATCACCTGCACAAGCAGTTCCCGCAGATCGGACAGCGGATCCTCGATCTGGCGGCCGTGCCGCTGCTGGATGTGGAGGCGGTGCCGATGGAGCAGATCGCCGCCTTCCAGCCCACGCTGCTGGTGATTTCCAGGCGCGACATCCAGATCTACGCGCCGGTGGACGGGCGTGGCGGCAATCCGCTGCAGAACTCGTTCGAGGTGTTCA
>CAIZNP010000322.1 GCA_903934375.1 uncultured Synechococcaceae cyanobacterium
ACTGCTGTAGCCACGGCCCGCATGTACCGCCCCCACAGCTCTGCCACCAGGGCACCGCTTGCCGCTTCAGCGGGGCGGTTGTTGTCGTTGCCCATCCAGATGGCGGTGAGCAGCTTCAGGGAGGGTGAGTAACCAACGAACACCACGTCGACGCCATTGTTGGTGGTGCCCGTTTTGCCGCGGGCATCGCTCACCAGCCCAGCGGCCCGGCCGGTGCCGCTCTGCACCACTGCTGCCAACAGCTGATCCATCTCGGCCGCCACCTCGGGGCTGAGCAGCTGGCGGGGCTGCTCCCCGATCGGCACGGTGACGCCACGCTCCGGGCAACGCTCCAGGCTCTTGATCGACTGGCAGATGCCCAGGTCGTAGATGCGGCTGACGCCGTGCATGGGCACCGAGCGGCCACCATTCGCCACCACCGCATAGGCGCGGGCCAGCTCGTAGAGGTAGGTCTCACGGCCGCCGAGGATGGTATTGAAGTCCGGCTCCAGTGGCGTGCTGATCCCCAGCCGGCGGGCCAGCTTGATCACCTCCCCCAGACCGGCCCGCTCCGCCAGCCGCAGGGCCACCACGTTCTCGGAGAAGGCGAAGCCATCGCGCACCGTGGCGCTGCCGCCGGTGCTGCCGGCGCCGTGGCTGCAGCCAGCTACATAGGCCAGTGGCGCGCAGGAGATCGGATCTGCCGGTGTCACGCCGGCGTTCAGGGCCGCCAGAAAGGGGAACAGCTTGAAGGCCGAGCCCGGCTGACGCAGGGCCTGCACACGATCGAAGCTGGAGCGGGAGTAATCGCCACCGCCCACGTAGGCCAGGATGTCGCCGCTCTCGGTGTTGAGCGTGATCAGCGCCCCCTGGGTGAGCCCCACCGAGGCGGCTGGGCCCTCGAGGAAACGCTGCAGCTGCTGCTGCGCCAGGGCCTGCACCGCCGGATCGATGGTGCTGAACACGGCGTAGTTGCCGCCAGCGTCCTCGCCGCTCAGATCCAGCCCGAAGCGGGTGCCCTCCAGCTCACCGATCACGTAGTCGGCGAAGAAGGGATAGCTGGTGAAGCTCGACTCTCGGCAAGCGGAGGGATCGATGTTCAGGGGCCGCCGCTGGGCGTCGATCAGGCCCTGATCGCTCAGCCAGCCCTGCTCATGCATCAGCTTCAGCACCAGGTTGCGCCGCTCCAGGCCGGCACCGGGATCGTTGGTGTTGCAGGGGCTGTAGCCGTTGGGGCTGGGTAGCAGTCCCACCAGGAAAGCCGACTGGCCCACATCGAGATCGCTGGCCGACTTGCGGAAATACAGCTGGGCCGCCTGCTCGAAACCCTCGGCGCCAAGCCCCAGATACGCGCGATCGAGATAGAGCTTGAGGATCCGGTTCTTGCTGAAGCCCACCTCCAGCTGCAGCGCCACCCACAGTTCCCGCAGCTTGCGGGTGAGGCTGAGGTCGCGCCCCACCTCGGGGTAGACCATCCGCGCCACCTGCTGGGTGAGGCCGCTGCCGCCGCCGCTGCGGCGCAGGGCCGAACGCAGGGTGCCGAACAGGTCGAGCCCGCTGTTCCAGCCGAAGCGGGCCTCCTCGGAGGCCATCAGCGCCTGGCGCAGATGCAGCGGGTAACTCTGCAGCGAGGGCAGCGCCGTGGAGGAGCCCTCCCTGGCATCGATCTGCCGGCCGCTGGCCGAGAAGATCTTCACCGGGCCGGACATGGCGCGGATCTTCGAGCCACCGCCGATGGTGGCCGCCGCGAGCATGCCGCTCACCAGCAGGGCAGACCCCAGCAGGGCCGAGAGGCCCAGCAGATGCCCCGCCTGCTCGAGGGCGCTGCGCGGATGCTGGTAGCGCAGCTCCGGCGCCTGACCCTTCAGCGGTGAACCCAGCTGCACCACATCGCCATGGCGCAGGGCGATGCGGCGGATGCGGCGGTCGCGATGGAACAGACCGTTGGCGGAGTTGAAATCCTCGAGCGTGAGGTCGCGGTCGCTGGCGTGATCGCGCTCCAGCACCGCATGCACCCGGCTCAGGCCCGGTTCCGCCAGCGACAGTTCACAGGCGGGATCGCGGCCGATGCGCACGCGACCAGCACTGAGTTCAGCGCCGCTGCAGATGAGCTCCTGGCGCTTCTCCCCGGCGGCCCAGAGTTCGATGCGGGGCTCACGGGCGCGCAGGCTGGCGAGGGCGCTGCGGATGGCAGTGGGACGACCGCGCCAGGGGCCCTCCAGGCAGGCCCGACCCAGGCTGATCCAGGCCTGGCGCTGCGGTGGCGGCAGCAGGGTGTCGAGCGGCGAAGGGGATGCCAGGCGTGTGCTGCGGCCCGGCCATAGGCTACGGCCAGCCTCGTGAACTCCTCGGTGCAGCGCCAGCGGGATCCCTGGGAACCCTTCCGGCTGTGGCTGGCGCTCACGATCGGTCTCTATGCCGTGCGCGCCTTCTTCGCTGCCACCTGGGTGGGGGCCATCCCGGGCTGGGTGCTGCTGGTGATGGTGCTGATCGCCCTCAGCCTGGCCGGCAAGGCCCTTCTCTTTCCCGGCCGCGTGCTGCCCTGGCGCGAGGGCGATGGCGGCTGGTGGAACGACCTCCGCGACGACTGGCAGCTGTGGTGGCGCCGGCGCCGGGGTGAACCATGAGCGCTTCGGCCGCGAATCCCCCCACCGCCCGGCTGGTGCTGGCCGGCGACCGGCGGCGGGTGGCCCCCCTGGATGCCGCCCAGCCCCTCACCATCGGTCGCGCCGCCAGCAATCGCCTCTGTCTCAGCAGCGGCGAGGGCGTGGCCGAGCATCACGCGGTGGTGCGCTTCTCCCGCAGCCACGGCTGGGTGGTGTGCGACTGGAAGAGTGATGAGGGCACCTGGCTGGAGGGCCAGCGGGTACGCCAGTGCCGTCCCCTCAGCGACGGCGATGAGATTCGCCTGGGCCGCCAGGGACCCGTGCTGGTGTTCGAGCTGCAGGAACGGAATCTGGCTGGGGCAACCAAGGCTCCAATGGCCGCGACGGCGGCGACATCGGCACCACGCAGCCCCCAGACCCAGCCGGCCCCCAGGCCCATGCCGGCTCCGGTGGCGACCGCGGCAGGCAGCACGATCGACTTCGAGGGCCAGCCACTGGCACTGGCGGCGATCCGCTCCGTCTCAGTGCGCAGCGAAGCACTCCATCCGCACATCTTCAGCTGGTGGCTGCTGCTCTGCCTGGGCGGCCTGCTGCTGCTGCCCGTGCCGCTGCTGTTCTGGCCGCTGCAGCTGGGTGCCCTGGCGGGCTGGATCCTGCTGGGCTCGCGCAAGCAGCACAGCCTGGTGCTGGAACTGCGGGACGGCCGCGCCCTGCGCCACCGCTTCGCCAACCGCCGCACCGCCCTGGCCCACCGCAACGGCATCCGCAGGGCGATCGGGCAGGGCGAAACGGGAAGCGGGGCTGGGATGGCGCCGGCATGACCTGGCTGCTGCCGGAGGGTGCCGCACTGCGCTTCGAAGGGCTGGATCAGCCGGTCCGGATCCTGCAGGCCCTGGGCGGCGGCACCCAGGGGCAGGTGTATGCCGTGGCCGTGGGCGGCGAGCAGCTGGCCCTGAAGTGGTACCTGCCGGCCTGCATCGCCCGCGATCGGGGCCTGGCGGAGCGCCTGCGCCAGAGCATCAGCCTGGGGGCACCCAACGGCGATTTCCTCTGGCCTCTGGCCCTGCTGGAAGCCAGTGCCGCCAGCCGGCCCCTGATCCGCCACCCACAGGCCGGCTTCGGCTACCTGATGGCCCTGCGACCGCCGGGCTTCATCGGGGCCCACCGGCATGCCGGCGGCCAACTGGAGATCAGCCTGCAGAACGTGCTCAAGGCCTGCTTCTTCCTGGCGAACGGCTTTCACCAGCTGCACCTCAAAGGCCTCTGTTACAAGGACATCTCCCTGGGGAACCTGTTCCTCGAGCCAGGCAGCGGCCGCATCCTGATCTGCGATAACGACAACGTCGACATCGACGGCCGCGACCCCGGCAGCGTGCTGGGCACACCGGGCTTCATGGCCCCGGAGGTGCTGCTACGGCGGGCCCGACCGAGCGCCGGCAGCGATCTGTTCTCGCTGGCGGTGCTGATCTTTCGGCTGCTCACCCGCCACGACCCATTCCGCGGCCGCCTGGAGCTGGCGATCCGCTGTCTGGATGAGCCGGCCCGGCGTCGCCTTTACGGCGACGAGCCCCTGTTCATCTTCGATCCCGACGACCCGCGCAACCGGCCCGATCCCAGCGAGCACGCCGCGGCTCTGATCACCTGGCCGATCTACCCGCCGGCCCTACAGGCGCTGTTCATCCAGACCTTCGGAATCGGGCTGCACCAACCGCAGCGGCGCTGCCTCACCGGGCAGTGGACCCAGGCCCTGGCCCGCTGCCTTGATCAGCGCCAGCGATGCCCCAGCTGCGGCCAGGAGACCTTCCCTGATCCCGAGGCCCCCGGCAGCTGCTGGGCCTGCGGGACCGCCCAGCCACAAACCGCCTGGCTGCAGCTGCCCCACGGCCGCGTGAGTGCCGCAGCCGGCAACGAACTTCAGCACCACCACTTCGATCCCCTTGCCAGTCCGGACCTGCACCGCCCCCTGGCGCGGCTGGAGGCCCATCCCGGCGACCCGACCCTGCTGGGGCTGAAGAACCTGAGCGGCGAGGCCTGGCACGGTCAGCTCAGCGACGGCCGCTCGCTGCTGCTGGAACCGGGCAGAACCTGTAACCTCGCGGCCCTGCAGCAGCTCAGCACCGGCCTCGGCCCGATCACGCTGCACCGCTGAGCCATCACCCCGCCGCCCATGGCCTTCCCCAACGTCCGCCTGAGCAACCGGCCGCTGCACTTCATCTACCTGTGCGACTGCTCCGGTTCGATGGCGGCCCAGGGAAAGATGCAGGCCCTCAACCAGGCCATCCGCCAGTCGCTGCCTGGCATGGCCGAGGTGGCCCGTCAGAACCCGGAAGCGCGGGTGCTCGTGCGCGCCGTGAGTTTCGCCGATCGGGCCAGCTGGCACCTGGCCGACCCGACACCGGTGGAGCAGCTCGACTGGCGCGACCTGCAGGCCGGCGGCATCACCGCCATGGGCGAAGCACTGGAACTGGTGGCGGGGGCACTGCAGTCGCCGCCGATGGAGGAGCGGGCCCTGCCACCGGTGCTGGTACTGATCTCCGATGGCCAGCCCACCGACGATTTCGACACCGGCCTCAGCACGCTGATGCGGCAGCCCTGGGCCCAGAAGGCGGTGCGCCTGGCGATTGCCATGGGCCACGACGCCGACCTGGAGATCCTGCAGCAGTTCATCGGCCCGGAGCCGCGAGGCTCTAGCGGCCGCTCGCCGCGACGGCCGCTCCAGGCCAGCAACGCCACCAGCCTGGCCCAGTACATCCAATGGGCCTCCACGGCCGTGGTAGGGGCCGCCTCGATGCCCGCCAGCCGGGTGGCAGCCCATGATGGGCCTGCGATCGGTGCGTCCGTCAGCGCGAGCGCAGCCGCCGCCGAGAGCAACATTCCGCTGCCCGATCTCCCCCCGACGCTGATGGATCCCATCGACGACGTCGGCCCGCTGGTGTGGTGAGCGGCCGCTGGCGCGAGGCCCGCAGCTGCAGCGTGATCGGTGCGGCCCACCGTCGCCGCGGGCAGCCCTGCCAGGACGCCTCCCTGACGTCTCGCCTGCACACGCGCGAGGGCGCCCCCCTGCAGCTGATGGCCATCGCCGATGGCCACGGCAACCGACGCCACTGGCTCAGCCAGGTGGGCAGCGCCCTGGCCTGCCGCGAGGCTCAAGCCGCCGTACAGGTGGCCCTGGCCCGGACCCCGCTCACGGATCTGACCGGCTGGCACCAGCTGTTGCGGCATGAGCTGCCGGCCGCGATCGTGCAGGGCTGGCTTGCCGCCACCGCCGCCGACTGGGCCGAACGGGCGGAGGCCGCCGGGCAGGCCTACAGCAGCGAGGCCTACGGCTGCACCCTCGGGCTGGTGCTGCTGGCACCGCGCTGGTGGGGCCACACCGGCCTGGGCGACTGGGATCTGGTGCGACTGGATGCAGCGGGACTGGGAACCCTGATCAGCGAAGAAGCGAGCGACGCCGCAGCCGGCGAGGCCACCGCCAGCCTCTGCCTGCCGCGGGCCGAGGCCCTGTTCGCCGAGCGAAGCAGCCTGCAGCCCCTCGCCGCCGTGGAGCTGGAGGGCACGGAGCTGGCCCTGGTGCTCAGCAGCGATGGCGTGCGCAAGTCCTGCGCCACTGATGCGGACTTCCTGCAGCTCTGCGCCCAGCTCTGCGCCATCAGCGATCCGGCCGAACTGGCGGCGGGCCTGGAGCAGATCACCAGCCAGGGCAGCGGCGATGACGTCTCCGTGGCCGTGGGGCAGTGGCAGGGCGTTCCAGATCTGCCAGCAGTGGAACCGCAGGCGGCTCCGGACCTGCAGCCGAGCCCCATCTGCCGGCGACGATCGGTCAGCCCATCCAGCATGGCAACACTGGCGACCCTGACGGCACTGGGGCTGATCAGCGGCAGCGGCTGGTGGCTGTGGCGGCACCAGCAGCCACGCGCGCTGCCGCCTCAACCAGTCGTGCCTGCGGCAAGCGCACCAAGCCCGAAGCTGCCGGCGCCTGTGGCCGCCGAAATCGCGCGCCAGTGCGCCCAGCCCGACCGCATCCGCGCCACCCTCAACCAACGCCGGCCCCAGTTCCGGCAGCTGCTCAGCGGCAGCCCGGCCGAGCCGCTGCTGGCAGCCGCCGACCGCGACCCGCTTGGGGCGCTGATCGCCGCCAGCCGGCTGGGACACCTCGACACCTGCAGCGCCCTGCAGCGCGAGCTGGCCCTGCAGTGGCGGGACGGCAGGATGCCGTCAGGCAGCGCGGGCTCTCACAGCCCGGCGCCAATGCCCCGAAGCCAGCCATGAACGATCACCAGCTCGGCGCCAGCCTGCGCAACCAGATCCTGGCGGACCTGCAGCGTGGCATTACGTCCGATGGCCGGCGGCTGCAGGCCTTGGCTGGGGATCTCTGCGGCGAGCGTCAGCTGCCGCTGCTGCCGGCGGTCCGCTATCTGGTGATGAGCCAGGCCTTTGTCAGTGCCGTGGGCCAGCCGCAGCCCCTGCCGGCGGATGCCCGTCTGCAGTTGCGCCTGCAGCAGGAGCTGGAGCAGGTGTTCACCACGGCCATCTGCCAGCGCATGACCGCTGTGCTGCAGGGCCTGCTGGCCTTACCGAGTGCCGAGCAGACCCTTACCTCGCCGCAGATGCCAAGTCCACCACAGCCACCCGCCCCGCCAGAGCCACCTCCAGTGCCACCACCGATGCCGGTAGTGCCGGTGGTGCCCGCTGCGCTCGAGGAGTTTGAACTCCTGCGCGATCCGATGTCCTATGGCAGCAGCACCGGCAACGCCAGCCGGGGTGTGGTGGCGGTGCTGAGCTTCATGGCCGGCGTGCTCGTGGTTGGCGTGCTGGCAGGCCTCGTCTGGCTATGGCAGCTCAGCAGCCGGCAGCAGCAGGCCCTGCCGCAGGGCGACACCACCACTGGGACGGAGAGCGCGCCGAACGTTCCCGTTTCACCCGCCCCGGCACCGCCGCCACCGGCACCGAAATTGGAACAGCCGCAAGAGGTGAATCCTGATCTGGCCATCGCCAGCGTGCAGCAGCTGTACATCGACATCAGCAACGGCAACTACGACGCGGCCCGCCAGCTGTTCAGCCCGGCGGCCAGCGATCAGTTCGACCCGACGTTCTTCAGTCAGTTCCAGCAGGTGAGTGTGAGCGACCTGAGTGAAACCAGCCGCAGCGGCACCAACGTGACGCTCAGCGGTGTGGTGACGTATGTCTATCCTGATGGCACCAGCCAGACGGAGAGGCGAAACTTCAGCGTGGACACGGCCACCCAGCCCGCTCTGATCACCGCCAGCAGTTTCGGATCCGTGCTCAAGCCGAAAGGCTGAAGACGCCGGGCCGAAAACGAGGGTCTGAAGACGGTGACGCCATGAAAAAGCGCCCTTGTGGGGCGCTGGTCCATAGACGCTGACGTCACAAGACGGTGAGTCGGCGGCTACGGGGAAACTGGGGAAGACCCCAGAGACGCCGCGATCAGGCGGTCCCGCAGAAGGTGACGTCGGGGAACTTGAGCTTGG
>CAIZNP010000323.1 GCA_903934375.1 uncultured Synechococcaceae cyanobacterium
CGCGGCCGAGCATGAGGCCGAACTGGGCGAGGTGCTCAGCAGCGCCCCGGATGATCCGGCCCTAGAGCGCTGGCTGCAGCGCCAGCTCAGCGGCGAGGGAGAACGGCTCGATCAGCTGCGCCGCCAGCTCTGGCAGAACGCCGGCTGGCAGCGGCATGACCGGGTGCTGATCCTCGAAGCCCGCTCACTGCTCTGGGCGCTCGATCCGCTGCAGCACACCCCAGAGGGTGGCGTGGTGATCCAGGCCGCAGGCGACGCCGACGTTGAGCGGCTTCAGGCCCAGCTGCAGGTGCTCGATGCGCTGCAGCGGCCGCAGATCCAGAACGCCTCCCTCATCGATCTGGCCGCCACGCTGGAGCCGGGGCAGCAGTTCGAGTGGATCGCGGCGCGCCATCCCTGGCGGGACAGCACGGCGGCGGAGCTGAAGCGGCAGATCACGGCGCTGACGGCCCTGGCGGCACCGCAGGCGGAGCTGCGACTGCTGTTCACCTCGCCGCTGCTGGGGCCGGCCGGTGCCGTACTCGCCATGGGCGAGCCCAACGGTGCACGCCGCAGCGACCTGCCGACACCACTGCAGGGCACGCTCGAACCCCTGGCCCAGCAGGAAGCGCTCTGGCTGGCCGCCCCACCGCAACCGCAGCAGCTGGTCGCACTGCTGCGCCGGCAGGGATGGCAGAGCGAACTGAGCAGCTGGGAGGAACGGCTCGAGCTACCGCTGACGGCGGGCCTGCTGGAGCGCTGGTTCCTGCCGGGAGCGCGCTATCTGACGCAGCTGGAGAAGCAGCACAGCCCTGCGGAGATCGCGCTGCTGCAGCAGCGGCTGCGCAGCCTGGAGGGACAGAGGCTGCCGCAGCGACTGCAGCATCAGCTGCTGGTGGCCAGACGGCCTCACCAGAGGCCACGCACGGGCGCAGCGGACGGGGAACGTGCGGGCTCCACTGCCGAAGCGGTGTAAGCCTGAATGCAGGCCGGGGTGGTCATGTACCAGCTCAGCAGCGAGGTGGCCTGCTTGCTGTTGTCGACGTTGTTGCCACCGACGTTGTTGACATCACACACCGTCATGGCGCCCTGCAGGCGCTGATCGGTGGGGAGTTTGGCCATCATCCCGTAACTGGAAAGCTTGCCATCGGCGGAATCGAGAATGATGGCGCTGCGCACGGCCTGCAGGCTGTTTTGCTGGCTGTAATACGGGGTGTAGTTGTTCTGACGGATGCTCTCGGAGAGGAACGCCTCACCCTTGTCGGAATAGAGGAAGCGCGAGACAGCGGCCACGTCGACGTCGTAGTCCCTGTTGAGGCCCGCCTGCAGCTGATCACGGGACCAGCCGGAGAGATCCGAGAGGTTGTCCGGCACCGGGTTGGCGATCACCTCGGTGCCCCCGAGGGGCAGCAGGGTGTTGGAGCGCACGAAGCCTGCACTCACGGCTCGGGCGGTCTGGGTGGGCAGACCCGCCTGGATGAAGGTGGGGGAGCCGTAGCGAACACCGGCCTGCACGGAATCGATGGCGGTGGGCCCCTGGGGAATGGCCTGAGCCGAGAGACCGCTCAGCAGGATGCCGCAGCCGGCCAGAGGGAGAGATGCCTTACGCATGGGACGGGAGTGCAGAGGACGACACTCCCGGTCTGACGACGTGGCAACGACGTGGCGGGACCACCTCAGGGTTTCTTTCGTTTGAGCGCGACCCATGCGACAAAGCCACGGCAGCACTGCCATGAAAAAAGCCCCGGCCAGGCCGGGGCAACGCCGTGGTGATGCGTCAGCTCACCAGAGGCCGCGGATCGGCGACTGCTCCATGGGGGCTGGCGCCGCAGCAGCCGGAGCCGCCACAGCCGCGACCGCCTGCTGGTTGGCCTGAATGCAGGCGGGCAGGAAGACGTACCAGGAGAGCAGCGAGGTGCACTGGGCGTCGGTGGTGCACTTGCCCTCGGCGCAGACGTTCTGCTTGCCGTCGTAGGTGTTGCAGGTGTCCGCCAGGCGATAGTCGGTGGGCAGGTTGGTCATGATGCCCGCCGCCGAGATGGAGCCATCCCGTGCATCGGCGATGATCGCCGAGCGCAGGCCTTCCACCGCGTAGGTGGACATGGTCCAGTAGGGGAAGTAGCTGCGCGACTGGTTCTTGAGGAACTTCACGCCGGCATCCGAGTACAGGAAGCGGGACACCCCGACCAGATCGACGTTGTAGGTCTTGGACAGACCCGTCCGCAGCTCATCGGACGTCCAGCCGGAGCGGGAGATGCCATCAGACAGCCCACGGTCGGTGACGGTGCCGTCGCTGATGAAGGTGTTGAAGGCGGTCTGATTCGTGGACCAGACGGCACCACCACTGTTCCAGCGCACCGGCAGGTCGTTGTCGACAGCCGCCGAAACAGGCAGACAGGAGAGGGAGAGAGCCGCACCGGCGCAAAGGCCGGCCGCGAGGCGTGTCAGCACGGGAGTGAGAAGAACTCTTCGCTTAAATCTAGTAATCAAAAACCAGACCGCCAACACACTGGCCAACAGGTCATCGCAAAGGCTTAAGCATTGACGGCCGATCTTCGGCCGCGCTGCGGCAATAGTGCCGCAATGCGGCAACGTGAATGCGGCAGTTGCGCCGCCGTTGCGCGGCAGGCTCAGCCTCAGCCTTCGCCACGGCGCTGCGGTCCCTGCAGCGGCAGGGGATCCCATCCGGCGGGACAACGCAGCACATCTGCCTGCCAGCGGAAGACTCCGGGCTTGCCGAGGCCACGGCAGGCAACGCCA
>CAIZNP010000324.1 GCA_903934375.1 uncultured Synechococcaceae cyanobacterium
GCAGCTTGGTTTCGGCCGGGAAGCTCAGGGAGCCACCGACAAGATTGCGGAAGGGCAGGCGGCGCAGCAGCTCCCCCTCCGCAAAGGTCTTGAGCACCGCCAGCTGTTCGGCGCGGCGGGCGTATTTCTGCGCCTCGATCAAGGTCAGGCCCAAGGGCACACTCCCGGGGCCTCGCCCCAGTGACAACAGCAGCTGTTGCCAGGTGGGCTTAATCCGCTGGTTGATGGTCAGCGCAGGTCAGCGGGGGGTGGCTGGCGGGGGTTGAGCAGGCGCTCCGCAGGTTGCCCCAGTGCTGCTCGTCCCACAGGTGGAAGCAGCACCGGGGCGCGGTGGTCGCGTCCTGCCTGCCACACCGCCATGGCCACCAGTCCCGTTGCCCCGGCCTGCCCGATCCGCCTCGTCTGCTTCCGGCTCCTTGCCAAAGGGAAGGAGCAGTCGCGGCGTCTGTTCCTCGATGGTGAGGGGCACATCAGCGCAGACCCCCACTGGCTGCCGCGTGAACAGGCACTGCTGTTAGCGCACAATCAGCAGCTGATCTGGGGGTCAGCCGCCCGGGTGCTCGTGCTCTGAGCCCGCATCTGCGGTCCCGTGGGCCAGCGGGTTTGGGCTCGCTGGCCCTCCGTCAACGGCCATGGACTGCTCCATGGCGTCCATCCAGTCCCACACTCAGTTTTTCAGTCCTATGCACACCCTCCCTTGACCCACTTCGGCCTGCTCTGTCCCGCCGCTAGCGGCCATCTCCTGCCGATGACGACCCTTGGCCATGTCTTGCGCCAGCGCGGCCACCGGGTGAGCCTGATCGGCATCGCCGATGCGGAAGAGCGGGTGCGGGCTGCCGGGCTGGAGTTCGTGCCCATCGGCCTGGACGCCTATCCAGCCGGCTGCACCCAGCAGCTGTTCAACCGCCTGGGTGAGCTGAGCGGCGCGGCGGTCTTCCGCGCCACGCTGGACCACTTCCGGCGCTCCACCACCATGCTTCTGCAGGAGGCGCCGGGCGCCCTGAGCGGCCACGGGGTGGATGCCCTGCTGGTGGATCAGACCTCCTTCGGTGGGGCCACGGTGGCCCATGCCCTCGATCTGCCGTTTGTGAGTGTGAGCTGCGCCCTGCTGCTCAACGGTGAAGCGGCCGTGCCGCCGGTGAACACCGGCTGGCACTACCACCCGGAGGCCTGGGCCCGGCTGCGCAACCGCCTCGGCCAGCAGCTGCTCGCCCGGCTGACGCGGCCGATCACCCAGGTGGTGGTCGACTTTCGCCAGCAGCACAATCTGCCCGTGCTCACCGACAGCAGTCAGGCCTGGTCGTCACTGGCCCAGATCTGTCAGCAGCCGGCTGCCTTTGAGTACCCGAGGCAGGAGCTGCCGGCCTGGTTCCACTTCACCGGTCCGCTGGTAGATCCGGCCAGTCGGGCGGCGGTGCCCTTCCCCTGGGAGGCGCTCAACGGCAGACCGCTGATCTACGCCTCTCTCGGCACGATCCAGAACCAGCAGCTGGAGGTGTTCGCCCGCATCGCCGAGGCCTGCAGCCACCTCGATGCCCAGCTGGTGATCGCCCTGGGCGGCGGCAGCAGCGCCTCTGCCCTGCCGCCCCTGCCCGGTGCGCCCCTGGTGGTGGACTTTGCCCCCCAGCTGGAGTTGCTGCAGCGCGCCGCCCTCACCATCACCCATGCCGGCCTGAACACGGTGCTGGAATCCCTCAGCTGCGCTGTGCCGATGGTGGCGATCCCAATCGCCAACGACCAGCCCGGCGTGGCCGCCCGGGTGGCCTGGAGCGGCAGCGGCGCGGTGGTACCCCTCAAGCGGGCCACCGTGGCGCGGCTACGCGACGCCATCGATCGGGTGTGGAGCGATCCCTCCTACCGCCAGAACGCCCAGCGGCTGCAGCAGGCCATCGCCACGTCCGGTGGCGTGGCCCGCGCCGCCGACATCGTGGAGCAGGCGATCAACACCGGCCAGCCGGTGCTGTAGCGGTGCTGGCAAGAGCGGTGGTCAACCCCATGTCCCATGACCACCCCGATGAGCGCCGAGCGGTTTGCCGATCGCTTCCGCTTCTACCGCAACCAGCCACAGCAGCAGCGCGGCGTTCTGCAGCTGTGTGCCGCGATCAGCAGCAGCGACAAGGGCGCCGAGATCCTCGATGAGCAGGCCCCCTGGGCGCTCACCTTCAGCCAGAAACCCGCGGCGCCCTCGGCACCAGCAGTCCCCAGCGGCGGACTCGATCCGCGCGGCTCAGAGGAAGCCGGGATGGCCAGCCCGCAGCTGGCAGCTCCCGTCCAGCCTGGGGATTCCTACCTGCTGGTGAATGACCGCGACCAGGACATGGAGGCCTACGACCACAGCGGCCAGTTCCTCTGGAGGATCCCCTGCCTGGCCCGCGGCCAGGGGAGCGACACCGACTGGACCCAAAACAGCACCGACACCCCACCAGGCCTCTACAAGCTCGGCCAGCTCTACGCCGACTACGAGCAGAACCCCAACCCGCCCTGCTCCGACACCGCCATGGGCTACGGCTGGTACTCCTTCGACATGGAGGAGCTGGAGGGCCAGGAGGTGGCCGTTGGGCGGGCCGGGATCATGCTCCACGGGGGCGGCTCGGCCTGTGGCTGGCCCGGCGCTTGGGCACTGCAGCAACCCCTGCATCCCACCCTCGGTTGCGTTCGCCTGCACAACGTCGATCTGCGCGAGAAGGTGCTGCCCCTGTACCGCCAGGGCACCGTCTATGTGGGGGTGTTCCAGGAAAAAAAGTGACGCCGGGCCAGGCCCCAGGGGGATGCATCTCTGGGGAGCCATCCCTGGCCCACGCCAACCTGCAGCACTGGCTGGAGTTCTTCTGCAGCAGCGCCGTCACCGAAGCCAGCCTGGGCGTCATCCAGCCCCTCACGGCAGAAGAGGCCTGCGGTTTCCTCGGCTGCATGGTGGTGGAGACCGGTGAGCCGGAGCTGGAGGACCTCGATGTGATCGAGGCCGGCAGCGGCGCGGGCCGCGGGGCCATGCAGTACACCGGCGTGCGCCGCACTGCCTACGACGCTGCCCGCAGCCAGGCCATCAGCGAGGGCATCGATCCCAACAGCAACGACTGGCAGGAGCAGTATTTCGCCGAGGAGTACGCCGGCCTGCACGATCCGCCCGAGGGCTCGCTGATCGGCTGGACCCGGGTGTTTGAGGACCGGCCTCACGGCATGGATCCAGCCGAGGCGGCGGCCTACTGGACCGGTTCGGCTGCAGCAGCTGAGGGCTACTTCAGGCCCGGCACCCCCCACACCGAGCTGCGCCAGGCTGAGGCCCACCGTATCTGGGAGCTGCTGCAGAGCGGTGAGCTTGTGCTGCCTCCCGGAGGGGGCTGATCAACCTGCAGGAGAAAAAGAAACCGTGACACCAGAGCCAGCACCACGGTCACCCTTCGATCGCGAGCGGTTTGTGTTCAAGACGCTGGCGGTGGTGATCGGCACCCAGTTGCTGATCTATTCGCTGGCCGCTGGGGTCTGCGGTCAGCGGGCGCTGGAAGGCCGGCCGATCGGTCAGATCTGCCCCGGCACGCTGGAGCAGCTGCAAGGAGGCTTTGATTCCACCCTCAACCTGTTGCTGGGGCTTCTGGGTGGAGCAGCTCTCACGCGGATGGACCGGTAACGACTAGTAGCGGGAAGGGAGCTTGCTCCGGACCTCTCCAGTCTGAGGCCCTCCTGGCGTCGGACCTCCGCTGGGATCGGTCCCGTCGCTGCGCCGCTCTCGGCGCCGAGTTCATGGCCATGCTTTCTGCCGCTGCCTCGCCGTTCTGCAGGCCCGAGGAGGATCCGTTCCTGCTGCTGGAGTCCTGCGGCAAAGCCATCGAATCAATCCTGCGGGGCCATGCCGGCCGGCCGCTGCGGCGCACCTGGATTGATCGGCCCTATGGAGAAGAGGAGATCTCCCGGCTGGAGGAAGAGGTGCTGCCAGCGATTCAGCTGTGCCTGGCGCGGGTGGATGAGATCGATGGCGCCCTGGAAGCAGAAGCCCAGCTGAGCTATCGCCAGGTGGTGGCGGCTGAGGCGCTGCTGCGCCTCGGCGGGCTGCAGAGCAGCGGGGCCATGCCGGCTGTCTGATCCTGCGGGGGCCTTTGGGCCCCTTTTGGCCTGCGCCGCTCCGCCTCTCGCGCCTGCTCGGGCTCCGCGGCTCTGGCCAAGGGATGAACAGCCGCAAGAAGGGACCGCCACCAGGGAGGGCCCTGCCCCCAGCCAGGCCGGGACCTGTGCCCAGGCCACAGAGAAACGGCGGCTGGGGTGCTGCAGAGCGGACAGCCAGGTGCCGCTGCGCGGTAGGCCGCATCAGTCGTGACGGGAGCAACTGGGACGGCCGAATCCGCCAAAGGGGCCTCAGAGCAACCATGGGCCTGTGGTTTCGAGTGCCCATCTTCTGCGCCAAACCGTTCGCCAAGTGGCCCTACTTGGGTGCATGACGGAGCATCTGACCCACTGCCAGGGATGCGCAAGGCAATAAAAAAACCAGGCCAGGCCTGGGTTTTGCAAACGCCCCCTGATGGGTTCGAACCATCGACCGGCTGCTTAGAAGGCGACTACCGCGGCCTAGTGGTGTCAGGGAGTCTCGGGAGCCAGGGCCAGCAGGATGCGCACAGACGTGCGCAGAAACGGGGCAACACCCCCAGGCCCGTGCGCGCAGGGTTGACCCCAGCAACCGACTGCTTACGGCCGGGCCGCCCGCGCTTAGCTGAAGCGGGGGCCCGGGCCAAGGCTCTACGGCAGCAGGCCATGTCTCAGGGTCAGGCAGGCGTATCCCAGAGAATCGAGGGAGTGGTCCCAGCCGGCTTTCTTACCTGAGGGCGCTGGGGCCTTCTGCAAACTCGAGGTTCTGCAGGCCGCGGGCTAGCTTGCGCCAAATTGCGTCGATCTGCAGCGGCCGTTCACCTGTGCCGGTGCGGATGCCCTAAAATTTCATTAATCCACTACAAATAGATGAAAAAACAGTGACGACTGAAACTGCTCCTTGAACATGCCCAGCACCAGGCTTGGCTCAGTACACGGCAGCTCGATGGCGACGACCGCACTGCGATGACGTCCCCGCCCTCTGCCACGGCCTTTCGCCCCGTTGTTGAGAGCTCAGAATTCGAGCACTGGCGCTCCAGCCTGCAGGCTGTGATGGGGGAGTGCCGTGTCAACTGTGCTGGGCTCGACAGGCAAGTGTTTCAAGCCAGCATCCAGATGGCTTCTGCCGGGCCGCTCACACTGGTGGAACTGCGTGGCGAGGGGGCGGAGCTGGATCTGTGGCGGCAGCAGAGCTCAGAGATGGCGGTGCTCTGGATGCCCGAGCGCGGTTGGACGTGCGACCGGCAGGGCGATCGGGGCGACGACATGCTCACCAGTCCTGGTCAGGGCCTTTGGATTGCTCCGGGGGCCGACCTGCAAGGCCGCATCTCGGCCACCTCTGTGGGTGTGTCGATTCTGGTGCCGCGCCAGATGCTCGCGGGCTTCGGCGACGGGTTGAGCGGCACCGCAGTGCTCGATCCCTTCCGCCGCGATCGGCAGCCGGCCACGATGGCGTTGTTGCGCCAGGCCCGCGAGCTGATTGCGGTGGCGCGTTGGTACTCCCAATGGCTTGATCACAGCGCGGGCCTGTTCTGGCAGGCCCTGCTCAGCCATGGGCAGACCCTCGGATGCAGACCGGATATCGACCCTGCGCCCGACGTTCTCACCGATCGTTTTCTCGAACTGGTACGGCACAAGTTGCAGCGCAACCCTCAGACCCCCTTCGCATTGGGGGGCCTGGCTCTGGAGCTGCATTGCTCGGCGCGAACGCTGCAGAACCACCTGCGCAGCGAGCTTGATGCCACGCCCCGTGAGGTGTGGGCAGCCGTGGCAGGCCAGGTCTCCCCGAACGGCCCTGTTTCGGGCGTAGCTGCTCCAGCAGAAGCTGGGTGAACGCCAGCGCAAAGCGGCGCCTGAAGAGGCTGTAGCCCGTTCCGGGGTGGGTTCATGGGAGGTCGTGGATTCACGAGCCGGTGGGCAGCTGGGTGATGCGCGGGCACCAGTCACGCGCCACGGCCAGGGCCACGG
This sequence comes from uncultured Synechococcaceae cyanobacterium, assembly GCA_903934375.1. Lineage (GTDB taxonomy): Bacteria > Cyanobacteriota > Cyanobacteriia > PCC-6307 > Cyanobiaceae > Vulcanococcus. Next base: position 6,043 of record CAIZNP010000324.1, read on the forward strand.
GGTCGTTGAGCACGGGCTGCCAGCCGCGCTGGTAGTTGCCGGGCAGGCGCACATCGCCGATGCGATCAAACGTTTGGTCGCGGCAGTCGAGTTGGTAGTTGAAGTAATGGCGCAGCGACCCGGCGGGGGTGCCACCGGTGAGGCTCGGGCCGACGTAGCCCTCGCGCCAGCAGCGGTTGCCATCGCAGCGGATTGTGCCGGGGTTGCCGGCATTGAGCTGGGCTGGCACCGCTGGCCACTCGATCACGCTGTGGCCGGTGAAGCCGAGGTAGCGCCCCCAGCTGCCGCGCAGATTGAGCTGCCGCAGGGTTGCGGTGTCGTAGCTGTAGGGGCTCGGAACCGGCACCACCACCACATCGGCCAACGCGGCTGCCGGCCAGCCGAAGACGGCCAGCACCAGGGCGAGCGGTGTGAACGGGCGTTTACTGGAAGAGTGCATTGAGGAGGTTGCCGATGGCGCTGCCAACGGCGGCATTGCGGTTGGAAGACTCCTGAGTGGCGACGAGTTTGTAGTCGCCGAAGCGGAAAATGCCGGTGTTGCCGTGGTCGATGAAAGTCACTGGCCAGATGCCGCCGAAGCCATCACGAATTTGGTATTGACTGCCGTTCTGTCGAAAGACGTAGTTACTGCCATTCTGCAGTTGCACCTCGTAGAGGTTCTGGTCGCCCTTGCGCACCTGCTTGAGCCTGCATGTGCCGTCGAAAATGCGCTGGCCGCTGCGGCTCAGGCTGCAGAGCCCAGTGCCACTGATCTTTTGCGGCTGTAAGGGCTGCCCATTGGCACTGTTGCTGCCGAAGAGTTGCTGGGTCAGTCCGGGTGCCACCTTTGTTGCGCTCCAGCCATCATTCCAACAAGTTCGCCTGGGCACGCTGCAGGCCTGGCCGGTGCTCAGGCGGAAATCGCGACTGTTGGTTTGGTTGAGGTTGGCAGTGAGGTTGTTAGCAGCTCCCTGGCCATACACATCAGCAGTGATGCCAATTGAGGGGCCGTAGCTGTCGTAGCAAGTGCGGCCAACTGAATCACACACCACGCCCTGGCGTGGGTAGCTGAGACCAGCGGGTTGGGCCAGAGCTGCGCTGTTGATAACAAGCGGCAGTGTCGCACTCAATAGGAGAACGAATTGTTTCAAGTTGACAGGCCAGAAAATCTCAATTAAGGCTACATGTGGATTTAGGGCGTGGCCTGTCTCGGGATAGGTCTTTCGCTGAGACTGCCGGCTGGTTCGTCAGAATTCCTTCAACTCATGGGCTCTGAGATGACGTCTTCAAGCCAAGCAAGGCGCCTGCTGGTTGCGGCAGCAGCCTGCCTCACCGCGGTGGTGGTCATGCCGCTCCAGGCTAGGGCGGAGCCACCGCAGGCTCTGGCGATTCTGCTTAAGCAGCTGCAGGCCAAGCCAATGGGCCTGTACGACGGCGTTCGCTTTTTCCGCGTGGCCCAGCCTGGCGGCGGCTCGCTCACGCTCACGGTGAGCTGTGAACGTGAGCAATGGCGCGTGCAGAACAGCGACAGTGCCCAAGGCCGCCCGAGCTTTTACGACGCGCCGTTCCTCTCCGCCAAGGGCGTGGCCCAGACATGGCTGTGCAAGGCGCCAGCTCGCGTGCTCGAGTGAGAGCCCTGAGTCGTTAAGCCCTGAGATCGAGCTGGGTTTCCCTGGCTCAGTTGACGGACGAGAGCCAACTGGCGGAGTTGTCTGCCGAGCGCTGTTGGACGTAACGATCTCAGTCAGCTGATCATGGCTTCAGCTTGAGCCAGGGGTAAAGCTTCACGCTCCATCCTCGCCACGATCTGCGTGAGTAAGGCACGTTCGGCGGCCCACTGAGCACCGGTTCGGGTGATCAGCAGCACGCTTAGTTCGACAGCCAGAGGGGTGATCCGCTTGACACCACGGATCAGCGGTGGTTCCAGCAGAAGATCCTTCCATTCCGGCTTGGCGGCAAACAGCACACATTCTTCTGCGAGCACGCTCAGCACGCGCTCAAGCTGAGGACTCCTCGGTGGGAGGGGAACCACGAGCTCCACACCAGAGCGAATCCGGGTGTGATTGACCACCTGTTCACAGCGGCTGTTGGGGATCACCACCACGCGCTGATCTAAGGCACGCAGCGCGGTGGTGAGGATGCCAACGTCTTCGACGGTCCCCTCGAGGGCATCCACCTGCACCCAGTCGCCAACGGCGTAGTGGTCTTCAATGAGCACAACAACCCCTGCTGCAAAATCCCGCAGCAGTCCCTGAAATACCAGGGCTAGGGCACCGAGGACTGCACCGCCGGCCAGCCACGACGCCACCGGCGTCGTGGCGAGTCCGGGGATTCCGCTGATCACCAGCGCCAGCAGCACCACCACACCACCCATGCTGAGCAGGCGCTGACCGGCTTGCAGCAGGTTGAGATAACGCTGCTGACGCCGCGCCTGCAGTTCAGCTGGCACTTTGGGGCTGCTGCGCCATTGCCGTAGCAACAGGCGGAGCAGCAGGCGCAGCGCCATCACTACGGCGCCTACGGCGGCTGCCTTGGTGAGGATGTCGAGCGGTTGTAGTAGCAGCCCAAGCGCCAGCGGGATGCGGCCCGGAATCGCCGCCACGGCAAAACCCACCATGGCCAGCCCTTGCAGCAGCACCAGCACAAAGCTGATCCGGCTCGCCAAAAGCAGCCAAGGTGTGGACTGCTGAGCACGTGGGGCACGTTGCGGTTGTGGCGTCCACCGTTCGCTCAACTGTCGGCGTAACCGGTTCCACAGCTGCAGGGTGAGCGCCGTGGTGAGGAGCAGGAACAGCTCAACGGCCACAGTCACGCGGATCCGCAGACCAAGCTGATCGGGCTGCATCGTGCGCCTGGCATGACGAAGCCGCCGTTGCAGCACTGATTGCCACTGATTGGCCAGCTGCTGGGGCGTGAAGCCATGCAGCTGCCCATCCGCTGCAGTCACCGTGAGCAGCGGCAACGGAACGGCGCGCCCAGGCAGGCGGGCTTGCAGCAACACGCTGCCCGCAGGACCAGCGACGCGCTCCACCACCAACTGGTCCGCGGAACCGTGCACGGCCCAGGGATCGCCACTGCAGAGCTGCTGCTCTCGTGGGCCGCCCAGCACTAGGCGTTCCAGGATGGTTTCCGAGAGCTGTTCGGCTTGCGTGCAAAGGCTCTGGTTGGCATAGAGCAAGCTCAGGTTGCCTTCAATCACCTCGGCGCGGCGCTGGGCACTCACCACCGATCCGCTGCCCGGCAGTTCTGGTGAAGCCACCACTAGGGCAGGAACGCCGAGGATGCGCACCGGCGCCACTTCAAAGCTACCCGTGTGTTGCGAACTCACATCAGTGGGTCTGGCTTGAGCTGGAGTAACCGGTTCAGCCCGTAAGGGCTGGATCAGCACCAGCACCGCCAAACAGGTGGCCAGGGCACAGAGCCATCGCTGCAGACTTCCCAGGCGCTTGATCACCACCAGAGGGGTTTGCATCAGTTGAGTAACATGCTGTTTCAGCTCTTGTTAGAGCAAGCCCTTGCTTCTGGAGCCATCATCAGATTCACCAAGGCCGGGCCCTGTGGGCCAACATTGCCGGACAGTTGAGCAATGGCCGACAGGGTTGCGACATCGTAGCGAGTTTCATAGCTCCTGGCCATGCATGTGCAGTACTTGGCCAGGTTCTTGACGTCAACTGTCTTGCTTTGGAGGCAGCCTTTGATAAATCCATCGCTGAATTGTTTGGTTGGCTGCGCAGTCGCAGGATTGCTTTGTGCGTGGCCTGGAGTAAACGCCACGAGGCTTGTGATTGCAGAGCCTAAAAGTGTAGCGACTAGGAGAAAGGCGTGATTCATATTGGCGATGTCAAGGAATGAGGGGTGAGCTGGATCAGCAGCAGTAAATCAGCGGTTTACTTTGCTGATGGCCCCCATCCCTAGAGGGGCGCTGCCTACAAGTGATTTGAGCTGTTCCATGGCACGTTGGGAAATAAGTTCTTGTTCGGCTAGGCGATTTTCAAGCTGTTCAATTCTGCTCATGAATGTTGCGATCAGCTCTGTCGTTGCCTTGCTGCTGGGTGTGCTCGTTTCAGAGTGTTGAGCCTTGAGCAGCTTGTCGAGCTGAGTTTTGAGGATGGCGATTTGGTTGTCGCGGGATTTGACTTCTGCTTGAATCTTTTGAATGGTTCCTTGAACATTGGAAAGTTCTTTGGAAGCCTCGGCTGTTGGTTTGCTAGAGGGCTTGGCGATGCGACCCAGGGGGAAGGAGAAGCCGAGGCGACCAGCCACAGACGGTGTTGACCCGTACTGATAGTTGACGGAGGGTGCGTAAGCAAGCGCGCCGTTGAGGTGCAGGCGGTCGGCGATGCGAACTGCACAACCGGCAGAAATCGCATACTCGGATCCATAGCCACCCGTGCCCACGCCGCAGCGCATGGGCTCGTCTTCCATGAGAGAAACCTGCGGAACGGCTGACATGGCGGAGGCGATGGCACCAACCGATTCGACGGCTTGGCCAAGGCCGCTAACTGCCGATTCCAGCTTGGGAATGGTGGTGTTGACCGCTTGATCGACCTGTTGCAACGAGACGGATGAGCGTTGCAGGGTGCCGTCATTGTTGGCTGCCACCAAGTCAGTGCCCGAGCCGGAGAGGCCTGGCATGGTGACATCATCTTGCTGTGTGCCGATTACAACCTGATTGTTGCGGGTGGTGATGGCACCGGCACCGATGGCGGTGGCCCGTACTCCTGTTGCCGTGGCTCCGGCACCAAGAGCAGTCACATCCGTCCCGCTGGCGAGCGAACCAGTGCCGAGCGCGAGGGAATTGGTATTGAAGCCTTCAGCACGTGCACCGAAACCAATGGCGGTGACGTTTCGGCCATTGGCCACAGCGCCAGTGCCGAAGGCAAAGGCATTGAAGCCATTGGCCAGGGCATTGGAGCCAATGGCGATACCATCTTCGGCTGTGGAGTTAGCAGCGAAACCAACGGCGAGGGAGCCTTCGCCCTGGGATTTGGCGAGGACGCCGATGGCGGTAGACCCATTTCCAGAGGCATTGGTTTCGGCTCCGAGGGCTGTAGAGCCGAGTGCTGCATCTGCTCTGCTGTTCGCTCCAATGGCAGTGTCAAAGGCACCTTTGGCCTCAGCATTGGGGCCATAGCAGGATGAATTGGCGCCTACTAGGGTGCAGAAGGTGGTGCCGTTGGGGATGGCGGCTAAAGCGACTTTGCCGTTGGCATCGGTTGAGAGGAAGGTTGTACCACTGCCCGGATTTGTATTTTTGTAGTTGTTGAAAACAACATCTCCACCTACCGTGAGGTTGCCACCGATGGCCTGACTGCCACTGATCAGCAAATCACTGCCGATGGTTGTGGCGCCTGTATAGCGATTGAGAGTGCCATCTGCAGTGGCAAATAAGAATTGGTTGCCACTGCCTGCAACATTTGGCACTGTGACAGTCTCTAGAGATGTGCCGATTACAACCTGACTGTTGCGGGTGGTTACCGCGCCAAAGCCCAGTGCTGTTGAACTTAAGTGTTGTGCTGTGGCAAATCTTCCAATAGCTGTGGAACTATCCGCTCTTGCAAAGGCTTCAAAACCAAGCGCTACTGAATTTAGGCCTTCGGCTTTAGATCCTTGCCCCAGGGCCATTGACCTATTGCCGAGGGCTCTAGCAAAGGAGCCTATGGCTATAGATTCATTTTCTGCCATTGATACAGTGCCAATTGCAATCGTTGATGTGCCACCAACGACACTGGCATTGTCTCCTATAGCAATGCCTCCCTCAGCATTCCCTACAACGCTGGCCCGGAATCCCAAGGCGATGGAATTAGGCGAGTTGGCAAAGACAGCCACATCGGGACCGATAGCAACCGAGTTTTGGGAACCCGTAATTGTAGCAGAACGTCCAATCGCGATCGACCTATCGGCGTTTTGACCGAGAGCTTTCTCTTCAGTAACAGTGGCGAATTTGCCTATGGCGATGGACTCGGTTGTTCGTGCGAAAGTATTTTGGCCAATTGCGATAGCAGAGGGTCTATAATCAAGTACGCCTGCTTCGCTTCCTGCGCCAGCGACTGAAGTGAGGCCAATGGCAATTCCAGTATCATAGGCTTTTGCTCTCGCCCCGATAGCTATTGCTCTGCCCGCCTCTCCCACTTGATCTGTAGGCGCGTTAGGCGTCTGCCTTGCTTCACTTTCATGTCCAATAGCAATAGCTTCAAATGCATGAGCGGTCGCAGCAGCGCCGATGGCCATTGCATAGTCTCCCCTTACATCGGCTACCCCCGCCCTTGCAGTGGGATTGGCTGGCCCACTGGGTTGTTGGTACATAATAAAGCTGTTTGGACTCTCAATATTCGTGACGGGCCCGTAAATCCGAGATTGCCCAAAGGCCTGGTCTGCCGCGGCAATGCAGGATGTGCCATATAAAAGCGAAAGAAAGGCAATTCTTGCGGAAAGCTTCATATTTTGCTTTTAATTTTAAATGCTTCGCAAGCGTAGCCAGCCTTCTTTTGCTGCCAATTTGGTCTCATTAGTCTTTCGCTTGTCTGATTGGGGGGTGGCCCGCCAAGTGGTTGATTCCGGTGGCTGAGGCCGATCTGAGGGCGCTGGTGCGGGCGCTGCCGGGGTGTTGCGGTGACCGCCTTGGTGCTGCCCTTTGCGAATCAGCGAGGTGAGCCGTTGTATTCCGCATTCACCACGCTGGTGCCATCTGAAGAGATCAGGATGCGGGTTTCCTTGGTGGCAGCCTGCTTGTTCACCTCCCAGCCTGGAGGGCCTCCGAAGAAATTAAAGAGGTAGCCATTGGGGCCTGCATTCACCATTCAGTCACCACCGCCTTTCTGGTGCATGCAGTTGGCTGCGCAGGTCTTGTTGAGGCCGCCATTGAGCCTCTCCGCCTCCATGCGTGCCAGGTTCGCGGCACGGACCTCGGTCATCGACATCTGAGCAGAAGCCGGCAGAACGGAGAGACCAGCGGCAAGGGCGGACCCAGCAGCAACGGCGGCTAGTAGTTGACGAATATCTAGTCGGGCACTGGTGGAGTCATCGTCCCATCCGCAAGCTGCTCGAATCCGGCGGATTGGCGGCCAAGGTTCGCACTGCACTGACGGCCCACACCATGAGTTTGAGCGTGGAGAGCGGTCGCTTGCTCCTGAGGACGTGGCAGGAAAACAGGACGTCACACCGCAGGTCAGTCAGGGCCACCATGGAGGCGGGTCATCGCTTAGGCAAATTGTTGGGGCCGTCGCAACCGCTGGCCCGTAGGAGCAGGCCCATCGCACCGGCTGCGGCTGATAACTGTCCGCTGTCCAGGCCAGCCTGCACTAAGTGTTCCAGCTGCTCCAGCTTTTGAGCCAAGAAATCCGGGCGGTCTTGATTGAACTTGGCTTTGATCTCCCGCACCGCGTCGGCGTGGATGCTCTCAAAGGCTCGCATCCCGAGACCCCATTGCTCCGCGGCCATCTGAAGCTGGGTTGATCGGGTGCGGCAAGTGCTGATCCAGCGCACCGCCTCGGCCACACGCTGAACCATTACCGCCTTGCCAGGGCGATCGCCTACTACCGCTTTGTGCAGAGGATGGACCTCAGCCCAGTCTTCCCACTCCGGAGAGTCTTTTGAAGGGGGCGTCAGCACGTTGGGCTGCTCCGGTCTTTTGGGTTTGATGCTCATGGTTGGCTACGGCGCCCTGATGCAGGCTCCCGCAACTGAGACTCAATTTCATTAAGGCTAGCTGTGTGTGCGCGGGGCATCAATGCGCCTCCCCCAATGTTTCCCCGACCTTCGCGTCAGCTTCCAGGGGGATGTCCCCCAGGTAGGCCTTCTGGAGGCGTTTGCTGGTCATCACCCCCAAAGTGGTTGCTTTAACGGCCTCAACATCTCGGCGGTTCACCTCCAGCAGGATCTCGTCGTGGATGAGGCCCACCACGCAGGTGCCCGGGAACTGTTCGAGGGCCGGCCATAGATCCCCGAGGGCATCTGCGAGCAAATCCCTGCCGGTGCCTTGGATGGGGAAGTTGATCCCATTGGTGCGGCCTAACTCGAGCCGGGGGCAGATGCTCTCGTTGTCGATGGAGACACCGCGGTAGTTCATACGGCGGCCAGAGAGGCTGCGGGCTTCGGTGACGCGGGCGCCGCTGGCATAGAGGGCCATCTCCCGGCTGATCTCCGGGTGGAAGCGGTGCCAAGCCTTGTAGACCTTCTCAGCCTGGGCGTAACTAATAGGTTTGCCCTGGGCTAGATGGAGCTGTCTGGCGAGGTTGTTCACGCCGCAGCCGTAAGCCAGCGAGAAATTGGCGACCTTGCCGATGGTCTTGCGCTCAGGGGCCTCGCTACCGATTGGCCTGCCGCATACCTGGCTGGCGATGTAGGCGTGCGGGTCGATGCCTTCGAGCAGGATCTTGCGCTGGCCGGCGTCGTTGTAGAGCCGGGGGCTGGCCTGCAGGCGCACCTCGATTGAACTCCAGTCGAGATCGAGCAACACGGTGTTGGCGTCGCCGGTGTGGAGGGCCTGCTTGCGTTCGCCGGTGAGGCCTTGGAAGTTGAAGCCCACTTGGCCAAGCTTCACCGGCTTGGGCTGGCCGGCCTTTTGTGCCTTGGGCCCGAAGAACTCGGTATCGGAGGGGACTTGTGAGCGGTTGGCTGGCAGCAGGGCGCTGGTGGTGGTGCGGCCGGTGCGGGCCCCGAGGATCTTGTAGGTGGGGCGAACGCGGCCATCAGTCAGGGCCTGCTCTTGCTCCAGCCAGGTGAGCTCTTTCAGCTCCTGATCGAGGGCTTTGATCTCGATCAGCAGCTCAATGGCGGGGGCGCTGCGGTAGCGCTCCAAGGTCTTCTGCTGGGTGTCGCTGATGGTCTCCCCCAGGTGCTCGATGAGGGCCTCTTTGAGCTTGAGTGCGCTGCGGTAGTTCTCAATGCCGAGCAGCTTTTGAAGGGTCTGCACTTTCTGCAGGCGCTCCGCGGTGGCGTGCTCACGGCACTGCGCCACGCTCGTGAGGTTCACGGCCAGACCGCGAGCCTGGCCATCGGCGCAGGGGCTGATCATCTGGCAATCGAGCCGGTGAGCGTTCTCCTGCCCTGTGGCTTGGAGCTCCTCGCGCAGGCGTTGAGCAAGCGGGCGTACCACCACGGCATCGAGGGCGGCGTAGGCGAGCTGGCTGCGGGTGAGCTCTCCGCCCCAGTCGCTGGTCTGCTCTTCCTTGTCGATCTCGCGGCCCAGGTAGTGCTTGGCCACAGCAGCCAGGTTGTGCCTGGGCAGATCCCCAATCAACTGGCTGGCCAGCATGGTGTCCCACCAGCGGCAAAGCGGGCGGACCTCGATCTCAGGAGAGCCAACACCTCTGCTCCCCTGTCGCGGTGAGAAATCAGCACGGCACTCGCACCGTTGCCACTGGAGGCTGACTGGCCGGGCGGAGCGAAACCCCTCCGCAGCATGCCCCTACGGCTTGCGCTGGCCAGGGCTGACGCGAGGCTCGCGCTGCTCGCCCCTGGCCAGCACTGCGCCTGCGGGGCGTCTGGTCGGTGTTCTCCGCTCCACCCCAGCCATGGCCACTCCCCAAGGCCCCGTCTGCGAAGTCCGCCTGCTTGTGGTTCACCGCTATCAGCCAGGAGTCCAGAAGCTCGGCACCACTCCCTGTGAGGTCGAGTTCTTTGGCCGCCGCGGCAAGCCCGTCAAGAAGATGCGGCTGATCCCTGCCGAGAAGGCGTTCGCCTTTGCCCGCAAGCTGCAGGGCACTCCCGGCTGCACCGTCTCGGTCTGCTGAGCCAGGGGGCTCAGGCCCGGCTGCCGGTTGGTGGCCGGGCCTTACAGCCAATGGCGGTAGGCGCTTCGCTGCCGGCGGGCCCTGGCTTTGGAGCGAGCACTGCCGAACTGGGGGCTTGTGCCATCGCGGCGGCGCCGCACCCAGGTCCCTTTCCTGATCAAGCCAGCGTCTTGGGCATTGGCGCGGCGTGCCGCAACGATCGCTCCGTAACCACGCTTTTGTTTGGCGCGGGCACGGGAGCGGGCCTGGCTGGCGGTGGCAGCCGGCACCACGGTGGAAGTGGAGCGGTTGCGCCAGAACACCAGATACCAGACCATCTCGTTCTCCCGGCGGGGGGATCAGCGCCGCGGTGCAGCAGCCCTGGGGGTGGTGCCCTTCACGGCCTCCAGGTAGAGCTCGGCGGTGCTCAGGGTCTGCAGATTCACCGCGCCGCCGTGCTCATGGCCCGTTTCCGGCACAGCAGCCGAATAGAGGCCGCTGCGCTGCTGGAACAGGAAGCTATACACCGGGTGGCGGCGCAACTCCTCCATGTAGTCGCCATCGCTCAGGGCCACGCCATCGGCGGTGAGGGGCTGGCCCTTGCCGTCCACCGGCACCAGCCGCTCGCGGCCATCCACCTCCGCCAGCTGGAAGTGACCGCCGCAGAGCGTCACGAAGGTGTCAAAAAACGTCCCCCTCTCATCGCCACCGACGCGGCCCTCAGCCTCGGAGAACAGGCGCTCCATCAAGCGCTCCTTACGCAGGTTCTGCACCTGGGAGCGGGCCTCGTCCCGTTCCTTTTCGACGCTGCGCACGCGGCGCAGGTTGGCCTCGTTGAGCTGGCGCTCGCGCTCGCCCACCTGGCGCTCGAACTCCTCGCGCTTGCGCTCGGCGTCCTGCAGGCGGGCGTATTCGTCCGGGTTGATCTCCGAGAAGCGGGACAGCTGGGCGCGGGCCTTGCGCAGCTCCTTTTCCAGCTGGTTGCTGCGGCGCCGTTCGGCGCGCAGGGGATCAGCATTGCTGGAAGCAGCGGCAGGGGGGTCGTCGTTGTCGCTGCTGCCACTGCCGCCTGGGTCATGGGGAGGGGCAGCGTCAAAGCTGTCGTCACCGGTACCGCCCTCGTGGCCGCTGGCCTCGTCGTCGCCCTCATCGAGGGGGTCGAGTTCAGCAGCTAGTGGAGCTAGGGAGCCAGCCGGTACCTGGTTGGGTTGCTGCTGCTGCTGGCGGTAGGTCTGCCATCGGGCGGCAGAAGCAGGGGGCTGGGAAGCAGGGGTCGAGAAGAAGGAGGAGGACATCACCCATCACGGCTGTGGTGTTGCGGGCGCCCCGTCCGGGCTGCGCTCGCTTTCCCTGTTGCCAGCAGTCGATCCCACTGCTGGCTAGCAACGCCAGGGGGTGTGCCGGTCCGCGTCAAGATGGAAAGCCCTGGTGCCTGGGCCATGGCAGATATCACCGCCGTAACAGGTGCCGGCCTGGCCGCAGGAGCCGCCGCCGCTGCCAAGGTCCGAAAGGGTCTGGATCGCACCACCAAGGTCCTGGCGGTGGCTGCCGGCACGGTTGCGGCCTCGCTCAGCGAGCTCAACAACTTCGGGGTTGACCCCCAACTCATCAGCCGCATCACATCTGCTGCCTCCAACCACGGCGTGGCAGCAGCAGATCTGCTGGCCAAGCTGCCCGGGGAGCTGGAGCACTACGGCACTGCAGCGGTTGATGGCTTTCTCAAGGGGGGCGATGCCCTCGGCAAGCACTGGTCCCACATCGAAAGCCGTTTCAACTCCCCCCACCTGGCCGCCGATGCGGCCAATGGCATCTGGGAGGACGGCTCGGTCAACATCAGCCGCGGCTCCAGCGATATGAGCTGGCTGGAGCGACTCCGGGCCAGCACGGACAACCACCTCGATGGACTGATCGCCGCAGCTCAGACCCCTGAGTTTTGGCAGCGCACCCTCGGCAACGCTGTGGAGGCCAGCGCCTATTCAGCAGCGATCACCGCGGTGGATCAACTGCTGGTGCACCGCGACCTGTTGCTCAACGGCACAGCCGATGAACGCAAAGAAAGGCTCTTGCAGATCCTGCAGACCAGCGGCTTGATGGCTGCTGGAGCGCTGCCTGTCTCGGTGTTTCTGGCCGTGGCACTGATGCTCGTGCCTGGCCTGGCGGTGGTAATGGGTCCGCTGGGGGTGATCGGCAGTGCCGGACTCGGGTTGAGGCTGATCACCTCTGCCGTGCGTCATCCCAGCCAGCAGGAGCGTCAGGCGGTCCAGCAGTTACAGGGCTTCCTGCAGGAGCTGGCCTATGCCCAGCAGCGCGATAGCGACGGCAATCTGACCATCACCGTGCAGGCCCAGCCGGCGAACTGATCGGCTGAGACTTCTCGGGATCAGAACTGTGGCTCCCTTACCCGGCCCTAGTGGCCGCGCTGTCATCGAGCATCGGGCTGCTGATTGCATTGGCCGTGGCCAGGGCCAGCTGGTGGCACAGCTCCTCGACCGCAACTTCCATGACTACGTGGAGCATCTGGGCTTGGAGGCGGCTTGAGCCGCTGGGCTCTCCATCAGCCCGCCGGATCCGGCAGCTCATCCAGTACAGGCGCCGAGCGCCGGGCCGGCAGGTAGATCCATTCCCCCGCCGGCAGTTGGGTGGAGGGCAGATAACCCGGCACCAGCAGTTGCATCCCGGCCGGGATCGGCGTGGTGGAGCGGTAGAGGGGCAGCAGCAGGGTGGTGCCTGCCGGCAGGGGTTCCTCGCTGGGCCAGCTGCTCAGCTCCGAGTTGAACTGACGCAGCAGGGAGAGGCTGAGGTTCTGCTCGGCCGCCACGCTGCTCAGCGTCTCGCCCTCACCGGTGACGTAGGTCTCGCTCTGCTGCAGCACCGGGTTGAGGCTGCGCAGCTTGGTTTCCGTGGTGCCGTGCCGACCCGCCAGCACCGCCAGCGAATCCCCCTCGACTGCGGTGATCGTCTGGGTGCTCTCCAGCTGGGGGTTGATCCGCCTCAAGGTGGCCACGGTGGTGCCGTAGCGCTCAGCGATCAGGTTCAAGCTGTCGCCAGCTCTGAGCACCAGCACGCTGTGGGGTCTGAGCACCAGCTGGATCGCTTCCCCCAGCAGCGGCTGCACCA
>CAIZNP010000325.1 GCA_903934375.1 uncultured Synechococcaceae cyanobacterium
CACGCGGCGATAGGTCGCGGGTAGGAGAGCACCCTCCTGGGCCGTGGACGCCCCCTGAACCAGCAGGTGCCCGTCGGCCGACACCACATAGAGCGCTCTGGCGGTGAGGCGATCCGTCTGCTGATCCAGTCGGATCAGCCAGCGCAAGAGATCCCGCAGCAGCAGGTCGTGGCCGACGGAGCCCGCCCACTGCCCTGCCTGGCGGAAGGGAGCGACCACGCTGAGCAGCCATTCACGGGCCGCCGGGTCGTAGGTGGGCCGGGTCCAGCGCGGAGTGCCGGCGGGATTGACCGCCGGGTCGGTCAGCTGGACCCAGGGGGTGGCGCGATAGTCGAGATCGGCCGCCGCATCACGGATGAACGTTGGCTTGGCGGGCCAGAAGACCAGTTCGCCGCCGCTGAGCGGCAGAACCAACGTGTTCTCCAGGATGCCGCTCGACACCCCCAGCCCGAACAGGCTGACGGTGGTTTCAGCCTGGGCGAAGAAAGCGCGTGAGGATTCAGTGCGCGCTGCCGATGCGGGAAGCCAGAATCCGGCCGACTGGCCTCGCTGGAACTGCTCAGCACGACTGCGCCAGGCCCCATCGGCATCACGGCGACCAGCTGATCGAAGCGTGCGGCAGCCTGCCGGGCCTGCGGGCCGGTGGTGTTGATGGCCGACATCAGGGCCGACAGCCGCACCACGCTCCGCTCGGCTTCGCTGAGGGCCTCGTTGAACTGAGCCACATCGGCCTGCACCCAGGTGGCGCTGCGTGGCGACGACAGTTGTATGGATTCTGGCTGCGGCACAGCAGGCTGCCACGCTGAACACCATGAACCCCATCCCCCCACCCGAGCCCGAGGCCACGACCGGCAAGCTGCTGCCGATCCCCGACCCCGCCGAGTCGGCCCGGCTGCTGGCGGCCACGGCCGCGGAAGCCGCGGCGGCAGGGTCGGGCCCGGGCTTCCGCTCCGGCTTCGTGGCTCTGATCGGCCGGCCCAATGTGGGCAAGAGCACCCTGCTCAACCAACTGGTGGGCGAGAAGGTGGCAATCACCTCACCGGTGGCCCAGACCACCCGCAACCGCCTGCGGGCCATCCTCACCACGCCCGCGGCCCAGCTGGTTCTGCTCGACACCCCCGGCATCCACAAGCCCCACCACCTGCTGGGCGAACGGTTGGTGAAGACGGCCCGCAGCACCATCGGTGATGTGGATGTGGTGCTGCTGCTGGTGGATGGCAGCCAGCCCGCCGGGCGCGGCGACGGCTACATCGTGGACCTGCTGCGCCACTGCAAGGCGCCGGTGCAGGTGGCGCTCAACAAAGCCGACCTGGTGGATCCCGCCCAGGCCGAAGCCCTGCTGGCCAGCTACCGCGAGCTGCTGGAGGGCCGCGGCGACTTCGCCACGCCAACGCCAGCCGGTCAGCAGCCGCAGACACCCCTGAACTGGCCGCTGCACCCGGTGAGCGCCCTCACCGGCGCCGGCACCGACGCCCTGGTGACGGCCCTCGGCGCCGCCCTGCCGCCGGGGCCGCACCTCTATCCAGCCGATGCGGTGAGCGATCAGCCCGAGCAGCTGCTGATGGCCGAGCTGATCCGCGAACAGGTGCTCACGCACACCCGCGAGGAGGTTCCCCATTCGGTGGCCGTGAGCATCGACCGGGTGGTGGACGACGGCCCGCGCACGGCGGTGCTGGCCACGGTGCTGGTGGAGCGCTCCAGCCAGAAGGGGATCCTGATCGGCAAGGGCGGCAGCATGCTGCGCACGATCGGCGCCGGCGCCCGCCTGCAGATGGAGAAGGTGTTCAGCGGGCCGGTGTATCTGGAGCTGTTCGTGAAGGTGGTGCCGGGCTGGCGCCGCAGCGCCGCACGCCTGGCGGAACTGGGCTATCGCGGCGACTGAAACGGCCAGCGCCCATCCACAGCGCAGTGGAACAGCACCGAAACACAGCAGCGAGACACAGCAGCGCCCGACCGATGCAGACTTAGCCGACATAGTGGCTAACCTGACAGCATGCAGGTCAACCTTCACGACGCCAAGACCCATCTCTCCCGGTACGTGGAGCAGGCATTGGATGGCGAAGAGGTGGTGATCGCCCGGGCCGGCAAGCCCCTGGTGAAGCTGGTGCCGTTGGCCCAGGACACACCGCGACGCCGGACGCTCGGCTTCCTCGCCGGCGCGGCCACGCTGGATCTGGACCTCAAGGACGCGTTCGCGGCTGACATCGCGGCGATGTTCGACTGATGTCCTCCGGCCTTCCGGATCAGCTGCTCGATACCCAACTGCTGCTGTGGCTGGCCGCGACCCCTCAGCGGTTGCCGGAAACACTGCACGCGGCACTCAGCGACCGACGCCAGCCGTTCTGGTTCAGCGTGGCGAGCCTGTGGGAGGTGGCTATCAAGACCTCGCTCGACAAGCCGGGCTTCCGCGTGGATGCCGAACGGTTGCGCCAGGGGCTCCTGAGGGAAGGGATGCAGGAGTGCGCCATCGCGTCAGAGCACTGCCTGGCGGTGCAGCACCTGCCCTGGATCCACCGCGATCCGTTCGACCGGCTGCTGGTGGCGCAGGCCCAATGTGAGGGCCTCACCCTGCTCACCTGCGACCGCGCCCTGACGGACTACGGCCCGGCGGTGCGCTGGGCAGGCCGTCCGGGCCCGCAGGGCTGAAAGAATGATGACCATGACCCAGTCCGGACCCGAGGCCAGCGGCCCGCCGTTTCCGCCCGACTCGATCGAGGCCTTCCTGCGCTTCTGCGCCGGCGAGTGGATGAGCCTGCGCAGCCGCTTCGAGCTTGAGCTCGACGAGGCCAGCGCTGGCGGCGAGGGCGATGAATGGCACAGCAGCGAGCGCGGCGAGCTGGTGGTGGCCTATCTCGAGCCTGCGTCCAGCGAAGGCCCCGGCGGCCTGAGCGTGGGCCCCAAGGGTGAGGCGCAGCGGCAGCTGCAGTTCCTGGCCGATGGCGGCTTCACCGCGGGCGATCAGCAGGGCCGCTGGCAGCTGCTACCCGACAACAGCCTTGAACTCACGGTCAGCGATGGCCAGCGGGAGGTACGCGAGCGCATCTGGTTCACCAAGCCCAACCTGCGCCTGCGCTCCACCCTGGAAAGCGCAGGCAACGGCAGCCCCAGCCGCGCCAGCTTCTGCTCGGAGATCCGCCGCGTGAGCCGTCCTGCGGCCGCGAGCGCGGCCCCGGCTGGCTGAGCTGATGCGACTCGACGTGGTGAGCCTGGCGCCTGAGGCCTTCGCGCCGCTGCTCAGCCTCGGAGTGATCGGGCGGGCCTTCAGTGCCGGCATCGCCGAGCTGCACGTCCATAACCCACGCGATTTCGCGACAGACCGCTACCGCAAAGTCGACGATGAGCCCTATGGCGGCGGCGCCGGCATGGTGCTCAAGCCCGAACCGGTGTATGCGGCGGTGGAGGCGCTCCCCGTGCTGCCGCGGCGGCGGGTGCTGCTGATGAGTCCCCAGGGCCGCCCCCTGCAGCAGGCAGACCTGCGCCGCTGGGCGGCGGACTACGACCAGCTGGTGTTCCTCTGCGGCCACTACGAGGGCTTCGATGAGCGGATCCGGGCCCTGGCCGATGAGGAGGTGTCGATCGGTGATTTCGTGCTGACCGGCGGCGAACTGCCGGCGATGACGATCATCAACGGCGTGGTGCGACTGCTGCCGGGCACCGTGGGCAGCCAGGCCTGCCTGGAGGAGGAGAGCCACAGCGCCCTGCTGCTGGAGCACCCCCACTACACCCGCCCGGCCGACTTCCGCAGCATGGCCGTGCCGGAGGTGCTGCGCAGCGGCGACCATGGCGCCATCGCCCGCTGGCGGGCCGAGCAGCAACAGCAGCGCACGGCCGAGCGCCGGCCGGATCTGTTCGCGCGCTGGCAGAGCCAGGACGGCTGAGTTCAGCGCTGCGGAGGCGTCGCCTCAGCACTCATCCCTGGCTGCCGCCCCCCTGC
>CAIZNP010000326.1 GCA_903934375.1 uncultured Synechococcaceae cyanobacterium
GACGCGGCAGCAGCGCCAGATCCTCGAGGAGCTGGGGTACATCCGCGGGCAGGGCTATTTGTTTGCTCAGCCCACACCCCTGGAAGAGACAGCCCCGCTGCTGCTCCAGCTGCAACGACGGGCCCGCAGTTCGGCCCAGGACTGAACGCCGTACCGACCTGAGAAACGAGGTGGGTCAAGGCTTGCGCCAGAGCACGGGGCTGCGGCGCCTGGGGTAGAGCTCCCGGCAGAGCGGGCAGACAGTGCCATCGCAGCCCCGGGCGGTGCAGTGCTCGCGCCCATAGAAAATGATCTGCAAGTGCAGCTTGTTCCAGGCATCCCTGGGGAACAGGGCCTTGAGGTCGCGCTCGGTCTGCACCACGTTCTCGCCGCTGCTGAGACCCCAGCGCTGCGCGAGGCGATGGATGTGCGTGTCGACCGGGAAAGCCGGCACGCCAAAGGCCTGGGCCATCACCACGGAGGCCGTCTTATGCCCCACACCGGGCAGGGCCTCAAGGGCAGCGAAGCTGCGCGGCACCACGCCGCCATGGCGCTCCAGCAGCAGCTCGGCCAGACGCCTGACGTTGCGGGCCTTGGTTCGGGCCAGGCCCAGCTGGCGGATATGACCCAGGATCGCGGCCTCATCCAATGCCGCCATGCGGGCGGGGGTGGGGCCGGCAGTGAACAGCGCCGGCGTGACTTCATTCACCTTCTTATCGGTGCACTGCGCGCTGAGCAGCACTGCCACCAGCAGCGTGAACGGATCGCTGTGGTCAAGCGGAATTGGGGTGCGGGGATAGTGCTGCTCAAGCCGCTGCAGGATCAGGGCGGCGCGCTCCTGCTTCTTCACCGGCCGGCTGCCGCTGCACTGGAGGCCGACCCTAACGGTTGGGCTGGCTGTCCCTGTCAGCCGTAATGCCCAGAGGAACACGGCAGCCTGGCGAGTCCTTACGCTCAGCAGATCAGTGCAGGCTCATGGGCAGCAGCTTCGGCGATCTCTTTCGCATCAGCACCTTCGGGGAATCCCACGGCGGTGGGGTGGGCGTGATCGTGGATGGCTGCCCGCCACGGCTGCCGCTGGATCCTGAGGCGATTCAGAGCGAACTCGATCGCCGCAAACCGGGGCAGAGCAAGATCACAACCCCTCGCAAGGAGGACGACCGGGTCGAGATCCTCAGCGGTCTGCTGGACGGCGTCACCCTCGGGACGCCGATCGCGATGGTGGTGCGCAACAAGGATCAGCGCCCACAGGACTACAAGGAGATGGAGGTGGCGTTCCGCCCCTCCCATGCCGATGCCACGTATCAGACCAAATACGGCATCCAGGCCCGCAGCGGTGGCGGGCGGGCCTCAGCGCGGGAAACGATCGGGCGGGTGGCGGCCGGTGCGATCGCCAAGCAGCTGCTGCGCAAGGCCCATGGCACCGAGGTGCTGGCCTGGGTGCAACGCATCCACACGCTGGAAGCGAGCATCGACCCGGAGGCCGTGAGCCTCGACGCCGTGGAGGCCAACATCGTGCGCTGCCCCGATGCAGCGATGGCCGAGCAGATGATCGAGCGGATCGAGGCGATCGGCCGTGATGGCGACTCCTGCGGCGGCGTGATCACCTGCGTGGTGCGCAAGCCGCCCGTAGGGCTGGGGATGCCGGTGTTCGACAAGCTGGAAGCCGACCTTGCCAAGGCGGTGATGTCGCTGCCGGCCACCAAGGGCTTCGAAATCGGCTCGGGTTTTGAGGGCACCAAGCTGCGGGGCAGCGAGCACAACGACGCCTTCCTGCCGAGCGAGGCCGGCCGGCTGCGCACCGCCACCAACAACTCCGGTGGCATCCAGGGGGGGATCAGCAACGGCGAGCCGATCGTGATCCGCGTGGCCTTCAAACCCACAGCCACGATCCGCAAGGCGCAGCAGACGATCAACGATCGCGGCGAAGCCACCACTCTGGAAGCCAAAGGTCGGCACGACCCATGCGTCCTGCCGCGGGCCGTGCCGATGGTGGAGGCGATGGTGGCCTTGGTGCTGGCCGATCACCTGCTGCGGCAGCAGGGTCAGTGCAGCCTCTGGTGAAGGAGGCTGCAGGGGAGACCCAGAAGCTCAGCGAACCTCGACGAGGGGAGCAGCGCCGTTGCTGCTCGGAGTGGCGGGCGCAACAGCCCCGCCGGCGCTGAGTCGGCTCACGGCCTTGGCCATGCGACGGGCGACGGAGGAGGTGCCGGCCTTGGCGACAGCCGAGGGCTGAGCCTTCCTGCGAACCGCGCTGCGGGCAGCAGGCTTGCTGGCGGCTGTCGGCTTCACGGTCGTCTCTTTCACCGCGCTCTTGCGGATCGGGTTGCGGGCGGCCGTGCCCGGCTTTGCCTTGGCGGCGGTGCTCTTCACAGCGGCTTTCGCGGCTGGTTTCACCGCCGGCTTGGCGGGCTTGACGACTGCAGCCTTGGCAGTGGCCGTCTTGGCCGCTGGCTTGCGGGCAGGGGCCTTCGCGGCGGGATTGGCTGAGCTCTTGGTGGCTGCCGCGCGGCTGCGATGACTGAGGATCAGCGCCCACTCGGCATCACTGAGGTTGGCGGGCTTGCTGCCGTGGGCGTTGGCCACCTTGGCGGCCTTCTCGATGTCGGCGATCAGGTTCTTCCAGGAGGTGGCGAAGCGCTTGTCCGACTGAGACTTGGCACCGCTCTCCACCAGCGTCTCAACCACGCCAGCAGGGGACACCTTCTTACGGCGACGGTTGAAGATCTCCTTCTGCAGCTGAGCGATCAGGGCATCGGCCTTGTCGCTGAGTTTGATCGTGAGTTGAGACATAAGCGAGAACAGCTCTTTCTCAGAAGTAGCACTGCGATCTCAGGTTGACAACCATCGCCGATCGGCGGGGGCAGCGAGCCGTGTGAGCAAGGCGGCCAGATCAGAGCCCAGCCGAGGGGTTGAGTCGCCATCGGCGCCGATCGCAGCGCCATCCACGAACAGGCTGTTGCCCAGGGCCACCGCATCGACACCGCCGGCGAGCCATGCAGGAACGTCGTCGGCACTGAGGCCACCGGCCGCGATGCAGAACGGCAATGGTCCCAGGGGACCCGCCAGCGAGCGCCAGTATCCAGGGCCCAGTGCAGACGCGGGGAACAGCTTCACCGCCGCCGCTCCAGCACGCACGGCCATGGCGATCTCCGTGGGCGTGAACACCCCTGGTACCAGGGTGAGGCCCAGATCCTGCGCCTGCGCCAGCAACTGTCGATCGAAGATCGGGGATACCGCATAGGCCAGACCGGCGGCGTCGACAGCAGCGAGGTGATCGGCAGAACACACCGACGCCGCGCCCAGGCGCATCGCTGGGAAGGCCGGAATCAGCTCGCGGACCATCTCCACCCAAGCCACCGCTGGCGACACAGCGAGCTCAACATGCACAAGGCCCGTTGCCAGCAACTGCTCAAGCTGGCAACGGGCCTGTTCAAGGCTGGTGGGACGAAGCACCGCCAGCAGGGGCTGACGGCGCAACGAAGTCAGCAGCACTCCAGGGTCAGACGTACTCGGCCACCCGCACATCACTGCGAATCAGCAGCTCCTGCAGATCCTCCGCATCCACGGTTTCCCGCTCCACAAGCATCTCAGCGAGCTCATTGAGAACCGAGCGATTGTCCTTCAGCACAGCGGTGGCACGCTTATAGGCCTCAGCCACCAGCTGGCTGACCTCCTCGTCGATGGCAGCGGCGGTGTCCTCCGAGAAGTCGCGTTCAGCGGCAATGTCGCGGCCGAGGAACATGCCGCCCTGGCTGCGGCCCAGGGCCACGGGGCCGAGGCGATCACTCATTCCGAAGCGGGTCACCATCTGGCGGGCAACACGGGCTACCTGCTGCAGGTCATTAGAGGCGCCAGTCGTCACCTCGTCTTCGCCGTAGACGATCTCCTCGGCAACACGACCGCCAAGAGCGACGGCCATCTGGTTCTGAAGGTAGGCCCGGGAATACAGACCCGACTCCATCCGCTCCTCGGATGGGGTGAAGAAGGTGAGGCCGCCGGCGTTGCCGCGGGGAATGATCGAGATCTTCTGGACGGGGTCGTAGTCGGGCATCAGAGCACCTACCAGGGCATGGCCCGCTTCGTGGAAGGCCACAAGGCGCTTGCGCTTCTCGCTCATCACGCGGTCCTTCTTCTCAGGGCCCGCCATCACGCGCTCGATGGCGTCGTTCACCTCGTCCATGGCGATCTCGGTGAGCTGACGGCGGGCCGCCAGGATCGCCGCTTCGTTGAGCAGGTTGGCCAGATCGGCTCCGGTGTAGCCGGGGGTACGGCGGGCGATCTTGTCGAGGTCGACGTCTTTGGCCAGGGTCTTGCCACGGGCGTGCACGCCGAGGATCTGCAGACGACCGGCGTAGTCGGGGCGATCCACCACAACCTGGCGATCGAAGCGGCCGGGACGCATCAGGGCCGCATCGAGCACATCGGGACGGTTGGTAGCTGCCACGATGATGATGCCCGTGTTGCCCTCAAAGCCGTCCATCTCGGTGAGCAGCTGGTTGAGGGTCTGCTCGCGCTCGTCGTTGCCGCCGCCGAGACCGGCACCACGCTGACGACCCACCGCATCGATTTCATCGATGAACACGATGCAGGGGGCATTCTTCTTGGCCTGCTCGAACAGATCGCGAACACGGCTGGCGCCGACGCCCACGAACATCTCCACGAACTCCGAGCCGGAGATCGAGAAGAAGGGAACACCAGCTTCACCAGCCACAGCTTTGGCCAGCAGCGTCTTGCCGGTGCCAGGAGGACCAACCAGCAGAACGCCCTTGGGAATCTTGGCGCCGACGGCGGTGAAGCGATCGGGGTTCTTGAGGAAGTCGACAACCTCGGTGAGCTCGAGCTTGGCGCCCTCGATCCCGGCCACATCACCGAAGGTGACCTGGGTCTGCGGCTCCATCTGCACCCGGGCCTTGCTCTTGCCGAAGTTCATGGCAGGGTTGCCGCCGCCGCCCTGGGCGCGACGAAGCAGGAAGAACAGGCCGCCGAGCAGTAGCAGCGGGAAGATCAACGATCCCACCGCCTGCTGCCAGGCCTGCGGCTGACGGGAGGGCTCGACGGCGATGTCGACCTTGTGCGCTTCAAGCAGCTTGAGCAGATCCTTGTCGGGGGCAAGGTTGACAACGGCGCGCTGGCCATCGTTCTCGACCACCTGAGCGGTGCCCCGGTCGGGGGCGATCAGCACCCGGGATACCTCGTTGGCCTCCACGGCCTCGACGAAGTCGCTGTAGCGGAGGCTGCGAGGAGCGTTGGCCGGATCAGGGCGATCAAGGAAGGCGGTGCCCACGGCGATCACCACAACCGCCAGGAGCACATAGAGCCCCGCATTGCGCCAGCGCTTCTTCACCTTGGCTCTCCGACGTGATTAGTAAAGGAATGTTAACCGGCCCTCAGGCGGCTGGGGCCCGCTGATCGCCTCCGCTCAGGCGGCGGCGCGCAGCACGTCCACCACGCTGCGGAAGGCGAACCACTCGGGGATCTCCTCTCCGCTGCGCAGCATCTGGCGGAACTGGGTACCGCTGAGCTTGCGCACGTGCAGGCCGCGGGCCTCGGCGTGCTCGGCCGTCACGTAGCCCTCCTCCTCGGTGAACACCAGGTTGAGCGAGGGCACGGTCTCCATGCCCAGCTCCGGGGCGTTGTCGCGGGCGAAGTCCTGCGCCTTGTACGGGCCGTAGAAGTCGTCGCCGCTGATGGACGACTTACAGCCGGCCATGTCGCGGCCGATGATGAAGTGGGTGCAGCCGTAGTTCTTGCGGATGATCATGTGCTGCAGCGCCTCGCGCGGGCCGGCCATGTGCATCGAGTAGGGCAGGTAGGCCCAGCGGATGCGGGGGTTGTTCACCTCGGCGGCCAGGCGCTCGTAGGTCTGGAAGCGAACCGCGCCGGAGATGTCGTCGTCCTGGGTGGGACCGCAGGTGGGGTGCACCAGCACCACGCCCTGCTCGCTCACATTGCTGGCGTCCAGAGCCCGGGTGAACAGCTCGTAGTGGGCGCGGTGGATGGGGTTGCGGCACTGGAACGCCACCACGTCCTGCCCCTCGGGCAGGGTGGCGCGCACCTCAGCTGGGGTCTTGCAGGGGAAGACACGGATTGGCAGCTCCAGGCCCTGGATGGCACCGCCGAGGTAGTAACGACCGCGCTCGGTAGCGATCATCTTCACTGCCGGATGCTCGAGCGAGGTGGTGCCGTAGCAGCCCTTGGCCTCACGGGCCTTGTCGGGCTCCCACTTGCTCTCCACCGTCATCACCGCAAGCTCCTGGCCGCGGTAGATGAGCAGCAGCTTCTGACCCACCGCGATGTCGTCGCGCTGAGTGTCCATCACGATCGGCAGGCCGAACAGCAGGCCGCTCGTGGTGCGGTTGCTCTCCACCACCGACTGGTAGTCCTCCTGGTGCATGAAGCCGCACAGGGGCGAGAAGCCGCCCACCATCAGCAGCTCCACATCACAGGCATTGCGATCGGAGCACTCGAGCACGTGATCAACGCCGGCCTTGGCGGCCTCGCGCTGCTCCGCAGGCACCCGAAGATCCACAAGGCTTCCGCCATGGGGAGTGATCAGGCCCTGCCGGGCGAAGGCGACGGTGCTCGTCATGGCGGAGGGTGGCGGTGCGAGAGAGGGGAGATGCGCTGGATTCTCCCAGAGGGCCTGAAACGGGCGGCAACGATTTCGGTAGGACCAGCGACGTTCAAGCGCCAGGGCGCTTCTTCACCGAGATAAAAAAAGGGGGGACAATGCCCCCCTGGACTGCGCTGAAAGAGCCAGCGGCTGGCAACCGATTCAGACCTTCTCCAGTCGGCCGTAGACCTGACCGGTGATCTTCACGTCGAGGGGGTCGTGACCGCCCATGTCGGTGTCGGAGGGCTGCACGGCGGTGAACACCCCGGCGAACTCACCGGTGGAAGCATCAACTTTCGTGATCGAGAGGTTCATCTCACCGGTGCCGTCGACGTACTCCTTGTTGTTCTCGCGAGACAGCTCGTCATCCTGGCCGTTCAGAGCCACGAGACCCTGGGCGTATTGCACACCGGTGGTCAGCGCACGGCCCTTGGGATCCAGGAAGTTGGAGGTGCGATAGCTGGGCACGCGGTAGCTGCCGCTCAAATCGGTGCTGGTGCTGATCGCAGCACCGTCAGCGGTGGCGTTGAGCTCCTTGCTGGAGAAGGTGAACGGCACTTCCTCACCACCGGGCATCAGCACGGTGACGATCTGGAAGTCGAGACCGCCCTGCTCCTTGAAGTTGATGCCGTTTCCGGTCACCGCCAGATCGCCGTACACCTGGTCAAGGCTTGTCGTAAAGCGGGTCAGGATCTTGGTGGGCAGGAACTGAGCTTCCTGACGCTTGTTGGCAGGCTCACCCTTCACGTACACCTCCGAGGGGTGCAGGCAGATCTCGCGCAGCTGGTACTTGGCGGAAGCATCCAGAGCGATCGAGCCACGGGCCGAGTCCGGCAGGGTCGGGCAGTCGTTGGCCAGACCGGTGTTGTGGATGTCGTCGTAGGTCAGGTTGGCCCGGTCCACGGCCTTGGCCCCGCCGCTGCAGGCGGTGACCAGGGTCAGGCAGAGCGCCAGCACGAGGGCCAGCAGAGGACGGAAACGCATGGGAAAAAGCCGGTCTGGCAGGGAAAAACCTCTGGTTTGGGGTGCGCCCGTTCGGGATACTACCGGTGCAAAACCCTGATTCCGCGTACCATGTCGCGGCTCTCAACAACCCGTATGCGGGAGCGGATCCGGACGGCCCCATGACCGACTCCAGCACCAGCGTCAGCCCAGCCGACTCCTATTCCAGCAGCATCACCACCAGTGATGGCAGCGAGAGCGAGAGCTGGGATGAACGCCTGAATGCGGCGCTGGCGACACTGCAGGGCCTGGCCGACGAGGCTGACGGACAGCCGGATGCCTTGCTGCTGCTGCTGCGCCGCCTGGAGGACCTGCACCGCACGATCCAGGACGGACCGTTCCGTTCGAGCCTGCCGGCCGATCGCGGCGAGCTGTTCGATCTTCTGCAGAGCATGGAGAAGAGCGGCGGCTGGCCTTACATCCCACGGCTGCAGCTGCGCACCTTCATGGATCTGCTGCAGAGCGGCGAGGCGGGGGCGGCCCTGGCGGCCTGAGGGCGGTGAGCAGCTGGTGGGCGAGCGGCAGCTTGCCCATCTGCTCCAGCCTGGTGACGGCGTCGCCAGGCCCGAGCAGCCAGCCCTCATTGCCCTCGCTGCCGAAGCCAGAGCCTGGTCGATC
Organism: uncultured Synechococcaceae cyanobacterium; assembly: GCA_903934375.1. Taxonomy (GTDB): domain Bacteria; phylum Cyanobacteriota; class Cyanobacteriia; order PCC-6307; family Cyanobiaceae; genus Vulcanococcus. The sequence continues at coordinate 8,216 of CAIZNP010000326.1, forward strand.
GATCGGATTGGCGAACAGAAGATCGCAGCCCTTGCGAGCGAACTTGGCGCGGGCCTGGAGCAACACGTCACCGGAATGGGCCGCGAAACCGAGGATGCGCTGCCCCTCCGGCCGGCGCTCCACCAGCTCTCGCAACAGATCGGGCACGGGCTCCCAGCCGGCCTGCAGCGCTTCAGCCAGGGCGGCCTTATCGGGCTTGTGAGCAAACGGCGCACGCAAGCGGTGATCCGCCACAGCAGCGGCCATGGCGATGGCATCAGCCGCCGGCTGATGGTGCTGGAGGGCCTGCTGCAGCTGCTGGCCCGTCTCAACGGCATGACATTGCAGCCCGTCCAACCAGGCTGGATCCACCTGCAGCGGGCCATGCACCAACTGCACCTCCGCCCCGCGCAGGCGCGCGGCCTGGGCCAGCAGGACTCCCATCCGGCCCGTGCTGGGGTTCGTGAGGCAGCGGGCTGGATCCAGCCATTCGCGGGTGGGGCCCGCCGTCACCAGCAGGCGCTGTCCCTGCCAGTCGCGCCGCCAACCCCAGCAGGCCAGGGATTCCAGAGCCAGCAGCAGGGCCGCTGGTTCGGCCATCCGGCCACTGCCCTGACGATCGCAGGCCAGCAGTCCCTCGGCCGGACCGAGCGGCAGCACGCGCTCCAGGGCCTGCAGGGCCTGCCAGTTGCGGGCCACGCCCGGGGAACCCCACATGGCGGTGTTCATGGCGGCGGCGGCCAGCACCGGCGCCTCGGTGGCCAGCAGCAGCGAGGCCAGCAGCGTGTCGCCAAGGCCGTGCAGCCAGCGGCCGAGGCTCGTGGCCGAGAGGGGCGCCAGCAGCACCAGCTCCGCCCACTCCGCCAGCTCCACGTGCAGCGGCCGGGCAGCGGTGTGGCTCCACTGATCAACGTCGAGGTAGCAGCGGTGGCGGCTCAGGCTGGCCAGGGCCACCGGGCTCACCAGCCGCTCAGCACTTGGGGTGAGCACGCAGCGCACCTCGGCACCGCGCTTGGCCAGGGCGCTCACCACCAGGGGCAGCTTCACGGCGGCGATGCTGCCGCTGATGCCCACCAGGATGCGGCGGCCCGCCAGGGGGTCAGACACCGGGGCGGCGTCAGTCCTCATCAAAGGGTTCCTGGTCCACCAGGTGCACGTAGGGGCGCGCCAGCTCCGGGCGGTGAATGGCCAGGGCACGCATCAGATGCCAATCGGCCAGCCCGGCGAAGGGGGTGGGGTAGTCATCGTCCTCAAGCCGGCGAGCCAGCTCGGCCGTGGCGGCCTCATCAAAGGCTGCGATGCGCTCGGGTGTGATGGCGTCGGCTGCCGCGGCAGGGGAATCGGTCATGGCAGGAGCGCACACACCATCATTCTCTCCACCGGCGGCCCCGAACGCCGCCAGGACTGGTAATTTCTGGCCTGGAGTCCAAGGCTCCTTCGATCAGGAGATCCGACAGGGGATCCTCTCCAGGACGCAAATTCCAAGAATCCTCCAGTTCCTGGAATCCAAGTCCTGAGATCCACCTCCTGAGATCCAAGCTCGGGGAATTAGCTCAGCTGGTAGAGCGCTGCGATCGCACCGCAGAGGTCAGGGGTTCGAGTCCCCTATTCTCCATCAACCCTGCAGCAGCTGGTGTCTGGGCATGAACTGGAGCGCTGACGCCGAAGCCAAACTCAAGGAAGTGCCCTTCTTCGTGCGGCCGGCCGTGCGCAAGCGGATTGAGGCGATGGCGAGCGAGAGCGGCAGAGCGGCGATTGATCTTGCTTTCTACGAAGACGCCAAGGCCCGTTTCGGCCAGAAATGACCCCCCGGGAAGCAGGCGCGGTCAGCGCCCGACCCCTACGCCACCTGCAGGAACCACCCCGGCGCCGCACCCTGCAGGGACTCGGCGGACTGGCCGATCAGGGTCGCGGCACGCCCCGCGACCCTGATCGGTGTTGGTGCGGTGGCGGTGGGCCGCGCTCTGCTAGAGGGGCGATGCGGTAAAAGGGGTGGTTGATTCCGATTCCGATCCGACTCCATGTCGCAGTCGAAGCGTGAGCAGGTGGTGAGCCACCTCCGATACATCCGCCAGGAAC
>CAIZNP010000327.1 GCA_903934375.1 uncultured Synechococcaceae cyanobacterium
CACCTCCGCCTTCGGCCTGGCCGGCTACTGGCAACCGGCCCAGTCGGGCTGGCTGCCTTCGCTCAGCGCCGGCTGGGGAATCAACAACACCCAGTACGCCTCCGATGTGAACAGCAACGGCCTGGTCGCCAACAGCCAGTCATGGAGCGTCGGCCTGCAGTGGCAGGACGCCTTCATCAAAGGCAATGCCGCCGGCATGGCGGTGGGGCAGCCCACCTTCGCCACCAGCCTCTACGGCGGGCAGACCCCGGATGACGGCAATCTGATCTGGGAGTGGTGGTACAAACTCCAGCTCAGCGACAACATCGCTCTCACACCCGCCCTCTTTTATCTGAGCCGGCCCCTGGGAGCCGCTACCCCCGGCGGAACGAGCTTCCAGCAGCTGGGCGGCCTGATCAAGACCAGCTTCAGCTTCTGATCGCCGCATGGCCCTCTCAGCGCCGCATCGCCCTCTCAGCACAGGGCTCCAGCCCAGACCCGGACGGTGACCCCAGCAATCAGACTGACCGCAGAAGAGCTGCCTGTTGCCGCGTGATCGCCAGCGTGACCGACCCCGCCCCGACCAGCGTGATGAACTCCGCCCCCCCAGCACTGCCGGTGACGATCCTCACCGGCTTCCTCGGGGCCGGCAAGACCACCCTGCTCAACCACATCCTCAGCAATCAGCAGGGCGTGAAAACCGCCGTTCTGGTGAATGAGTTCGGCGAGATCGGCATCGACAACGACCTGATCATCGCCACCGGCGAAGACATGGTGGAGCTGAGCAACGGCTGCATCTGCTGCTCGATCAACGGCGAACTGCTCGAGGCGGTGTATCGCATCCTCGATCGCCCCGATCCCGTGGATTATCTGGTGGTGGAAACCACCGGTCTGGCGGATCCACTGCCAGTGGCGATGACGTTTCTGGGCAGCGACCTGCGCGATGCGACCCGGCTGGATTCGATCATCACCCTGATCGATGCCGAGAACTTCACCGAAGAGATCCTCGAGGGCGATGTGGCCAGGGCCCAGGTGGTGTACGGCGACATCCTGATGCTCAACAAGTGCGATCTAGTCAGCGAGGAGCGGCTGACGGCGGTGGAGACGCGCCTGCGCGACATCAAGACCGACGCCCGCATCCTCCGCTCGGTGAAGGGGGAGGTGAGCCTGCCGCTGTTGCTGAGCGTGGGTCTGTTTGAGAGCGACAAGGTGGTGGCCGAGCAGGAGAACGCCCAGCACAACCACAACCACAACCACAACCAGCATCACGACCACGATCACGCCCACGACACCAAAGACCACAGCGGCTGCGATCACGACCACGGCCATTGCGAACACGATCACGGGCATGCGCACAGCCATGGCCACGACCATGGCCACGATCACGCCCATGACCACAACCATTCCCACGACCACGCCGACCATCTGGCGATCGAAGGCTTCACCTCGCTCTCGTTCAGCAGCGACGGACCCTTCGCTCTCCGCAAGTTCCAGAACTTCCTCGACAACCAACTGCCCGCCGGCGTGTTCCGCGCCAAGGGAATCCTCTGGTTCAACGAGAGCGAACGCCGCCACGTGTTCCATCTGGCGGGCAAGCGCTTCTCGATCGACGACAGCGACTGGAGCTCCGACGCACAGCGCCGCAATCAGCTCGTGCTGATCGGCAAGCAGCTGGACCACGCCACGCTGCGCAAGCAGCTGCAGGCTTGCGTGGCCAGGAACGCCGGCAAGGGCTTCCGCTGAGCCCGCCAGATCACCAGGCCACCTGACCACCAGAGAAGAAGGGCCGGCTTCACCGTCGCGGATGCAACAGCAGCCCTGGTGATCCCCGCTACGCTGAGCCGAATCGCCAGTGTCCCCAATGGCCGACGTCGTGCTGTTCGCCGCCGTACTCGCCCTGTTCGGCCTGGCCTACTGGCTCACCGCCGGCTCCGACGACGACAACGGCGGTGGCGGGCTGATGCAACCAGCTCTGGCTCCGGTCCGCGTCAACCGTCAGCGCTGACGCCCGCTTCCGCCGCCGCGCAGGCCGGGCAGAGCGCCCGCACGTTCAGCACACACTCCAGCAAGCGGAAGCCGTGCAGGCCCGCTGCCGCTTCACCGGCCTGCAGCACCGCCTGGCTTTCGAACTCCTCGGTGTGGCCGCAGCGGACACACACCAGATGGTGATGGTCCCTGTGGTCATCGTCGCTTGCCAGCTCGAAACGCCGCCCACCCTCAGGTAGCTCGAGCTCCCGCAGCAGTTCCATCGAACTGAGCAGCCGCAAGGTGCGGTACACCGTGGCCAGCGACACGCGCTCCTCAGCCCGCAGCAGACGCTGGTGCACCTCCTCGGCACTGAGATGGCTCCCCTCGCCGATGCGCTCGAACAGGGCCAGAACCCGCTGGCGCTGTGGGGTGAGGCGCTGGCCGCGGCCGTGCAGGCTGGTGCGCAGAGCCTCGCTCTGCGGCTGGGCCGGCACAGGGTTCTGCGAGAGGTTCTGCAGCTGGGGGGTCGACGCTGCAGGCATGGCCGGACGCGGGCTCATTCTCAACAGTAAAGCCTGTTGCGAAGAGCTGCCAGAGTGAAGGCTCCCAGGCCATCGCACGATGTCCAACACCCCAGCGCCGGCCAATCCATCGGCTCTCACCCAGCCGCGCGCCGTGTTCCTCGACGCCCTCAGCCTGGGGTCGCTGGAGCTGGCACCGCTGCGGCAGTGGTGCTCCCTGGAGTGCTGGCCATTCACCGCAGCAGAGCAGCGGCTTGAGCGGCTGGCGGGGGCGGAGATCGCCATCACCAACAAGGTCGCCCTGGATGAAGCGCTGCTGGAGCAGCTGCCGCAGCTGCGGCTGATCTGTGTGGCCGCCACCGGCACCGACCTGATCGATCACGCCACCTGCCACAGGCGCGGGATCGCCATCCACAACGCCGGGCGTTACAGCACCACCTCCGTGGTGCAGATCACCTGGGCTCTGATCCTGGAGCTGTGCTGCCGCATCGAGAGTCGGCGCTCCCGCATCACCGCCGGCGCCTGGCAGCGCAGCCCCGTGTTCGCGCTGATCGAGCCGGAATTCGATGAGCTGGCCGGCCGCACCCTGGTGGTGCTGGGCGCCGGCAGCATCGGCCGGGGCGTGATGGCCATCGGCGAGGCCTTCGGCATGCGGG
>CAIZNP010000328.1 GCA_903934375.1 uncultured Synechococcaceae cyanobacterium
CGCCGGTGAGGTCATCTTCGAGAACGTCTCCTTCGCCTACCGCGACGACGAGCCGATCCTCACGGACCTCTCCTTCCGGATCGAGCCCGGCGAGCATGTGGCCCTGGTGGGACCCACCGGTTCCGGCAAGACCACGGTGATCCGCCTGCTCTGCCGGCTCTATGAGCCGCAGCAGGGCCGGATCCTGCTGGATGGCATCGATATCCGCCAGCTGCCGATTCCCACCCTGCGCCAGCGGCTCGGCGTGGTCCTGCAGGACACGTTCCTGTTCAGCGGCAACGTGGCCGACAACCTGCGCCTCGATGCGCCGATCAGCGACCCAGACCTGCAGCGCCTCTGCGCCGAGCTGGGCCTCGATCCCTTGCTGCAGCGCCTGCCTGCCGGCCTCAACACCGAGCTGCGCGAGCGCGGCGGCAACCTCTCCTCCGGCGAGCGTCAGCTGCTGGCCGTGGCGCGGGTGGCGATCCGTGATCCTTCGGTGCTGGTGATGGATGAGGCCACGGCCTTCCTTGATCCCTCCACCGAGGCCACCCTGCAGCGCGACCTCGACCGCCTGTTGCGCCAGCGCACCGCCATCGTGATCGCCCACCGCCTGGCCACGGTGGAGGCAGCCGATCGCATCCTGGTGCTGCGGCGCGGTCGCCTGATCGAGCAGGGCAGCCACACCACCCTGCGGGCCGCCGGCGGCCTCTATGCGCAGCTCGCCGATCTTCAGGAGCGCGGCTTGGCCAAGCTCTGATCAGCCGCAAACCCGACCTCGGATCGGGCGCCAGCTGGGGCTTGGTTTGCGGTTTCCTCTGCGGCGGCTTCCTCTTCCGGCGAGAGCTCGAGATCCTGCTGCAGCCACTGCTCGATCAGCTCGGCCAGGGCGGCCGGCGCCGAGCGCATCGGCAGGTGACCCTCTCCCTCCAGCAGCGCAAAGCGGTGCTCGCGGCTGTAGCCGGCCAGATGGCGCACGTAGCGCGGCTCCATCACCGTGTCGCGGCTGCCGGCGATCCAGAGGCTCGGCACCGTGAGTGCCGCCGCCATCGCCGGCAGCCGGCGCACGGCACCCTGCTGCATGCTGCAGGCCAGCAGCCCGCGGGCGGCGTGCAGATCCGCCACCAGGGGGCTGCGGATGGCTTCGGTGCCCGGCAGCTGCGCCAGCCAGCCTGGCCGCCAGCGCAGGAAGCCGGCACCGCCGCGGCGCACCAGTCGGAATGGCCGCGGCTGGTAGACGCCGCCGCCTGCCGCCACCTGCACCACCCCACGCAGCTGCTCGCCCAGCTGTGCGGCTGCATGCAGCACCAGGCTGCCCCCCAGCGAGTGGCCGATCAGCACCAGTGGCCGGCCGGCCGCCTGGCGCCGGGCTTCCTCGGCCAGCCAGCGGCCATAGCTCACCAGGCTGGGCTGCAGACCGCGGGGCCGCGACGCCTCACCGAAGCCCGGCAGATCCGGCGTCCAGAGCTGCCAGCGGGGGCTGAGCTGCTGCCGGAGTGGCTGCCACAGCCGACCGGAGAGCAGCCAGCCGTGTACACAGACCAGCAGGGGAGAGGGGCTCAGTGGCTTCCGGTGGTGGAACGGTCTCCAGCCTGCACCAACCGCGTCTGGCGTGGGTCAGGATCCTATGGATGGTTACCTCCACCGCCACCGATCTCGAGGGCCTCTATGGCCCCGGGCACAGGCTGTGCACCACCCCGAACCCGCAGCTCAGCCTTGTGCTCAGCCTGGAGCGAGAGATCGATCTGTTCGAGCTCGAGCAGCTCTGCGATGCCGTGGGCTGGAGCCGCCGGCCGCTGCGGCGGGTGCGCAAGGCGTTGCAGCACAGCCTGCTGGTGGTGGGACTGTGGCGCCACGATCCGCGCCTGCCGCGGTTGGTGGGCTTCGCCCGCTGCACCGGTGATGGTGTGATCGAGGCCACGGTCTGGGATGTTGCCGTGCACCCCCTCTATCAGGGGGCTGGCCTGGGCAAGCAGCTGATGGGCTATGTGCTGGATCGCCTGCGGGCGATGCAGGTGGAGCGGGTGAGCCTGTTCGCCGACCCTGATGTGGTGGCCTTCTACAGCGCCCAGGGCTGGGAGCTGGAGCCCCAGAACCGCCGCTGCGCTGTCTGGTACTCGCCTTAAACGGTGGCGTCGCCAGCGGCGTCGCCGTAGTAGCGCTCGGCCAGCAGCTCACTGCTGCAGCCCCGCCGCCAGGCGCGCCGCAGGGCTGCATTGCCCCAGGCCGTGCCCAGCACGCCGTGGCGGTGCCAGCGGCGACCATCCACCTGCAGCGCGACCCCCAGGCTGCGGATGCTGGTGATGCGCCGCAACCGCAAAATCAGATCCAGATCCTCCATCAGCGGAAGGGGCTGGACGCCGCCGCAGCTCTCCAGCAATTGGCGTGGCAGCAGCAGGCCCTGGTCGCCGTAGGGCAACTGCCGCAGGCGTGTGCGCCAGGCCACGGCGATCTCCAGCAGCCGCAGATTGAGAGCGGCCCCAGGCACCGCCAGATCGAAGCACCAGGCGCCCGGGCCACTGGCTGCCGCTGCGGCTGCCGCTGCCGTGATGGTGCGTTGCACAGCCTCGGCCCAGCCCGGCTGCAGGCGGGCGTCCGCGTGCAGCAGCAGCAGCCAGGGAGCCGTGCTGGCGGCGATGCCGCGTTGCAGTTGCCGTCCACGGCCTCGGGGGCTGTGCAGCAACCGCGCACCGGCCAGCTGCGCCAGGTTGCCGCTGCCATCGCTGCTGCCACCATCCACCACCAGGCACTCCGCAATCAGTCCACGCGGTGCCGTCGCCAGATCCGCCAGCAGCAGCGGCAGCCGATCCGCCTCCTCGAGGCAGGGGATCACCACAGCCAGTGGGGCCGCCATCAGCGGCTCGATTGCTCCGCCCGCGGCCGCAGCCAGGGCTCGAGATCGCCGCGCCGGTCCAGGTCGTTCTGCAGTCGCAGCAGCGTGCAGGCGAGTTCCAGTTGGTCGGCCCGGTTCAGGGTGTCCGCCAGAACCCGGGAGCTCCCCCAGGCCACGCCGCTCATCAGCTTGGCGCCGGCCTGGGCAAATCCCTGGCGGTTCAGGCCGATCAGCCAGTAGCCGCCGTCGCCGGCCGGTCCCAGCACCAGGGGGTTGCGGTCCAGAGCAGCAAAGGCCGCTGTCAGATCGGCGCAGTCGAGGCCGGGAAGATCGCTGCCGATCAGCACCACCTGCTCAGCGCCCGCCTTGAACCCACGCCTCAGCTGCCGCTGCATGCGCGTGCCCAGGCTGCCGCCTCCCTGGGATTGGCTCCGCTCGGCCCCAAGTTCCACCCCCCAGCGCCTGAGGGCACGCGGCCCCAGGCCGTCAGCCGCCAGGCAGAGTTGCGCCCCGCTGCGTCCCGCCGCTGCCCGGGCCACCGCCACGGTGTGGCGGGTGAGGGCCCACTGCATGCGTGCTGCCGCCACGGCCGAACCGCAGCTGCGGGCCAGCCGCCGTTTGCACCGCCCTGGTGCCGGCCAGCGGGCCAGCACCACCAGGGTTCGCATCAGCGTTGCCGGGGCAGTTCAGCGGGTTGCAGCTTCAGGTTCAGCTGGCTGGTGCCCCGCTGGACCTGCAAGTTCAGGCTCTGGCCCACCTGGCCCTGGTCCACGGCCACCTGCACTTCGGAGGGATTGTCCACGTCTGTGCTGCCCACCTTCTCGATCAGATCGCAGGGGCGGAGGCCACCGCGTTCGGCCGGGCTGCCCGGCATCACCTCCACCACCACCACGCCGTTGGTTTCCGGTAGGCGGCATTCGGCGTTGGTGGCGTTCACCTCACGCGCCAGCTGGGGTGTGAGCGCCTGCAGCCGCACACCGATGTAGGGGTGCGAGGCGCGGCCCCGCTCGATGATCTGGGCGGCGATCTGCCGGCCGAGGTTGATCGGGATCGCGAAGCTCAGGCCGGCACCCGGTGCCTGGCGGATGGCGGTGTTGATGCCGATCACCTGGCCGCGGTCATTGATCAGCGGGCCGCCGCTGTTGCCGGGGTTCACGGCCGCATCGGTCTGGATGTAAGGCACCCGCTGGCCCTCGCCAACGGCGTTGGTGCGCTGCACCGCGCTGATGATCCCGGCCGTCACCGTGTTGTCGAGGCCGAGGGGGTTGCCGATGGCGATCGCCCATTCACCTGGGCGCACCTTGGTGGAATCCCCCAGCGGTGCCACCGGCAGCCCGCTTGCCGCCACCTTCACCACCGCCACGTCGGTCACGGGGTCGGCGCCGAGCACCTTGCCGCTGTAGCTGCGGCCATCCGGCAGGGTCACATCCACCTCAGTGGCCCCATCCACCACGTGGGCGTTGGTGAGGATCACCCCATCGGAGCGGGTGATGAAGCCCGAGCCCTGGCCCTGCTGCTGCTGGATTGAGGGACCGCTGCCGAACAGCCCACCGAGTGGGTTGATCACGCGCCGCACCGTGTCGATCCGCACCACCGCCGGCCCCACCTTGGCCACGGCGTTGACGATGAAGTTGTTGCCTGGCTGCAGCGGGGCGCTGGGGGGAGCGTCGCTGACGCGGGCCGGGTCGCCGCCCCTGCCGCGCAGACCTGGGAGCCCGGACAGCCCGTCCCGGCAGCCGCTGAGCGTGACGGTGGCCAGGCTGATGCCGAACATGGTGGCCAGCACCGTGGCGTGGCGGTGCACACGCGACTGTGGGGTCATGCGAATGGCCGAACGGCCAGGGTTGGATTTGGCTTTATTAAAGACGGACCCAGCGGCGGCACGCCTTTAAGATCCGAACCCGGGTGGTTGGACGTGGCGGTGCAGCAGGGGGACGAGCTGTGGCGTCAGGTGCAGCAGGCCCTGCAGGGCAACCTCTCCAAGCCCACCTTCGAGACCTGGATCAGGCCGGCCGTCTGTTCCGCGCTCCAGTCCGACCAGCTGCAGCTGCTGGCCCCTAACGCCTTCGCCTGCACCTGGCTGCGCAAGAACTACCTCACCACCATCGCCGCGGTGGCCAGCGAGATCGCCGGTCGCCCGATCACTGTCCTCGTGGAGGCCGCCGCAGATGAGGCTGCAGTCGACGGCAGCGTCCACTCGGCGGCCGGGGCTGCTCCTCTCGGCGAATCGCGCGATGGCCGCAATGGTCACCAGGCGACTGCCAGCCTCGGCGGCAATGGCACCGCCACCGCCACCGGCGAGACGCCGCGTCGCCTCGTGCCGGGGCTGAATCCCCGCTACGTGTTCAACCGCTTCGTGGTGGGCCCCAACAGCCGCATGGCCCATGCGGCGGCCCTGGCGGTGGCGGAAGCCCCCGGCCGCGAGTTCAACCCGCTGTTCCTCTGCGGTGGTGTGGGTCTGGGCAAGACCCACCTGATGCAGGCCATCGGCCACTACCGGCTCGAGATCGACCCCGAGGCCCGCGTGGCCTACGTGAGCACCGAGACCTTCACCAACGATCTGATCCAGGCCATCCGCAAGGACGGCATGCAGAAGTTCCGCGACCGCTACCGGGCCGCCGATCTGATCCTGGTGGACGACATTCAGTTCATTGAAGGCAAGGAATACACCCAGGAAGAGTTCTTCCACACCTTCAACGCCCTGCATGAGGCCGGTCGCCAGATCGTGATCGCCTCCGATCGCCCCCCATCCCAGATCCCGCGCCTGCAGGAGCGACTGATCTCCCGCTTCTCGATGGGCCTGATCGCTGACATCCAGGCCCCCGACCTGGAGACCCGCATGGCGATCCTGCACAAGAAGGCCGAGCAGGAGCGCGTCAGGCTGCCGCGCGATCTGATTCAGTACCTGGCCGGTCGCTTCACCTCCAACATCCGCGAGCTCGAGGGAGCCCTCACCCGGGCGGTGGCCTTCGCCTCGATCACCGGCCTGCCGATGACGGTGGAATCGGTGGCGCCGATGCTCGATCCCAGTGGTTCGGAGGTGGAGGTCACGCCGGCCCAGGTGCTGGGCAAGGTCGCGGAGGTGTTCGGGGTGTCGGTGGAGGAGATGAAGAGCCCGAGCCGCAAGCGGGCGGTGAGCCAGGCCCGCCAGGCGGGCATGTACCTGATGCGTCAGAGCACCAACCTGTCGTTGCCGCGCATCGGTGATGAGTTCGGCGGCAAGGATCACTCCACGGTGATGTACGCCGTGGATCAGGTCGAGAAGAAGCTGAACGCTGATCCACAGCTGGGCCGTCAGCTGCAGCAGGTGCGCGACCTGCTGCAGATCGATTCACGTCGCCGGCGCTGATCACGTCGTCAGCTGGCCGTCAGACGGCCGTCAGCTCGCCGTCAGCGGGGCGGCCGGATCAAGGCCCTCCACTTCGCCGGCGAAGACGCGGCTGGCGGTGATGTCCTCCGCTTCAAGCGTGATCAGATCCAGCTTGGTGATGCCGCCACTGGTCATGCGGTTATAGAGGCGGTTGGCTTGACGCATGCGGGCTCGGTCGATCGCATTACGGATCGAGCGGGCATTGGCGAAGAAGGGCAGCTGCATGCGCCGCTGGATGTAGTCGGCGAAGGCTGCCAGGGCCTCCTGACTGAAGCGGTAGTTCTCCTCCGCCAGGATCAGTTGCGCGATCGCCAGCAGCTCCTCGGCGGAGTAATCGGGGAAATCGATGTGGTTGGCCACCCGGGAGGAGAGCCCGGGATTGCTCTGGTAGAACACATCCATGCGCTCCTTGTAACCAGCGAAGATCACCACCAGATCGTCGCGGTTGTTCTCCATCACCTGCAGCAGGATTTCGATCGCCTCGGCGCCGTAATCGCGCTCGTTCTCCGGCCGGTAGAGGTAGTAGGCCTCATCGATGAACAGCACGCCGCCCATCGCCTTCTTGAGCATCTCTCGCGTCTTGGGGGCGGTGTGGCCGATGTACTGGCCCACCAGATCGTCGCGAGTGGCGGTCACCACGTGGCCCTTGCGCACGTAGCCGAGGCGGTGCAGGATCTGCGACATCCGGGCCGCCACCGTGGTCTTGCCGGTGCCGGGGCGGCCGGTGAACGACATGTGCAGGCTCGGCGCCGTGGTGGCCAGCCCCACCTGCTTGCGGGCCCGCTCCACCACCAGCAGGGCGGCGATCTCGCGGATGCGGGTCTTCACCGGTCGCAGGCCGATCAGCTCCTGATCGAGCTGCTCAAGCACCTGCTGCACCTGGGCCCCCTCGAAGGCCGCCTGAAGGTTCACCGGTGTGTCGTCAGGTGCCTGCTGCGGCTCCGTGCTGCCGGCAGGCCGGGCGGATTGCTCAGAGGAGGCCATCGATCGCCGCGGCGAAGGCATGGTCAGCCTCGCCGATCGGCGCGTCCTCAGACTCAGCCCGCAGGGTGATGTTCACGTAGGTCCTGCCGAAGCTGATGTCCGGGTAGCGGCCCTGCTGTTCGCAGAAGTCGTTGAGGCGATCCAGGAAGTCGCGGTTGCTGGCGTAGTCCTCGAACTCGACGCGCCGCTCCAGCCACTCCACACGATCGGCCTTGGGGCGGGGGTTCCACTGGTGCTCCATGGGGTCAGGCTAGAACTCCGCCGGCACGGGCCTCAGAGCGCCAGGCAGTCGGTGCGGCCGGCCGCCAGGCGCGTGGCCCAGGCCAGGGCGTAAGCGGCGTTGGCGCTGCGGTGCACCGGATCCGGGCTGTCGAGCGGGTGTGGCATCGTGCCGTTGATGGCGGCGTTGGTGACGCAGAACATCGCCTTCTGGAAGCTCATGCAGATCTTCACCCGCACATCGCCTTCGCCGCGGCTGCGCTGCAGGTACCAGGTGTGCAGGGCTTCGGGCAGATGGCGGTACATGTCCTGCATCAGCAGGCTCGGCGGAATCCCGGCGCCCATGGTGGGCAGCGGATCGGCGTAGAGCGCTCCGTAGGCGAACTGAGCCTGATCGGGGGAGATCTGCTGGGCCTGGGCGTTGAAGCTCACGGTGCCCAGGAAGGGCGTGCCGCGCAGGAACACCGCTTCCACGTAGGGCACGGCCACATCCACCAGGAAGGTGAGGCCAGCGTCCGGCGGCAGGATCCAGAACTGCTCGCCGCCGATGCTCACGCCGTAGTGGATCGGATTGGCCGCGGCTGCCACCAGCCCGTTCTTGATGAAGTCCACCACCGCCGGGATCGAGCACACGCGGCCGTCGCGCTCGGCCGCAGCCAGATCAAGGAACAGATCGCTCATCACCCGCCAGAACTGGCCCAGGGCATGGGTGGTGGCGGCGGTGCGGATCAGTTCCGGCAGGAAGGCGGGCGCCAGGGGATGCAGCAGGGCCAGCAGCGGATCACGGCGCCGCTTGGCGGCGATGATCCGCTCGCAGTTGGCGGAGAAGGCCTCGCCATCGAAGTAGGCATCCATGCCGCCGGTGCCATGCCAGAGCATGGCCTTCATGCAGTACTCGGCGTACTCGAAGTTGATGCGGTCGTGGTTGAGGTGCTGCCAGATCTTGGCGGGGCTGAGATCGCCATCCAGATACTTGAACAGCGCCAGTGGGTTGAGGAACTGATGCTCCGCCTGATAGATCAGGTTCTTGCTGTAGGCATCGAGCACGACGCCGTAGCTCTCCAGCACCGCCACCACCTGGAGCAGGTGGTCGGCGCTGTCGCTCAGCAGGGTCTGGCCGGCCAGTAGCCGTGCCTGGATCTCCTCCCGGTTGAGGGAGGGATTGGCCTGAACGAGCTCGGCGGGAATGATCGGCATGTCAGCCCACCCCTCCAGATGCCAGTGCGGATGCCAATCCGGATGGCAGGCCGGATGACAGTTGCGAGGCTGTGGCCATGGCGGTGGTGGCCACCTCGCTCAGTCGGCTGAGGCTGGAGGGCAGCAGGCCCAGGACCACAACGGCAGCAACCAGGGCGATGGCGGGAATGGTTTCCCTTGGTGCCACCGGCGCGAGGCGCACATCCAGGCGCGTATCCACCAGGGCATCGCCCGTGGGAGGGGTGATCGCCAGCCGGCCGAAGAAGGCGCGGTTCACCAGCAGCAGGAAGTACACAGCGGTCAGGCCGGAGCCCACCATCGAGAGCAGCGTGGCCACCGGGAACACGGTGATGCTGCCGCGGAACACCAGGAACTCCGAGATGAAGCCGGCCATGCCGGGCAGGCCGGCGCTGGCCATCACGCCCACGATCATCAGTGAACCGGTGAAGGGCAGACCCTTCTCGGGGTTGAGCAGGCCGCGCAGCACCTCCAGATCGCGGGTGCCGGTCTTGCGGTAGACGATGCCCACCAGCAGGAACAGCAGGGCTGAGATCAGGCCATGGCTCACCATCTGGAACACGGCCCCCAGCAGGCTCACGGGTGTGTTGGCCGCGGCGGCCAGCAGCACGTAGCCCATATGGCCCACGGAGCTGTAGGCCACCATGCGCTTCATGTCCGTCTGGGCGATGGCGGCCAGGGAGCCGTAGAGCACCGAGATCGCGGCCCAGATGGCTAACACCGGCGCCAACTTCGCCCAGGCTTCGGGGAAGAGCCCGAGGCCGAAGCGCAGCAGGCCGTAGGTGCCGAGCTTGAGCAGCACCCCGGCCAGCAGCACCGACACCGGCGTGGAGGCCTGGGTGTGGGCATCGGGAAGCCAGTTGTGCAGCGGCACCAGCGGGATCTTGATGCCGAAGCCGATCAGCAGGGCCCCCAGCAGCAGCAGCTGGCCGCCCATCGACAACCGCTCGCTCAGCACGGGTGTGAGGCTGAAGTCCACGCTGCTGGTGAGCAGGGCCAGCCCCAGGAACGCCCCCAGGATCAGCATCCCGGAGATGGCCGTGAAGATCAGGAACTTGGTGGCGGCGTAGGCGCGGTTGGTGCCGCCCCACACCGAGATCAGCAGCCAGAGCGGAATCAGTTCCAGCTCATAGAAGAGGAAGAACAGCAGCAGGTTCTGGGCCAGGAAGGCCCCGTTTACCGCGCCGCTGATCAGCAGCAGCATCGCGAAGTAGATGCGTGGCCGCTTGTCGATGTCGCGGGTGATCACGGCCGCTACCAGACACAGGGCGGCGTTGATCAGCACCAGCGGCAGCGAGAGGCCGTCAACGCCAAGGCTGTAATCGAGGCCGATGCCGGGCAGCCAGGGCTGCAGCTCCACCAGCTGCAGGCCGCTCTGGTGCCCATCGAAGCGGCCCAGGGCCACCAGCGAGAGCAGCAGCTGCAGGCTGAGAATGGCAATGGCGATCAGGCGCAGCCGCTGCGGGCTCGGTGAGGCCGGCCAGACCAGCACCGCCAGGGTGCCGAGGAAGGGAACGAGCAGTAGGGAGGAGAGCAACATCGATCGAATCTCCTCAGAACCCGAGCCGGATCCACTGCAGCGCGCCGAGCAGCAGCACGATCGCCAGGATCAAGGTGAGCACGTAACTCTGCAGCTGGCCGCTCACACTCAGCTTCAGGCCTTCGGCGCTGGCCAGGGAGAGGCGGCCGACCCCATCCACCAACCCTTTCACCACATTGAGATCGAACCAGCGGGTGGCCTGGGCCAGGCCCGCCACCACCCGCACGATCGTGGCCTGGTAGATCTGCGGGGTGTAGAAGTCGTAGGCCAGTAGGTCTTGCACAACCCGCAGGGTGGGCCGGCTGGAGCGCGACCAGAACTGGTCCTGGGGCAGCAGGCAGCCGATGATCACGCCAACTGTGCCGCTGCCGGCAACGGCCAGGGCCACGGTGCCCGGGAATGAGGCGATGCCGGGCACGGGATCGATCCGCTGCATGATCCAGGGCAGCAACAGCACGATCACCGCCAGGCTCACCATCGGCAGGGCCATCCACCAAATCACTTCAGGGGTGCGGCGAGTCTTGGGCATGACGGGGCCGAGGAACACCGAGCGGAACACGCGCACCACGTTGGCGGCCGTGAGCAGGTTCGTGAGCAGGAAGACGGCTGCGAACAGCGGGGCTCCGGCCAGAAGGTTGTCCACCATCAGGCCGTAACACCAGAAGGAGCCCAGGGGCAGCAGGCCCACCAGACCGGCGCTGCCCACCAGGAAGGCCAGGGCCGTGGCCGGCATGCGGCTGCCCAGACCACCGAGCTCGGTGAGGTCCTGGCAGTTGGTGGTGGCAATGATGCTGCCCACGCTCATGAACTGCAGGGCTCGGGCCAGACCGTGGGCGAACAGGAACAGCAGCGCGATGCCGGGCTTCTGCAGGGCGATGGCGATGAACACCAGCCCCAGATAGGAGGTGGTGGAGTAGCTGAAGGCCCGCTTCAGGTCCACCTGGGCCAGGGCCACGAGGGCACCGCCGATGGCGCTGATCGTGCCCACCGCCAGCAGCACCGTGGTGGCCAGGGGCGAGAGCGCCACGATCGGCATCAACTTGAGCAGCACGATGGCACCGCAGGTGACCACCACCGAGTTGCGCAGGATCGAGGCGGGGTTGGGGCCCTCCATGGCCTCATCCAGCCAGAGGTGCATCGGGAACTGGGCGCACTTGCCCATCGGGCCGGCGATCAGGGCGATGCCCAGCAGGGTGCCCACCAGGGGGCTGATCAGCTGCTGCTCGCGGGCCGCTCCCGCCCAGGCGTAGAGGTCGTTGAACTCCATCGAGCCGGCCATGGCCGAGAGGGCCACCACCCCCATCAGCAGCAGCACGTCGCCGACGCGCTTGGTAAGAAAGGCGTCGCGGGCGGCGGTGACCACCAGCGGCTGGGCATACCAGAACCCCACCAGCAGGTAGGTGGAGAGCGTCAGCATCTCCAGCAGGAAGTAGCTGATAAACAGATTGCTGCTCATGACCACACCGCTCATGGCCCCCTCGAAGAAGCCCACCAGGGCGTAGAAGCGGGCCAGCGACCATTCCTTGTCGAGGTAGCCGAGGGAGAACACCTGGCACACCAGGCTCATGGTGGTCACCAGCTCCAGCGCCGCCAGGTTGGTGAGCGAGAGATCAAAGCCGATGCGCAGGTTGAGATCGGCGGCCTGGAACCAGGCGAAATCGAGATGCTGAGGGCCGATCGCGGCCACCATGCGGATCACCAGGCTGCCGTGGATCACCGCCAGCAGCGTGACCAGCAGATTGAGATAGGCGGCTGGGCGCGGTCCGTTGCGCTTGATCCAGCCCATGGCCCAGGGCAGCGACAGCAGCATGCCGCTGAAGCCGTACAACGGGATCAGCCAGATGAACTGCAGCGGTAGGGGGAGAGCGTCGCTCAAGCGGGGAAAAGGGTGCGGACCCCGGCTGGAACCCAGGCGGGGTCCGGCTCAGGGCCGTTAGCGGCGGAATCTAGGGACCGGAAGCCCCGTGGGGGGATCCGGTCGGCTGTTCCGTCAGAAGGTGGCGCGTTGGTTGGAGCGGCGCTGGGCGGTTCCGCCGCCGTAGAGGCCATAGCCGCGGCGGCGGCGGCCACCCAGCTCCTGCAGCCAGGCCTCGAGGTCGCGGCCGTGGTGCTGCTCGTCCTCCAGCAGGGCGCGGAAGAAGTCGCCGCTGGCTTGGTCGCCGATCAGGGCGCAGAAGCGGCTGGCCTGGTCGTAGTGATCGATCAGCTGCTGTTCGAGCTCGGCGTTCTGCTCGAGGAGACCGACCAGGTCGGCGGCATGGGTCACCGGCTGCAGCTGGGAGGCGGCCGGTGCCACCCCTAGCGACAGCATCTGCTGCACGATCTTCTCGGCGTGCTGCATCTCCTCCACCGTTTCCTCGCGGAAGCGGTCGGCGGCGGCCTGATCGCCCCAGAGCCCCACCAAGGAGGCCTGGGTCATGTACTGCTGAACGGCGGTGAGCTCAAGGCTGAGGGCGCGACCCAGATCACCCAGGACGCGCGGATGCACGGCGTCCATGGTCATCAGAGACGACGGGCGACGTCGGTGCTGCCGGCCAGGGCGGGCTCCACTTCACCGTGGGGGCGGGCAATGATGTGGGCGGCCACCAGGCCATCGCCCACGCGCTCGCAGGCATCGGCACCGGCGCGCACGGCGGCGTTGACGGCACCGGTTTCGCCGCGGACCATCACGGTCACGTAGCCGCCGCCCACGAACTCACGGGCGATCAGGGTCACTTCGGCGGCCTTGGTCATGGCGTCAGCCGCTTCGATCGCCGGCACCAGACCGCGGGTTTCGATCATGCCGAGAGCAATGCCGTGAACGGGAGAAGCCATGGGGGTGCTCGATCGGGGGGTGGTTGGACGGTTGGTGCCGCCGGCGTTGCCGCCGGTGGTGCCGGAGGCGCCGCTGCGGCGGCTGGTGCTGGCCGCCGCCATGCGGGACTTGGCGGCGGTGGTCCGGGCGGCGGGGGCCGGGCTGGAGGACACCGTCTGGGCGGTGACGGTGAGGGCCGGCGTTTCCGCCGGTTTTACCGTCGCCGCCGCTTTCGCCGGAGCTGCCGTTGCCGGAGCCGGGATGGCCGTCACCGGCGTGGTGGCGGCCGCCGCCGGAGCGGCGCTGCTGGCCGATGCCTTCGGGGCTGCGGCCTTGGCGGCGCTCGCTTGGGCGGCGCTGGTTCTGGCGGCGGCGGCTCGGGATCGTGGAGTGGCCATGGCGGAAGGGGACGGTGCCCGGAGAGTGGTGCGCAGAGAACGGAATGGACTCAGGCCGGATTGGCCAGCCTGAGGGGGAACCCCCCTAACCGTCCGGCGACCAGTGGTCGATGATGCCGCCGATCGTCAGATCGGTGAGCAGGTCGCCATTGCCAGTGGCGAAGCGGGCGGCGGAGCCGCTGGCGGTGAACACCCAGTTGCCCGGGGAGGCGCCCACCGGGTCGCAGGCCACGCTGAGCTTGCCCTTGGGGGTGCGCAGGACGCGCAGGTTCTGGTGGGCGAAGCCCGGAACCCGGTTGGTGCAGACCAGCGAGCCCATCACCTGCATGATTTCCATCAGGTGGCTCCTCCCGAGGGGGGGCTGGACACCGAGGGTGCGGCCGGCTGGCCGGCATCGGTGCTGGCGGCAGGGGTGGGTTTGCCTGCGGCCATCTCCTTGGCGGCGTCCGGATCCCAGTGGTCGATGATCCCCACGATCGTCAGATCGCTGGGATACGACTTGCTGCCCGCGGCCTCGCGTGCCGCGGAACTGCCCACGCAGATCACCCAGTCGCCCGGGATGGCACCCACCGCGTCGACGGCCACCTTCTGGGTGCTGCCATCGAGCACCACCTGCAGGTGTTTGTGTTGGAAATCGGCGATGCGGTTGGTGGAAACCAGAGGTTTGAGAACCTTGCAGATCAACATCTCAGTGGCCTCCCCCGCTGTTGAAGGTGATGGAGGAACTTACTGTTTCCGCCGCCACGTGGCGGTCGCGATCCCGCACCGTGAGCAAGGTATGCAGCAGTCCCTGGCTGCAGAGGTCGCTGTAGCGGGCCTCGATCGCCGCCTTGACGCGCTCGCAGTGGGCCACGGCCCGCTCGCGGGCACCGGGGACACCACCGTGGTAGTCGAAGCGCAGCACCACCGGGATCGGCAGCCCGCGCGACACGTTCAGACCCTTGAAGATCTTCACGCCCACATCCAGGTCGGGAGCGCCTTCCTCAACGGTGTCCATGTAGGCGAAGTAGGTGAGGTTGCGCAGATGAATCTCCTTGAAGCCGATGCCGACGCCGATGAAGCGTTCGGCATGGCCGAAATCGCTGTAGCTGCCGCCGTGGTACTGGCAGACGTAGTCGATCTGGGACAGGTTGTGCTCGATCAGGCGGGCCACCAGCTGCACCATGCCGGCATCGGGACTGGAAGCAGCGGCCTCCTCCACCAGCGACTGAACGCGCGCACGCGCCGCATCCGCCGGCAGCGATCGGGTGGCCTCATAGACGTCGCGGGCGTCGAGCCAGTGTTCGAGATCAGTGCCGCCGTCGCGGCCGGGCACATGAACCCGGATCGCATCGGTGTCGGTGTCCATGCCGATCAGCAGTAGGTCCACCGAGGCACCGCAGCAGAAACTGTTCTCCACCGCCTGCTGGAAGTCCTGGAGGCGTTGCAGACCATGAGCGGCAGCAGCCTTGTCGTCGCTGCCGTGGGCGGCGCAGCCCTCGTGGCAGGGGTCCTTGGAGCTGAAGTGATACACCACCACCTTCAGGTAGCGGGTGTCGGCGTGGGCGGGGTTGGGCAGGCTTTCGCGGTAGCGACGGTGCTCGGTCTTCACCCAGCGGTCCACCGTGTTCTCCACGTCGAACATGGCGCCGGCATGGGAACGGCGACGCACGGAGCTGAACGGCAGGCGCAGGGCGTAGGCGATGGCGTGGGCCAGTCGACCGTCGGCGCAGGGGGTCACATCCAGCAGATGAAAGCCGCAGTCGAGCAGGAAGGAGTCGAAGTCTTCGGCCGCGCTGCTGCCGGCCTGGCTGGCCAGAGGGTCGTCGTTGAAGAAGCCGAGGCTGGTCTGCTCATAGGCCTCGAACACGCACCAGGCGAACAGGGTGCGCATGTCCAGCTGGCTGGTCCAGGCGGTTTCCAGGATCGGCAGGGGCAGGGCATGGCCGAGCTCCGCTTCGGCAAGCCGTTGCGCCTGGACGACGAAATCAGTTTCGTGCTGGAGGGCCGATAGACGCTTCAGCACCGGCACGATCCGATCGAAGGCGCCGAGTGTCCGCTCCTCGTAGGCACGCAGGGTGGCGTTGGCGCGGCCATCGCTGAGCGGGTGGAGGCCGCCGGACGGGCGAGCGCTGGCCGAGGGGTTGCCGATCAGGCCTTGGCTTGCCGGGGTGCGGATCACCTGGGCGGCCACGGGGCGAACGCGTCGGCCTGCCGGTGCCACCGAACGGCTGTTGGAGGCGGCAGCCGCGCTGCTGGCCTTGCGGCTGCTGCTCACGGTGCGGCCACTGCTGCGGGCGGCGTAGGCCAGCTCGCGCTGGCGCAGCACCTTGCTCAGGCTGGAGACGGGGCTGAGGCCGCCGCTCGTCGCGCTGGTGTCAGTGGCTTCAGCACTGTTGCTGGCGCTGTCGGTGGATGGGTCCAGCGGGGGCCGGCGGCGAGGAGCCGTCGGCGCCAGGGGCCGTTGGGTGCTGGCGGGACGGCGGGGCATCGTTCAGGCCTCAGCCGCGGGCTCCACCGGACACCGTGATCAGGGAACCCTGATCGGTGCTGCCGCTGGAACCGGTGAGCTTGCTGTTGGGAGGAGGCACGTCCACGTTGCGCTTGTTCTGCGCACCGGGCATGGCGCTCATCGGGCCGACGCGGGTGGGATTGCGGCGGCGGGCAGAGCTGCCCTCGGTGCCGGTCACGCGGTCACCGCGGTCCCAGTCGTCGCCGGTGACCTTCGTGCCGGAGCCCTCACCGGTGACGCGCGAGGCGGCGGGCTGTTCGGCCACGGGTGCAGCTGCCGCTTGGGCAGCGGCCAGGCGCTGGGAGGCGCGGTGATCGAAGCGGAACTGTTCGGTACCGGTCACCTTGCCGGTCGCCATGTCAAAAGGGCCGGTGATCCTCCCCCCTTGCTCGTAGGTGCTGCCGGTCACCGTGCCGGTGGTTTCGCGCTGCACCTGGGCGGCGCGGGCGGGGGACTGGACGCTGAATTGCTGCCAGGCGGCGGCAGTCAGGGCCTGGGGAAAGTCGGCATCGCGGCCGGTGGCCGTTCCGCAGACAGCGGCCTGCTGGTCGGCGCCGATGTAGGGGGTGCCGGTGACGTCGTCGCAGGCGCCCTTGTCAGCGCCGGTGAGGCTGCCGCCGATGCCGGGCTGGATGCCGGTCATGCGGTTGGAGCCACGCACGGGGGTGCGTTCGCGGGTGGCGCGCACGGCCTTGGCGTTGCAGAAGTCGCCCGCCTGCTCGAGGCCTGCATAGGGAGTGCCGGTGACCACCTTGCAGGTGCCGGGCTCATCACCGGTCACTTTCTGGGAGCGGCCGGTGCGGGTGCCGCTCACCACCAGGTTGCGGTTGGTGACGCTGAAGCCCACCTTGGCGGCTTCAGCGGCCGGCTTGGTGCCGCAGAAGGATTCGAACTGCTGGCTGCCGATGTATTCGTCGCCGGTGATGTTGCGGCAGCTGCCTGGCTCATCGCCGGTCACGTTCTGACCGCGACCCACATGGGTACCAGTGATGCCGGTGCCGCGCAGGGTGTTGAGGCTGCTCACCTTGGTGGGAGCACGACCACCGGGGGCGGCTTCCGCACCGAGGTACTGATCGCCGGTGAGCTGACGGCCGGAGCCGGGCTCATCGCCGGTGACCTTCTCACTGCGGCCCACCAGCACACCGCTGACGGCCTGGCCGCCGAGGGTCTGGCTGCGGCCCACCTTGCGCACCGAGGGGGTGCTGGTGCCGCAATAGGCAGCCGACTGGTTGGCGGAGATGTATTCGGTTCCGGTCACGCTCTTGCAGGTGCCGGGTTCATCGCCGGTGACCTTTTCACTGCGACCCACTTCATTGCCGGTGACGCGGTTGCCGTGGCTGGTGGCGGTGACGCGCACCTTGGCGGGCTGGATCGGGGCGGCGGGCTGGGTGCCGCAGAAGGTCTGGAACACTTCGGCGCCGAGGTATTCGGTGCCGGTGATCGTGCGGCAGGTGGCCGCCTCGTTGCCGGTGGTCTTGGCCGAACGGTTGGCCTGGGTGCCGGTGACTGTCTGGCCGGAGAGGGTCTCGCTCACCCCCACCTTCCAGGAGGCATCGGCTGCGGCGGCCTGCTTGGCGCCGTTGCGGTTCGGGCCGCTGGGGCGGGTGGTGCCGCTGCCGCTGCCGGTGCGCACCAGGCCGGCGGAGCCGCTCTTGTTCTTCAGTTCCCGCAGCTTCTGGGAGAGCTCACGGGTGCTCAGATCGGGGTTGCCCTGGCGCACGACGGCGGCGGCACCACCGCTGGCGCTGGTGCTGGCGGACTTGCCACGCTTGGCCAGGGCATCGCGACGGGCCAGCACCAGTGCACGGCTGGGGTTGTGCTGGGCGGTGCCCTTCTTGGTGGCCGAACGGGCGGCCGGTTTGATGGATGCGGAGCTGGCGGCACGGCCGCTGTCCAGGGACAGGCTGGCGGTGCGGGCACTGCTGCGGCTGTCGCGAGCCTCCGTCTCCTGGCACTTGCACTTGTGCTCTGCGGCTGCGGCGGGAGCGGCTGCCTTGGCTTCCTTGGCGGCCTCGGTGCGGCTGCGGTCCTTCGACTTATCGGCGCGTTTGCCGGAGCGGCTCAGGGCTTCGCGGCGCGCCAGCACCAGTTCGCGGCTGGGGTTGGCGACCGCCTTGGCCGTGCTGCGGTGACCGCTGGCCGGAGCGGAGCTCAGCTCGACGCTCGGACGGGCGGCCCTGCGGTTCGCACTGCTGGCGACCGGTGCAGGAGCGGACACAGCGGCGACTTCAGGCGCAGAACTGTTAGTCCGTGTCGGACGGGCGTCTGCGGCGGTGCGAACACGGCTGGGTGAGGCGGTGTAGCGCCCAGTGGCTTTCTTGCCACCATTGGTCAGCGCCTTGCGGCGCTCCAGAGCTGCTTCACGACTCGATGTGCTGGCCATGTCCGCCCGGCGAATGGAATGACTGAATAAGTGGCAGCAGCTGCACCACACCACGGCGACACCGTCTCAGCGGCGTGGCATTGGGTGGAGGACTGACCGCGATAGGCGGAGCGGCGGAGGGGTGACCCCACGCGCCGATTCTCCGCGAAAGAGGTGTGGCCCCGCTGACGCAGGGGCCACAGCCGTTGAGGACCGCTGAATCAGCGGCCTTCGAACACCACGAAGCAGGAACCCTGGCTCTGGGTGTAGGCGTCGTAGCCGACCAGACGCACGTGGTGGTCGGGGTAGGCGCGGTGGCAAGCCTCGAGCTCGCTGACGATCACGCTGAGATCCTTCTCACCGAAGAAGGGCAGCTTCCAATAGGACCAGTAGGTGGCCATGGAATTGCTGGGGTGGACGTGCTCAACGAGCGGGCTCCAACCCTGGGCAATGATGTAAGCGATTTGGTCGTAGATCTCGTCCTGGGTGAAGGGCGGCAGGAAGCCGAACGTCTCCAGGGTGGCGACTGTTTGGTAGTCACCCACGGTGCTCTTGAAGGGCATGGGGATCCTTGCGTTGGATGGAATGAATGAACCTTTCAGCGATGGGTGAGAAGCGCGGCCTCAGACCACGCTTCCGCATCCGCATCGACGACTGATCAGTTGACGTCGAGCTTGTCGACGGTGTCGAACTCGAACTTGATTTCCTTCCAGGTTTCGAGAGCGATGGCCAGCTCGGGGCTGTGCTTCGCGGCTTCCAGAAGGATGTCGCGACCTTCGCGTTCGATTTCACGACCGGCGTTGCGGGCCTTGACGCAGGCTTCGAGAGCCACGCGGTTGGCAGCAGCACCAGCAGCGGAACCCCAGGGGTGGCCGTGCGTACCACCACCGAACTGCAGCACCGAATCGTCGCCGAAGATGCTGACCAGCGCGGGCATGTGCCACACGTGGATACCGCCGGAGGCCACGGCGAACACGCCGCCCATGGAACCCCAGTCCTGGTCGAAGAAGTTACCGCGGCTGCGATCTTCGGGAACGAAGGATTCACGCAGCTGGTCGATATAGCCGAGGGTGGACTGACGGTCGCCCTCGAGCTTGCCCACCACGGTGCCGGTGTGTAGCTGGTCACCACCGGAAAGACGCAGGCACTTGGCCAGCACACGGAAGTGGATGCCGTGCTTGGGGTGACGGTCGATCACCGCGTGCATGGCGCGGTGAATGTGCAGCAGCATGCCGTTCTTGCGGCACCACTTGGCAAGACCGGTGTTGGCGGTGAAGCCACCGGTGATGTAGTCGTGCATGATGATGGGCTGGCCCAGTTCCTTAGCGAACTCGGCGCGCTCATACATCTCCTCGGGGGTCGCTGCCGTGCAGTTGAGGTAGTGACCCTTCTTCTCGCCGGTTTCCTGTTCGGACAGCTTCACAGCTTCGGCTACGAACTCGAAACGGTTCTGCCAGCGCTGGAAGGGCTGCGAGTTGATGTTCTCGTCGTCCTTGGTGAAGTCGAGACCACCGCGGAGGCACTCATACACCACGCGGCCGTAGTTCTTGCCGCTCAGGCCGAGCTTCGGCTTGATGGTGCAGCCCAGCAGGGGACGACCGTACTTGTTCATCCGGTCGCGCTCGACCTGGATGCCGTTCGGCGGACCCATGCAGGTCTTGATGAAGGCCAGTGGGAAGCGGATGTCTTCCAGGCGCAGGTGGCGCAGGGCCTTGAAGCCGAACACGTTGCCAACCAGGGAGGTCAGCACGTTGGTGATGGAACCCTCTTCGAACAGGTCGAGGGGGTAGGCGATGAACGCATAGAAGGCTTCCTTGTCGCCAGGAACGTCTTCGATGCGGTAGCAGCGGCCCTTGTAGAAGTCGAGGTCGGTGAGGAGCTCGGACCACACGGAGGACCAGGTGCCGGTGGAGGATTCAGCAGCCACCGCGGCAGCCACTTCTTCCTTGGGCACACCTTCCTGGCCGGTGCACTTAAAGCACGCCAGCAGGTCGGAATCGAGGGGAACGTAATCAGGAGTCCAATACGTGTCGCGGTACTCCTTAACCCCAGCGTCGTACTTCTTGCTCATGGGGAATCTCCAGTGGGTCGAGGGGAAGGGTTAGAGGTGAGAGCGGCCACTCGGGTCGCGCGTCAGACCTCAGTCCTTCGCACCAACGAAGCCGGAGCTGCTACCTAGAGCAGGTTCGACTTCCCGGTGGGGGCGGGCAATGATGTGGGCGGCCACGAGGCCGTCACCCACCCGTTCGCAGGCGTCGGCGCCGGCGCGCACTGCAGCGTTGACAGC
>CAIZNP010000329.1 GCA_903934375.1 uncultured Synechococcaceae cyanobacterium
CGCATTGAAAACCGCGGAGCCGTTGGCACAACCCTCACGGGTTCAGAACGGCACGACGCACTCATCGGATCAGCGGGAAACGATCTGCTGATTACACTTGGCGGATCCGACGAAGCTTCGGGGGGTCAGGGTGACGACACCGGCAGATTCCTCTGGGAAGCTGCGGCCTTTAAAGACATCTTTGATGGCAACGAAGGCACAGATCTGCTGGCGATGGATTGGCGAGGTGCAAGAAACGACATTCGCCGCAGTTGGCTGGGCTTCGGCGAAAACTACCGCTATCAAACCCACCATGCAAAAGCTGGACAAATCAAGCAAGACCAATGGCTTGACCACATCAACATCGAACGATTCGATCTCCGCGGTGGTGCGGGAAATGATGAACTCTTCGGCGGCACACTCGATGATACCCTCTCTGGTGGCGCCGGCGACGACCGCCTCTGGGATGCAGGCAGCATCGCGATCTTTGATGGCGGCGCTGGCATCGACTGGGTGCAGAAAACCATTGCCAGTTCACCAGCGCTGAGCTTCAGCCTTCGCCTTGCCGAATCGAGGGGAACCTCGGTAACACTCAATCCAGGAACTGCCATCAGCACCAGCTGGAAAGACATTGAATTCGTGGATCTCACAACCGGCGACGGTAACGACACCCTGGATGTGCGCGGTATCGTCGCAAATGCCGCAAGGCTCAACCGCGATGGTTGGAATGGCGTGCACCCTGGCAACCGATTTGACGCCGGCTTAGAAGGAAACGACACCTTTGCTGTTGATCTGGGATCCACAGGGCATCACGTCTTCTGGGCAAACAACGGCACAGACACCCTCATCATGGATTGGCGTGCTGCCACCACAGACATTCGCCGCTTCGATGTACGCTGGGGTACTTATCGATACAGCACGGATCTCACCGTCGACGGCGCAAGCCAGACGCAGATCATTGATCACAACAGCGTGGAACGTTTCCAACTCACCGGCGGTGCGGGCAATGATGAACTCTTCGGAGCGCTACTGGACGATACCCTCACCGGCAGTGCTGGGGCCGACCTGCTCACAGGAGGTGGGGGAACAGACGTATTCCGCTTCAGCCAACTAGGCGACTCCACGCGCAGCAGCATGGACCGGATTGTGGACTACCACAGTGATGATGCGATCGTGGCACCGATCACTGCTGCAACCTCAATCAGCAGTGCCACAGCAGTGATCTCTGATGCCACGTTGGCCAACAATGAAGCCCTAAACATCGCACTAGGCGGCACAAGCTTCCTGGCCGGATCCGTACATGCACTTCAGCTGGGCGCAGATACGCTGCTGGTCATTAATGACAGCATCGCAGGCTATCAGTTCTCCACCGACTGCATGATCAGGCTGGAGAACTTCAGTGTTTCCACCGCCACTCCGATCTCCCTACAAGTTGCATGAGCATCCCCTTGATCCATCAAGCGCACCGAGGCTGAATGCACCCCCCTCGCCACCAACATGCAAGATGAATAACAAAACCCCACCGCACCCTGAACCAGGAAACCCTGCTGTTTGAGCCCGCCGTGCCCGAAGCCGGGGCCCTGCGGGCCGTGCTGGCCTTCCCCAGCACCTACAGCGTGGGCATCACCAGCCTCGGCTACCAGGTGGTGTGGGCCACGCTGGCCCGGCGTGCTGATGTGGATGTGCGCCGGCTGTTCACCGACCAGGGGGATCCGCCCCACGGCGGCAACCGCAGCCGCGGGCCGACCCTGGATCTGTTCGGCCTCTCGCTGAGCTGGGAGCTGGATGGGCCGGTGCTGCTGGATCTGCTCGAGCAGCAGCGCATTCCCATCTGGGCGGCGGAGCGTGGCGACGGCGACCCGATCGTGTTCGGCGGCGGCCCGGTGCTCACGGCCAACCCCGAACCGCTGGCGCCGTTCTTCGATGCGGTGCTGCTGGGCGATGGCGAGCTGCTGCTGCCGGCCTTCGTGGATGCGGTGCAGGAGCACCGCGGGACCCCACGGGCCGAGCGCCTGCGCCAGCTGGCCCAGGTGCCGGGCGTTTACGTGCCCAGCCTCTACGCCCCCCGCTACGGCAGCGAGGGCGAGCTGCTGGGTGTTGAACCAACAGAAGCCGGCATCCCGGCCACGGTGGCCAAGCAGACCTGGCGCGGCAACACCCTCAGCCACTCCACGGTGATCACCCCGGAGGCGGCCTGGCCCTCGATCCACATGGTGGAGGTGGTGCGCAGCTGCCCGGAGCTCTGCCGCTTCTGCCTGGCCAGCTACCTCACCCTGCCCTTCCGCACGCCCAGCCTTGATGACGGCCTGATCCCGGCGGTGGAGAAGGGCCTCAGCGCCACCCAGCGCCTTGGGCTGCTCGGCGCCTCGGTGACCCAGCACCCGCAGTTCGCCGATCTGCTGGCCTGGCTGGATCAGGATCGCTTCGAGGGCACCCGCGTGAGCGTGAGCTCGGTGCGGGCCGCCACGGTGACGCCCGAGCTGGGGCGGATCCTGGCCAAGCGCGGCAGCAAATCGCTCACGATCGCGATCGAGAGCGGCAGCGAACGCATGCGCCAGGTGGTGAACAAGAAGCTGGCCAGCGAGGAGATCTATGCCGCTGCTCGGTATGCGAAGGAAGGCGGACTCACCGGGCTGAAGCTCTACGGGATGGTGGGTCTGCCCACGGAGGAGGAGGCCGATGTGGAGGCCACCGCCCAGCTGCTGCTGGATCTGAAGACAGCCACACCTGGCCTGCGGCTCTCCCTCGGGGTGAGCACCTTCGTGCCCAAGGCCCACACACCGTTCCAGTGGCAGGGGGTGCGGCCCGAAGCCGAGAAGCGGCTGAAGCTGCTGGCCAAACGCCTCAAGCCCAAGGGCATCGAGCTGCGCCCCGAGAGCTACGGCTGGAGCGTGATCCAGGCCCTGCTCTCCCGCAGCGACCGCCGCCTGGCCCCGGTGATCGCCGCCGCCCGCGGCAGCCACGACAGCCTGGGGGGCTGGAAGAAGGCCTATCGCGAGGTCCTGGAGCAGGCCAGCAGCCCGGGAGTGTCCCGCAGCGCGGACACATCACCACCACCAGCGTGGGAAGACGTCATCCACACCACCTGGCAGACCGAGCGGGTGCTGCCCTGGACTCACCTGCAAGGCGCGCTCACACCGGAGGTGCTGGCCGGGCATGCCGCCAGCAGCCTGGCGGGGCAGGCCGATCAGCGATAACAGCGCAGACCGGCCAGCAGAATCCAGCCGGCGATGTTGATGCGGCTGTCGTACATGGGGATGTCGGTGGCATGCAGTGCCGCCAACACCAGCACCGCCGCCCACCAGGCCCGCTCGAACAGCGCACCGGAGGCCATGCCGGCTCTGGCGGCGCGGATCAGCAACCCCAGCACCAGGGCCACCAGCAGCAGCGCCGCCGGCAAGCCATGGCTGAGGGCCAGGTCGATCACGATGTTGTGGGGATGCCCGTGCCAGTGGCCGGTGCGCAGGGGATAGATCACGCTGAACGCCGCTGCCCCCCAGCCGAACCAGGGGCGATCGGCGATCAGGCCGAGGGCAGTGCCCCACTGGCTGAG
>CAIZNP010000330.1 GCA_903934375.1 uncultured Synechococcaceae cyanobacterium
CTGGAAACGATTGCCCTGCCGTTGCAGCTTCGCGAAACCGGCACCCTGGCTACCAGGTCTGCGCTGGACATGTATGCCGACCATCTTGAGGTGCTCGGTCGTCGCCAGGAGGCGGCTGCGGCGCTGCTGGCCGGCCAGATGCCCGGCCAGCTCGCCGCTGAGCGCCTGCAGCGGGCGGTCGCCCTGTTCGAGGCACTGCCCCTGGAGCAGCGGGATGCTCTGATCGAGCGTGCGCTGGACCAGGCCGCTGCCGCGCAGGCCTGGGGCGTGGCGCTGGCGCTGCTGGAGGATCAGCGTCGTCTGATGGAGAAGGAGGGCGGGTCGAGCGAGCGTGCCAACGGCCGTTTGCTGGTGCTGAGCCAGCGGGTGGATGACGCCTACAGCGAGTGGCAGCTCAGGCGGCAGGATTCCCCGCAGGGCGCACGCACGGCGCAGCTGCAGCAGCAGCTCCGCTCGCCGCGTGCCCCCGGAGGCCACGCCACATCCCAGCCATGACCGCCACCACCCTCGGAACGCTGCTCTACGAAGGCAAGGCCAAGCGCGTCTTCGCCACCGACCGGCCCGATCGGGTGGCCGTGGAATACAAGGACGACGCCACCGCCTTCAACGCACTCAAGAAGGCGCAGCTTGCCGGCAAGGGCGAGCTGAACTGCCAGATCTCCGCGCGACTGTTCGAGCTGCTGGAGCGCGACGGCATCCCCACGCACTACATCGCCCTGGAGCCGCCGAACTGGATGCTGGTGAGGCCGGTGCGGATCGTGCCGGTGGAGGTGGTGGTGCGCAACACCGCCTTCGGCTCCCTTTGCAAGCAGATGCCGATCGCCCCCGGCACCCCCCTGGAGCCGCCGTTGCTCGATCTCTATTACAAAGACGACGCCTTTGGCGATCCCCTGCTCACCGACGCACGCCTGGAGCGGCTTGGCCTGCTGACGCCGGCGCAGCGGAGCGAGCTGGAGCGACTGGCCTTTGCCGTGAACGCCACCCTGCGGCGCTTCTTCGCTGACCTTGCGCTGCAGCTGGTTGATTTCAAGATCGAGCTGGGTGTCAGCGCGGATGGCGAGTTGGTGGTGGCTGATGAGATCAGCCCGGACACCTGCCGCCTCTGGGACCTCCGCGTGGCGGACGGTCAGGACCGGATTCTTGACAAGGATCGCTTCCGTCAGGATCTCGGCGGCGTTGTGGAGGCCTACGGGGAGGTTCTCAAACGGGTCCAGGGGGCATGTCCAACCCCCCGCATCCACGGGTAGGTTCGGCGGAATTTGCGGCATTGCCGCACCTGACTGGTCCCCCATGGCTGCCCACCGCAACGGTCTGAGCCGCGTTGTCCCCCTGGCGGCCATGGCGGCAGCGGCAGCACTGGGGCAGCCGGCGCTGGCAGCGCCGCCGGTGTCCGGCCAGGTGGATGCGCCCTCGGCCCGCCCAGGTTCCGCTCCCGCGGCAATACCCACGCCGAAGCCTGAGGCTGTCAGTCCGAAGCCGAAGCCACCCGCAGACGCTCCGGCCGCCAGCGAGGCGTTGACGCCTCCGTCTCCTGCGGAGCCGAAGGTTCTGATCAGCGAGGTGGTGGTCAAGGGGATTGAGGGGCATCCGGAGCGGGAGAGGCTCGAGATCGC
>CAIZNP010000331.1 GCA_903934375.1 uncultured Synechococcaceae cyanobacterium
GCCCCCAGCACCTTGGCGCCTGCGCCCACCACCACGTTCTCCGCCAGGGTGGGGTGCCGCTTGCCGTGGGCCTTGCCGGTGCCGCCCAGGGTCACGCCTTGGTAGAGCAGGCAGTTGTCGCCGATGACGGTGGTTTCCCCGATCACCACGCCCATGCCGTGGTCGATGAACACGCCGTGGCCGATGCGGGCGCCCGGGTGGATCTCGATGCCGGTAAGCCAGCGCCCCAGCTGGCTGAGCACTCTGGCGAGCAGGGGTGTCAGCGGCCAGCGCCGCCGCCAGAGCCTGTGGCTGAGGCGGTGCAGGCTGAGGGCGTGCAGTCCCGGGTAGCAGAGCAGGATCTCCAGCGTGCCACGCGCCGCCGGGTCGCGCTCCTTGATGATCGCCAGGTCGGCGCGCAGGGCTTTCAGCATCGGCAGAGTCTGGCGTGTCGCTCTCGGCGCTCCAGAGGCGCTCAGGCCGCCAGCAGGCCGATCTCCTTGCGCAGCAGATCGATGGTGGCGCTGCCCAGGTAGCTCTGGGCGCAATGCACCTGGGGCAGGCGCATCAGCTGGGCGCGGTTCTGGCGCAGGCTCTGCTCCACCAGCGGCAGGCTGGGACGGTCGCAGAGCACGTGGCTGGCGGCCCGCAGCAGGGCCAGCAGGCGGCTGCTCACATCGGGGGTGGCGGTCATCAGCAGCAGCTCGTTGCCGCGCATGCTGTGCAGGATCACCTCGGCGGCCCGCAGGATGCCCGGGCTGATGCTCACCAGGCCCACGCAGCTGCCGGCGCGCAGGTCCTTGAGCAGGTCGAGTTCGTGGCGGAAGTCGTTGAGGTCCACCGGCACGGCGCGCACGCCGTGGCGGCGGGCGATCTCCTCCACCGGCTGCAGGAAGTAGCGGCTGGTCACCACCGTCCCATTGCTGGAGCTCTCGAGCACGGCCTCCAGCTCCTCCATGGGCACCACCTCCACCGGCACGTCGAGGCTGGGTGTGAGCTCCTCGGCGATCAGCATCGAGGCGCCGATGTCCTCGCGGGGGGTGCTCACCAGCACGCGGGCGCCGCAGCGCAGGCGCCAGTCGATCTCGCGGGTGAGCAGGTCACGGGCCTGCTGCAGGGTGCAGCCGGCGTTGAGCAGCCCATCGATGCTCTGGCGCACCTCCCGGTCGATATCCGGCAGCGGTCGGCCGCGCAGGCCCGGCGGCGGCTTGATCTCGCGAGGGTTCTGCTGGTCGCGCACATAGATGCCCGAGCCGGCCATCGCCTCCACCACCCCATCGGTCTCGAGCTGGCGGTAGACCTTGCTGATCGTGTTGCGATGCAGGCCGGTCTGCATGGCGAGCTGGCGCGTGCTCGGCAGGCGGTGGCCCGGCGGGAAGTGGCGCGCCGCGATGGCGAAGCAGATCTGGTTGTACAGCTGGCTCGACGCCGGAATGTCGCTGTCCTGCTGGATGTGGAACCGCACGCCGGATTGGCACAACGCTGTCGCCGCACCTTACGGACCTTTGACGCCCGTGACAATTG
Organism: uncultured Synechococcaceae cyanobacterium; assembly: GCA_903934375.1. Classification (GTDB taxonomy): domain Bacteria; phylum Cyanobacteriota; class Cyanobacteriia; order PCC-6307; family Cyanobiaceae; genus Vulcanococcus. Next base: position 1,504 of record CAIZNP010000331.1, read on the forward strand.
CAGCGTTGGCATACGGCAGTGTGACGGTGGCCCACAGAGCCCAGCCATGACGATCCAGTCCGAGTGGGTCACGATCCCTGCCGCCATGCCCGCCTGGTGGGCGCGGCCGGCGGGTGCCAGTCCCCCGCGGGCGGGGGTGCTGGTGCTGCCGGAGGTGTTCGGTGTCAACGCCTGGGTGCGCAGCGTGGCCGACCGCCTGGCGGAGCAGGGCTATGCCGCCCTGGCGATCAGCACCTTCTGGCGCACGGCGCCTCAGCTGGATGTGGGTTACGACGAAGCGGGACTGGTTGCGGGCCGGGAGCACCGCGACCAGGTGAGCGCCGATCAGCTGCTCGATGACGTGGCGGCGGCGGCGGCCTGGCTGCAACAGGCCCATGCCGGCGATGGCCTGGCGGAGCGGCCCCTGGGCTGCGTGGGCTTCTGCTTCGGCGGCCACCTGGCGATGCTGGCGGCCACCCTGCCTCAGGTCGCCGCCACCTGCGACTTCTACGGCGCCCGGGTGGCATCGTTCCGGCCAGGGGGCGGGCCGCCCACGCTGGACGTGCTGCCCGAGATCCCCGGCCGCCTGTTCTGCTTCCGTGGCGACGCCGATCCGCTGATCCCCGCGGAGGAGATGAAGGCGTTGGCGGCGGCGCTCACGGCCGCCAATGGCGGCGTCGATTGCTGCAGCCCCCAGGGGCGCCACCGGCTGGTGCTGGCGCCGGGGGCCGGCCACGGTTACCTGTGCGAAGCCCGGGCTGATTTCCAGCCCGGGGGTGCAGCCTCCGGCTGGGCGGCCATGCTCGCGTTCTTCAGCGAGGCGCTGTAGCGGCGGCGGCCGCCGGCCGGGCTTGCCCCGCCCCTCAGCTCTCGGCGGCGGCCGCCGCGCTGGCAGCAGCCTGGCGCGGTGTTTCGATCGTCCGCACTGCCTTGCTGGCGGCGGCGGCCGCTTCCTTCTCCTTGGCCAGGGGTGTTTTGCGCGGGCTGAGGAACATGATCATGTTGCGCCCCTCGCGCTTTGGCTCCTGCTGAATCTCGGCGCTCTCCTCGAGGTCCTTGGCCATGCGCATCAGCAGCAGCTCAGCCAGCGCGGTGTGCTGGATCTCGCGGCCGCGGAAGATCACGGTGCACTTCACCTTGTCGCCGGCCTTGAGGAAGCGCACGGCCTGGCCGATGCGCACGTCGTAGTCGTGCTGGTCGATCTTGTAGCGCATCTTGACCTCCTTGACCTCGGTCTGATGCGACTTCTTCTTGGCTTCCTTGGCCTTCTTCTCCTGCTCGAACTTGTATTTGCCGTAGTCCATGATCCGGCAGACCGGCGGGTCGGCTTTCTCACTGACCAGCACCAGGTCGAGCTCGCGGTCCTGGGCCACCTCCAGGGCTGCCTCCCTTGAGATCACCCCCAACTGACTGCCGTCGGCATCGACCACCCGCAGCTGGGGGTAACTGATGCGGTCGTTGATGTTGGGGAGCTCCCGTACAGGAGCGCGGCGGTCAAAACGGGGACGGGGTGGCATTCAGGCGGGCGAGAGGTCGGGTAAAGGGTGTTGCTGTTCATTGTTCACCCTAGAACGCGCTCGATCGCCGACAAGGCCACCTGCAGCGGATCGGAACCGGTATCGGTGATCGAGCCCTCGCTTGCCAGCCATAGGGGTTGGTGCTGGCGCCGGAACCAGGTGCGCTGGCGCTTGGCGAACTGCTGGGTGCGGCGGCTGGTCTGGCTGATTGCTTCCGCTTCGCTGAGGTCGCCGCGCAGCACGGCTCGGGCCTCGCTGTAGCCGATCGTGTCCAGCAGCGGGCAGTCCTCGCCGTAGCGCTCCACCAGCCCGCGGGTTTCCTGCACCAATCCCGCCGCGAACATGGCACCGCTGCGGGCGGCGATGCGCGGCTTGAGGTCCGCTGGGTTCAGACCCAGCTCCAGCACCCGCCAGGGCGGGGCGCTGGCCCCCTGCTGGACGCTCAGCGGACGCCCCGTGGCGTACAGCACTTCGAGGGCCCGCTGGGTGCGCACGGCATCGCGGGGCATGATCCGCGATGCCGCCACCGGATCCGCGGTCGCCAGCAGCCCGTGGCACAGGGGCTGGCCGAGGGCCTCCAGCTGGGCCCGCAGCTGCGGCTGGGGAGGGACCGCCGGTGGTGTCATCCCCTGGCTGATCGCCTTGAGATAGAGGCCGCTGCCGCCCACCAGCAGGGCGACGCCGCGGCGCCGGTGTTCGGCGGCGATGGCCTGTTCCGCCTCGGCGCGGAACTCCTGAAGGTTGATCGGCTGGTCGGGCCGGCGCAGATCCAGCAGCTCATGCCGCACCGCCGCCCGCTGCTCCGGGGTGGGTTTGGCGGTGCCGATGTCCATCTCCGTGTAGAGCTGGCGTGAATCCACCGACAGCACCGCCAGATCCAGGGCCTGGGCGATGGCGATGCCCAGATCGGTCTTGCCGCTGGCCGTGGGGCCCAGCAGAACGATCAGCAGGGGCAGCAGGGACTGGTCGGTGGGGGCCGTCGCGGGGTGGGTCACGCTCTCCATGCGGGCACTTTGGCCTGGCTCAGGCGCGTTTCGCTGCGGCCTCCGGCGTCGCTCGGCGGCGGTTCCTGCGGGAGACAGGGTTGCACCCCTGGGTCAAATGTCAACGCAGAGGCCCCCAGGAGCCTCTCTATTGCATCGGTGGTAGATTGGGTTTCAAGGCACCGCCTCTGCGCGCCTCCCAGGCCCTTGCCGCGCGTCCCGACGGCACCAGGTCGTGCCCACGCCGGAACCCATGAGCGAAGCCACGAAAGTTCAGGCGGCCTACGGCGCCGAGCAGATCCAGGTGCTGGAAGGCCTGGAGCCGGTGCGTAAGCGGCCGGGCATGTACATCGGCACCACGGGGCCCCGTGGTCTGCATCACCTCGTTTACGAGGTGGTCGACAATTCGGTCGACGAGGCCCTCGCTGGCCATTGCGACCAGATTCTCGTCGTCCTCAACGAGGACGGCAGCTGCGCCGTCACCGATAACGGTCGCGGCATTCCCACCGATGTGCACCCACGCACCGGCAGGAGCGCTCTGGAAACCGTGCTCACCGTCCTGCATGCCGGCGGCAAGTTCGGCGCCGGTGGGTACAAGGTGTCGGGCGGCCTGCACGGCGTCGGCGTGTCGGTGGTGAACGCCCTCTCCGAGTGGGTGGAGGTCACGGTTCATCGGCAGGGGCA
>CAIZNP010000332.1 GCA_903934375.1 uncultured Synechococcaceae cyanobacterium
ATGTGCCGCTCAACCTGCGCGATTCCAAGGGGCGCTGGTATGGCCTCACCCGCCGGGTGCGGGTGGTGGTGGTCAATCCCAGGCAGGTGAACCCCGCCAGCATTCGCACCTATGCCGATCTGGCCAGCCCGGCGCTGAAGGGCAAGCTCTGCCTGCGCGATCGCAAGAGCGTCTACAACCAGTCGCTGGTGGCCGATCAGCTGATCCTGCGCGGCGATGGAGCGGCGGCGGCCTGGGTGAAGGGGATGGTGGCCAACGTGCGGCAGCCCTTCTTCACCTCCGACACGCCGCTGATCCGGGCGATCGCCAACGGCCAGTGCGGTGTGGGGCTGGTGAACAGCTACTACGTGGCGCGCATGGCCGCCGGCGAGAGCGGTGCGGCCGATAAGGCCCTGGCCAACCGCATCAAGGTGGTGTTTCCGACGCCCGCCCACGTGAACATCAGCGGCGCCGGTGTGCTGAAGAGCGCCACCAACCCTGCGGCGGCCCTGAAGCTGATCGAGTTCCTCGCCTCGCCCAGCGGCGGCCGTGGCTATGCCGAGGCCAACAACGAGTACCCGCTGCGGGGCAACGGCAACAACCCGGTGCTGCAGCGCTTCGGCAGCTTCAAGGCCGATGGGGTTTCCGCCGAGCAGCTGGGGGCCAAGAACAAGGCGGCGGTGCGGCTGATGGAGGCCAACGGCTGGCAGTGAGCTGGCAGGCAGTGGCCTGGCAGGAGTGGGCAGGTCTTCGCAGCTGCGCACTGCACTTGAGAATCGCTTGCAAAAAGGCAGCTGGCTTGTTTAGGTTGCGACGCATTCGCAATTAGCCCGTCGGTCCGCTCCGGCGGGCCCCTGCTGTGCCATGAGCTTCCGCGTTCTGCCTGATGCCCCCGTGAACGCCGTGCGCATGCCGGTGGGTCAGACGGTGCTGCTGGATCCAGCCCTGCGGCCAGCGGGCAGCTGCATCGAGGTGCTGGATGGCATGGCGAGGGTGTACTGCCCCTGCGAGGAAACCGAGGGCATGACCCTCGCCTTCCTGCAGCCGGGCGACCAGCTGCGCACCGACCGCCTCTGCAGCGAGGGCGTTTGCGTGGAGGCCCTCACGCCACTGCTGTTCCGCAGCGATGCCGAACCCCGCTGCGGTGAGGGCTTCGATCCGGTGAACGAGTGGACCCTGCAGCTGCTGCGCATCCGCCATCTCGGTAGCGCCGAGCAGCGGCTGCATGCCCTGCTGAGCCTGCTGGTGCGGCGCCTGGGCCGGCGCTGCGGTGGTTGGTGCGATCTGCCCTTTCGCCTCACCCACGAGCGCATCGGCGAACTGATCGGCACCACCCGGGTCACCACCACCCGCCTGATCTCACGCATCCGCCAGGCTCAGCTGCTGCAGGTGCCCGCCGGTGAGAGCGGCCTGCGGCTGGCTCCCGAACTGGTGGAATCGGCGCCGCTGGCGGCGGCCTGAGCCGATTCCCGATCGTGCCGATGCCAGGCCTCAACGCCGCTGAGCAGAGCCGAGCCGATCAGCAGCGCCGAGAAGCCGCGCCGCAGCTGCCGATCGTTCAGCCGCGGCGCCAGCCGCTGGCCGGCGGCGGCGCCGATCACGCCGCCGAGCAGCAGGGGCAGCAGCAGTGGCAGGCTGCTGGCGGGCCAGTGGCCGATCGCCGCCAGGGCCACCAGGGCGTTCACGACGATCAGCAGCAGGCTGGTGCCACTGGCCAGTGCCATCGGCAGCCCCGCCAGCAGCACCAGGGCCGGCACGATCGCGAAGCCGCCGCCCACGCCGGCGACGCCGGTGAGCAGGCCCACCAGCAGGCCCTGCACCGCCAGCAGCACCGGCTGGCCGGTTCCTTCCCGGCCGCCGGCGGGTTGCGCACGGCTGCTGGCTGCTGGCTCCATGGGCCGGCTGAGCAGCCAGGAGGCCAGCAGCGCCGCTGCTGCGAACACCCCCAGCTGCAGGGCTTCCGGCACGAGGCCGGCCTTCACCCAGCTGCCGCCGATCCAGCTGCCGGCCAGGGCGGGCAGCCCCAGGATCAGGGCCGGTCGCGGGGCGATCTGGCGGCGGCGCAGGCAGGGGCCGAGATTGATCAGGGCCAGCACCATCACCACCAGCAGCGAGAGCGGCACCGCCTCGCGGGTGGGCAGCGCCGCACCGCTCACCAGCAGGGGCAGCAGCAGGATCGAGCCGCCGGCACCGAGCAGGGCGAGCAGCAGGCCGATCAGAGCGCCCCCTGTGCCCAGCAGCAACGCGATGGCGATCGTCATCGCGTTGCCATCCGGTTCCAGGGCATGGCGGCCAGCAGGCGGGCCATGCCGCAGAAGCCGCTGATGCCGGCAAAGCACAGGCCGGCGCCAACGAACCAGGTGAGGGCGATCCAGGCCGGCGCCACGGTGTTGCTGAGGATCAGGCCGAGCAGCACCAGCGAGCCGGCGGCGATCTGCACCTGGCGCATCAGCGGCAGCGGTGCGTTCGCCTGCCGCAGCAGGGGCAGGCCGGCCTGCTGCCAGGCGGGGATGCCGCCGTCGAGATCCAGCAGCAGGCGGCCGGGCTGGCGATCCAGCAACCGCCGGCAGCCCTGCAGGCTGCGGTTGCCGCTCTGGCAGACCAGCACCAGGGGCCCTTCCGGCAGCGGCGTGTCGGCGAGCCGGGCCAGCGGCACGTTGAGGCTGCCGGCGATGTGGCCGCCGGCGTATTCCATCGGTTCGCGCACATCGATCACGCGGATCGCCCCGCTCTCCAGCTGGCGGGCCAGGTCCTGGGCGCTGAGGCGGACGGGTTGGTTGATGGTGGCGTGGTTCATTGCTCTTTCCGTTCAGATGGTTTCGGTGCCGCTGAGGGGGTAGCCCTCATCCGCCCAGCGGGCCAGGCCGCCGCGCAGGTTCGCCACCCGCTCGCGGCCGGCCTTCAGCAGCTGCTGGGTGGCCAGGGCGGAGCGGCTGCCGGCGTGGCAGACCACCACCAGCGGTTGGTCGTCCGGCAGTTCGCCGAGGCGCCCCTGCAGCTCGGGCAGGGGGATGGTGAGGCTGCCGGCGATGTGGCCGTCAGGGCCCTGCACCTCCTCCAGGCCGCGTACATCGAGGATGGCGACCTCGCCTTGATGGGCTGCCACCCAGGCGGGTGGCAGCTCCGGCAGGCCGGCATAGCTGCGCTGCACCGGCGCCCAGCTGGGCGTGCTGACCGGGTCGTGCGGCTTGCCTGAGCGCATGTTGCCCGGCAGGGCCACGGCGATCCGGTGTGGGTGCGGCAGCTTCATCGCCCGCATGTGCCCGACGAAATCCCGCTCGCTGGCGGCGCCGCCGAGGCGGGAGTTGAAGGCCTTCTCCTCCGCCACCGAGCTCACGCCACGGCCGGTGTAGTCGTGCCCCGGATAGAGCAGGCAGGCCTCCGGCAGGGACAGGAGCTGCTCGGTGATCGAGCGCCAGAGGGTGTGGGCATCGCCCTGCTGGAAATCGCAGCGGCCGCAGCCGCGCACCAGCAGGGCATCGCCGGTGACGGCCAGGCTCCGGTCGTCGAGCACGAAGCTGAGGCAGCCGTCGGTGTGGCCGGGGGTGCTGCGCACCTCCAGATGGCGCGCCCCGAACGGCACCTGATCGCCGTGTTGCAGGGGCAGGGTCACGTTCGCGGCGCCGACGGCCGCCGCCAGGCCGATGGCGCTGCCGGTGGCTTCATGCAGCAGCCAGCTGCCGGTCACGTGGTCGGCATGGGCGTGGGTGTCAAGGCTGGCCACCAGTTCGATCCCCAGTTCGCGGATCAGCGCGAGATCGCGCTCGTGCTGCTCGAACACCGGATCGATCAGCACCCCCCGCCGGCTGGTCACATCGGCCAGCAGATAGGTGAAGGTGCCGGTTTCGGCATCAAACAGCTGGCGCACCAGCAGCGCTGCGCCACCGGCGGCAGCGGCAAGCGAGATGGTGGGCGCGGGTGAGGAGCCCGCCGCAGGGGCGACCGCCATGGAGCAGAGATTCACACTGCTATGACGCTACACGCATAAAGCCGTTATGGCGGCTGTTGTTGTGCCGCAGCTTTGCGTGGCTGGGCATAATGCGCTGAGCGACATACCAGCGCCCCATGGCTGCCGCCGGCTCGATGCCCTCTCCTCAGCTGCTGGAGGAGTACAGCCAGTTCTTTCGCCTGCTGAGTGAGCCGGCCCGGCTGCAGCTGCTCTGTCAGCTCCGGCGGGAGCCCATGGATGTCAGCGCGCTGATCGAGGCCACCGGCTTCTCCCAGTCCCACATCAGCCGCCAGCTGGGTCAGCTGCAGCGGGCCGGCCTGGTGAGCTGCCAGCGCGAGGGAGCCCGCACCACCTGGCAGGCCCAGAGCGCCCTGGTGGATGACCTTTGCCAGCTGGTGCAGACCCGACTCAAGCAGCGGCTCGAGGAGCAGCTGCAGCAGTTCCGGCAGGACTGATTCAGCAGTTGCCGAACAGGCGGGCGTCGGCGTCGAGAAACAGGCGGTAGGTCTCTTCGTTGTCGCTGCCGGACACAGCTACGGACACCGTCTGGCGCGGTGGGCAGACCTCCACTGCCAGGGCCACGCTGCTCTGGTTGTGCTGGGCGTGATACGTGGCGCTGAGGGCATCCGTTGAATAGAGCGTTTCGGCCTCCCGCTCGAACCCCATCTCCCGGGCGATCAGCGTGATGCCCGCTAGCGACCGCACCAGGCCGGCGTTGGAGCTGATCGCCGTCGTGTAGACGAAGGGGGCCTGCGCCGCCGGTTCGTGCCGATCGGCCTCGAGACCGGCGCTGAGGCCGGCATCGAGACCGGCGCTGAGGCTGCCGGCGAAGCTCTGAAGCAGGTGCCGCATGGCGCGTGCCGGGCTGGGCTCGGATCAGGGTGCTGCCCGCAGGTTAAAGGCGGAACGCCAGATCTGGCTGTTCTTCTTGCCTGCGCCCACCACCGGTGGTGCCTTGGTCGCTGCGCCCGGTGATCGGCCGCTGCCTGTGTTCACGGGGCTGCGGCCTCCGTGAGGATCGCCACGGTGTCGAGCTCCACCTGTTCTGCCAGGGCCTGCACGCTGTCGGCGTTGTTCAGGCTCTGCAGGAGCTGTCGTGGCGAGAGCATCGACAGCGTGGTTGTGCCGTTCTGCGCAACGGCGGCGATGCGGCAGGGGAGTGCGGCCGCCAGGTGTGGGTCGGCCGCCAGGATTGCAGCGGCGTGGCCGGGATGGCAGATCTCGAACACCCTGCACTGCTCTGGATGCTCCAGCCCTTTGCTGTGCAGGGTGGCGCCGATGTCGTGGCTGGCCAGTACGCCGTAGCCATGGCGGCCACAGCTGTCGTTGAGGCGGGCGCACACCTCCGCGTAAGGGCGACGACTGGTCTGGGTGATCAGCATCGGGCTGGTCGGCGGCGATGCCGGCGTGAGCTGATCTGAGCATCACCGCAGTGGGTTCCCGCCAAGCACTCCCGTCAGCGGATGTGCGGCGAAATCAGTCTGGCCAAACCACTCCGCGCTCGGCTGCGACGGGCGCCCCCGCGAGCAGGAGTGGCTGGGCCTCTGGCGCCGACCGGCATGATCGGAACCATCTCCCTCGCCCTGGCGTGAGCAGCCGTCCGGATCTGATCGTGGTGGGCAGCGGCCTGGGGGGGCTGTGCTGCGCCGCGATCGCCGGCTGGCATGGCCTGGAGGTGCTGGTGCTCGAGGCCCACGACCGGCCCGGTGGCGCCGCCCACGGGTTCGAGCGGCGGGGCTTCCAGTTCGAATCGGGGCCCTCCCTGTGGAGCGGCCTGGGCCGCTGGCCCTCCCGCAATCCGCTCGCCCAGGTGCTGCGGGCGGTGGGCGAGGAGCTGCCGGTGATTCCCTACCGCGAGTGGGGTCTGCTGCTGCCGGAGGGGCAGCTGCGCATCGGCGTCGGCGCCGATCCGTTTCTGGCGGTGCTGCGCCAGCTGCGTGGGCCGGCCGTGGCCGAGGAGTGGGCCGCCTTCCTGCGCTGGCTGGAGCCCTACTGCCGGGCTGCTAACGCCCTGCCGCTGCTGGCGTTGCGGCCAGGGCTGCGCATGGCCGGCGTGCTCGGCGCCCGTGGTTCGGCGGCCCTGCTGCGCCATGCGCCGCGCATGGCGGCCCTGGGTGGATCGTTCGGACCGATGGCGCGGCGCCATCTGCGCGATCCCTTCCTGCTCCACTGGGTGGAGATGCTGTCGTTCCTGATCTCCGGCCTGCCGTTGGATCAGACCAGCGCCGCCGCCATGGCCACCCTGTTCGGCGAGTGGTTTGAGCCCGATGCCGCTCTCGACTACCCCTTGGGCGGCAGTCCGGCGGTGGTGGCCGCCCTGGTGCGCGGCCTGGAGCGCCACGGCGGCCGTGTGCGCTGCGGCGCTGCGGTGGATCAGATCCTGGTGGAGGACGGCCGGGCTGTGGGGGTGCGGCTGGCCGGCGGTGAGGAGCTGCGCAGCAGCCGCGGCGTGGTGAGCAACGCCAGCCCCTGGGACACGCTCACCCTGTTGCCGCCGGAGGCCCTGCCGCGCCGCTGGCGTGAGCAGACCGACGCCATCCCGGCCTGCGCCAGCTTTCTGCACTGGCATCTCGGCCTGCGAGGGGATGGCCTGGAGGAGTTGCCGATCCACCACGTCTGGGTGGGCGACTGGCAGCGCGGCATCGGCGCCGAACGCAACATGCTGGTGCTGTCGATGCCCTCGCGGCTGGATCCCTCGCTGGCGCCGCCGGGCCATCAGGTGCTGCACGGTTACACCCCCGCCAACGAGCCCTGGGAGCTGTGGCGGGATCTTGAGCCGGGCAGCGCCGCCTACAACGCCCTCAAGGCGGAGCGCTGCGGCCTGTTCCATCAGGTGCTCGGCCAGCTGGTGCCGGACCTGGCGGAGCGGATCGTGATCGAGCTGCAGGGCACGCCGCTCACCCATCGCCGCTACATAAACGTGCAGCGCGGTAGCTATGGCCCGGCCATCGGCGCCGATCGTTCGCCGTTTCCCGGTGGCGGCACGCCGATCGAGGGCTTGGTGCTCTGCGGTGCCGGCGTATTTCCGGGCATCGGCGTGCCGCCGGTGGCCGTGAGCGGCGCCATGGCAGCCCACAGCTTCGTGCCGGCGGTCCGCCAGCGGGCCCTGATCGACGCCCTGGATCTGCGCCTGCCGGCCTAGAGCAGCGGCAGCAGCCGCGCGGCCAGGGCCTCGGCGCTGCGCAGGGCGCCCTCCACACGGCCAAAGCCGGAGCCGGCGATGGCATCGCCGCAGAAGCCGATGCGGCTGGCCGGGCAGAGCTGGAGATCGGTGGGCAGGCCGGCCGTGCCAGCCCCGCTGCCCGCCGCCAGCGGGAAGGCGGCGCCCCAGCGCATCAGCTGAGCGTGAGCGTCAGCGCCGGTGCAGCTCAGGCCCACCACCTGCTCCAGCGCGCGCTGCAGGGCCACGAGGGTCGCGGTTTCCTGCGCTGGATCCGGTGCGGCTCCCAGAAGCTGGGCAGCGGAGGAGCGGGATCCATACACGTGGCGATGGGCGGCAGCGAAGGCGGGGCTCGATTCGGCCACCACGGCGCAGCGTCCGTCGGCGAGGGGCTGCAGCGACACCCGCCGCAGGCCATAGCGCTCCTGGGCGGCGGGGCTGAGCTGCAGCAGTCGCCAGGGCAGGGCCAGCCAGGCCGCCGCCAGCTCCGCCGGCAGGCTCAGCAGCAGGTTGCTGCTGGCGGTGCTGTCGATCGCGGCCAGCCGGGCAGCGGCCTCCAGCAGCTGCGCATCATCCAGGGTCTCGGCGGCCGCCTGCAGCGGCACCTCCGGCCAGCCGAACACCGCCTGGCAGCGGGGATGGGCCAGCAGGGTGCCGCTCAGCACCAGCCAGCGGCACTCCAGCAGCAGGGCGTCGCCTTCGCCGTGCAGCTGCCAGCCTTCGCCGCCGGGCAGGGGCTCCAGCCGGCGCACCAGAGTGCCGCTGCGCAGCAGGCTGCCGCCAGCTGCCTCGGCGGCCAGGGCCAGCAGGCCGCGGCTGAGCTGCTCCATGCCGCCAGCGCCTTGCCAGAGGGCGCCGGCATGAAAGCCCTCGGCCGCGCACTCGCTTGCGCACTCGCCCGCGCCGTGGGCCTCGATGAGCCGGCCCTCGCCATCCAGCGCCTGGATCACTCCCGTGAAGGGCTGGATCCAATCCCCCTGCCGCAGTGGCGCCAGCAAGGCAGGCGGCGGCGAGCCGGTGATGTTGAACAGAGGTGCGCCGTGGTTGATCGCCAGAGCGGGGTCGCGGCGGGAGCGGCGGGTTGCGGCGCGGCCGCCGGGGCCGCGGCCGATCTCCAGCAGGTTGATCGAGCCGCTCCAGCCCTGCCGCCGCAGCTGGGCCGCTAGGGCGCAGCCGGCCACGCCGGCCCCGACGATGGCGAGCTCAGTCATGGCCGGCGGCGGGGGTGCGGGCGATCACGGCGAAGAAGGGATCCCCCTTGCCGCCGATCCAGCCCAGGGGGCCTTCAGCGCGGGTGTCCTCGCAGATCAGCCGATCCAGCTGCCAGCCCTGGCAGAGCAGCACATTCGCCACCATGGCCAGGCGATCCCGGTCGGAGGCCTCCAGCCAGGCCTGGGGCGCCTTGGTGGGGAACATGCGATTGGAGAAGGCCACGATCAGCTGGCCGCCTGGGCGCAGCACCCGCCGCAGCTCCACGGCTACAGCCTCCGGCTGCTGCAGGTACTGCCAGCCGGCCACGATCAGGGCGGCATCCACGCTGGCGGTGGCCAGCGGCAGGGTCTGGTCCTCGTTGAGGTTCTGCAGCCAGTGGCGCGTCAGGCGCGGGTTGGCGGCCAGCTCGGCGCCATTGAGGCCATGGCCGATCACCTCGGCGAAGGTCTGCTCGTCTGGCAGGTGGCTCACCCAGCTGCTCATCAGATCGAGCACGGTGGCGCCGGCCTGCAGCCGTTCCCGGTAGAGCGCCGTCAGGCGGGCGCGGAAGGCGCCATCAAGGTGGTGCACGAAGCGCGGCTGGGCATAGAAGAAGGCATCGCTGCTCTCGTCCTGCTTGCGGCGCTGGGCCTGGCTCAGCACCGGCACGGCCAGGGGGGGGGATGCCATGGCGGGATCGGGGCCGGTTGATGGTCCACCATGCTGGCGCCCCGGCTGCTGCAGCGTTCCTGCGGGGGGTAGAGGGCGGAGCCGCAGCTGTTTCACTCGCCAGGGTGACGCGCGCTCACTCCTCAGGGTGGGTACAGCAGAGGCGGATTCCAGGATGATTCATCTCGTACCAACTCCGTTGGCAAACGATCCGATGATGCTTTCAGCTGCTTCCACCCAACCACGTCTGGAACTTATTCAGCGTTCACCTCAGCGCCTGAGTGTGACGGTGTCGCATCACCTCTTTCAGATCCTTCAGGATCGCTCGGACTATGAAGGCCGCAGCATGAGCAATCTCGCAGCCTTCCTGCTTGAACAGGGCCTCAATCGCGCCAGTTGAGAGCGTTTCCATTGCCGCCTCTGCCGGCAGGGCCTGACGGCCTGACTCGATGGATTCGCCTTGGTGGATTCGTTTTGCCTGGAGTACGGGGCCCCTCCCCGGACTCCAGGCTTGTGTGTTGAGGCGTCAGCTGATGTCCTTGCTGCAGCGGTGTCAATCCACGCGGTCGGGAACGGTCACGAAGCCTGCCTGAAGCGCCAGCACCAGGGCCTGTGTGCGGTCCTTGGCGTGCAGCTTGGTGAGGATCGACTTGACGTGCGACTTGATCGTTTCGGTGGAGAGGAACAGCTTCTCGGCAATCTCGCCATTGCTGAGCCCACAGGCGATCAGGCTCAGCACATCCTTCTCCCGCTCGGAGAGTGGATTGGGCTCGTTGGAGCTGGGCCCAGCCACCTGCTGCCGCCGCCGGCTGATGGCATGGATGCGGGCAATCAGTTCATCAAAGGAGAATGGTTTGACCAGATAGTCGTCAAACCCGCGGTTCAGCGCCTCAACACGATCTTCAACCCGATCGCGGCCTGTGAGCATCAAGGCGGGAGGCCGGTTGCCCTGCTTGCCAAGGCGTTCGTACACATCAACCCCGGAGAAATCAGGCAGATCCCAGTCGATGATCAGCACATCGATCCCCGTTTCCCCTACCGGTTGGTGCTGATCTTGCCGGAGAAGCGACAGGCCCTCCGCACCTGTGCGGGCGGTGATCACGTTGAATCCTTCTGCTTCAAGTTCCATGGCCAGGCAGTGTGCCAGCTGCTCGTTGTCTTCGAGAAGCAGGATGTTCATGCTGCGTATGAGTTAAGCCGGTTCCACGTCCGATGCCTGACCATAACCCGTCCATAGTCAAAGCCTGAGCCGATCTGCGCCAGAAGGTGGCAGAATGCAGCAGAGAGCTGCTGGCCTGCACTATGAGGGCGGGAGCTCGCTGTAGGTCGCTGTGATCTGCTGGTTACTTTGTTTGTTGCGTTCCCCAATCGCTGTGGGGGCAATCCTTCAATAGTCGCCAAGGTTCAGTCTGTGGATGAATCGGCTCAAGCGAAGCCCGGCGTTTGCTCTGGTTTGTGGTCTCATCTGCGTCGCCACGGTCGCGGCTCTGTTGAGCTGGTGGCGCTTGGCGCGGCTGCCGCTGCTCCCCGTGCCGGTCTCCCCCTGGCCCGGTTATGGCTATCTGGCTCTGGCGGCCCAGCGGGGCCTGGATCAGCAGCAGGGCATTCGGATCGACGTTCGGCGCTATGCCGACCCCCAGCTGATCCTGCGCGATCTGGCCTGGAGGCGCCTCCCGCTGGCCCAGCTCACCACCATGGAGCTGGTAGATCTCTGCAGCCGGGTACCGCAGCGCTGCCCGGTGGTGGTGCTGGCCATTGATGAATCCCGTGGGGCTGACCAGCTGCTGCTGGCACATGATCTGCCCGATCTGAAGGCCCTCAAGGGTCAGGCCGTGGCCGTCACACCCAACAGCCTGGGCCCGTTTCTGGTCAGTCGCGCCCTGGAACAGGCTGGTATGACGCTGCAGGACGTGAGCCTGCCCAATATCCCCTTGCGCGAGATGCCGGCCCGATTGGCCAGTGGGGAGCTCAATGCCGCGGCGATGTACCCCCCCTTCAGCTCCTGGGCCCTGCGCACCGGCAAGGCGAGGGTGGTGTTTGACAGCAGCTCCATCCCCGGTGAAATCCACAATGTGCTGGTGGTGGATCGCCGCTTCCTGGCCTCGAATCGGGATCTGGTTGCCCGCTTGCTGCGTGCCTGGCAGGCGGCCCATCGCTATGCGGCCGAGCATCCGCGCTCAGCCAATGCCTGGCTGGCGGAGGTGCAGGGGTTGTCGGTGGCCGAATTCGAGACGGTTCAGGATGGCATTGTGTACTTGCCCCTGGAGCAGCAGCGCCAGCTGCTGGCCCCCGGCGGTGCGCTCGAGCGCAACCTTGGCGCGCTGCAGCGTTTGCAGGTGCAGCTGGGTCTGATGCCTCAGGCTCGGCCGTTGCCGCAGGTGTCCGATGCACCGCTACGCCAGGCCCTCGCGCAGCCCTGAGGGGCTCGGTTGCCGCGGCAGCAGGATGGTGAAACGGCTGCCCTGGCTGGGTTGGCTCCACACCTCCAGCCTGCCGCCCATCGATTCCACCAGGGCTTTCACCACCGGAAGGCCCAGGCCGGTTCCCTCGTGCCCGCGAGTGTTGCTGCCCCGGAAGAACGGCTCGAAGATCCTGGCTTGATCCTCCAGCGGAATGCCGATGCCGTGATCCTCAACGATCACCGCCATGTGCCCATGGCGGGCTTCCAGCCGGATGGCGATCGTTTGCTGGGGGTCTGAGTACTTCTTGGCATTGCCGATGAGATTGATCAGGGCCTGCTCCAGCTGCTCCCGATCGGCCATCGCTTGCCAGGCTTCTGGATCTGCCGTTGGGGCCTGCTCCCTGATCACGGCGATGGCATGGCCATCGCCCGCATTCCTGGAAGCCTCCACGGCCTCCTGAATCACCTCCTCGAGGCTGACGATGGCGATCGCCCGTGCCGGCAAGGCCTGGCCGGCCTTGAACAAGGTCATCAGGCCATCGAGCAGCTTCTTCATCCGGTTCAGCTCCTGCTGCTGGATCTCCACGGTTTGGATGGCGGCCTCGGCCGATCGATTTCTCAGTTCGCGCTTGAGTCGCCTCTGACAGAGCTCGAGCGTCATCAGCGGATTTCTGAGCTCGTGGCTCAGTGAGCGGCTGAACTGCCGCTGGCTCTGCATGCTCATATCCAGACGAGCGAGCAGGGCATTGAAGGCTGCGGAGAGTTCGGCAACCTCCTGCGAGCTCTGGGCCATGTTCAGCCGGGTTGTGGTGAGATTCTCTACCTGAATCGTGTTGGTCTTCAGCGATAACACTTTCAGCGGGTGTGTGATGCGGCGGGTGAGCAGCCATGAGATCACCAGGCTGAAGGCAATGCTGCCGATGTAGATGCCGGTGGCCGAACGAATCAGTGAGGCTTGCAGGGAGGAGAGATCGGTGATGTTCTGCGTTACCCAGAGTGCCGAGAAGTAGCTCAGGAATTTGTATCGGCTGGCTAAATAGCTCCGCTGGTCGATACGGATCGGGATCTGCATGCTGTGCTGCAGATCCTTGGAGCTGTACTTCCAGGTGCCCGTGTCTTGCTGGCCTTTCGTTGTCTGCTCGATTGCTGTCAGTCGCTCAGCGGGGATTGAGTGCCTGGTGTGTGACGGGAAGATGGTCCTGCCGCTGGCTGTGCTGATCCAGTAGGCATGGTTGCCGTCCCCGAGAGTTGCCAGTAGTTGTGCCAGCCGTTCCTGGCGCGCTCGCTCGGGGATGCCTTGGGTGTTGTCGTAGGTCTGCTGGATCAGGGCTGCGTCCCTGCGCAGATAGCCCTCGCGTGCCTTGAGAACACTCTCGCGGCTGACGGCCTGGGTGGTCAGCGATGCCGCGGCCAGCGCGGCCAGCACGGTGGCCGCCTGGCTGAGAGCCAGTTGGCTGCCGATGCTGTTCAGCCATCTGGGCATGATGCTGATGAACCCGTGATCCGGCCTGATTGGAGGGTAAAGCTGCCCTGCTCAACGGCGCCTCGACCTTCGTTTCTGTGTGATGTCTCCGTCCGAACCCTCTGGTGCCGATCTGCTCCGACTGGAGTGTGTGGCCCGGCGTGCCGGCACGGGGCTGGTGGCAGGCGATCTGCAGGGGTGCTGGCAGCTGCATCAGGTCTGGCCGAAGGGTGGTGAACGGCCCTCCTCCGTTTCTGCGGCCCTGTTGCGGGGGCTGGCGGCGCGCCTCGAGATCCGCTCCAGCCCTGATGGCCTGATGCTGCGCAATGCCGTGAGCCTGGGCCCCCTGGAGCTCTGCTTCCAGGGGCCTGGTTGGCTCACGGGTGCGAGGCCGCTGCTGGTGTTTCGCTTCGAGGTCCTGGAGCTGCAGCTGGCGGGCCGCACCCTGCTGCGGCGGCCTCTGCCAGCGCCGGAAGCGCGGCGGCTGCCGTTCTTCGCCTTGATCGCCCGGGATTCGAGCGGCTGGCTGGCTGCCCGCGGCCGCGGCGGGGGCCTGGCCCTCTGGCGACTGGCCACCGCCCCAGCTGCCTCAGTTGCCGCGGCTTCGCCCTGATCCGGCCCCGCGCTTCGCGGCACTCCAGTGCTGGAGGCCGATCGCATTGCCAACATGGGAGCGTCGTTTGCTCCGCCGCTTGCATGGCCTGTCCGCAGTGCGGCAGCTGGTCCGTCCGGGCCGACCGCAGCCTGGCCGGACGCATGGTGTGCGGCCGCTGCGGCACACCGCTGCAGGGTCTGCAGCGCCAGGGGGGGCGATCAACGCGCCCCCAGCAGCTGCGGCGCCGGCTGCCGCAGCTGGGGCGTGGCCCCTGGCGCTGGTGGCTGCTGGGCCTGGTGGGCGCAGCGGCCCTGTTGGCGGCGCTCACACCCGAATCCCGTGTCCCCCAGCCAGCTGATGCACCCCCCGATCGCGCTCAGCATCGCTGGCAGTGATTCCAGCGGTGGTGCCGGACTTCAGGCCGACCTCAAGACGTTCAGCGCCTTGCAGGTGCACGGCTGCTCGGCGATCACCTGCGTCACCGCCCAGAACACCTGCGGCGTCAGCCGGGTTGATGCCCTGCCGCCGGAGGCCCTCGCGGCCCAGATCGAGGCGGTTCTGAGCGATCTGCCCGTGGCAGCCATCAAGACCGGCATGTTGCTGAACGCAGGCCTGATCGAGGCCACGGCCGCAGCGCTGGCGCCGCTGACCATCCCCCGGCTGATCGATCCGGTGATGGTGTCGCGCGCCGGATCACTGCTGCTGGAGCCGGACGCGATCGAGGCCTACCGACGGTTGCTGCTGCCTCTGGCGGAGCTGAGCACGCCCAACCTGCAGGAGGCACGGCTGCTGAGCGGCCTGCCGATCACCACCCCCGCCGAGGTGGAGCGGGCGGCGGCCGTGTTGTTGGAGCAGGGG
Source organism: uncultured Synechococcaceae cyanobacterium (assembly GCA_903934375.1). Lineage (GTDB taxonomy): Bacteria > Cyanobacteriota > Cyanobacteriia > PCC-6307 > Cyanobiaceae > Vulcanococcus. The sequence continues at coordinate 14,265 of CAIZNP010000332.1, forward strand.
CCGGCGGCGGTGCTGATCAAGGGGGGCGGCCTGGCGGATCTACGCGGCAGCGACTACCTGCTGCAGGCCGAAGGTAAGGGCTGCTGGTTGCGCAGCACCACGGTCGACACGCCCCACACCCATGGCAGCGGCTGCACCCTTGCGGCGGCGATCACCGCCGGGCGCGCCCGCGGGCTGCCGCTGCTCGAGGCGGTGACGGCTGCCAAGGTCTACGTGGAGGGGGGCCTGCGCCACGCCCTGGCGATCGGGGCAGGTCAGGGGCCGCTGTGCCACTGGCATCCGCTGCTTTGACGAGGGCCGCCGCCGGCCCAGGGGTGCCCGGTTCAGGCGGCCGGCTCAGTTGTATTCGCCCGGAATGTCGTTCTTGCGCACCGTCACGCGGTCGAATGTCTGGCCCGACACGCGCAGCAGCTCATCGCCGCTGAACTCGAAGCCCAGGGTCAGGGCGATCTGGGCCACGTCGTCGGCGGTGGCGGCGGCCAGCACCTGCTGCCTGAGGGCGTCATCGCCCTGCATGCGCTTCAGGAAGGCCTTCAGCTGATCCAGGGCCATGGGAAAGTCCGCCGCGCTTACACCAGTCTCCCAGGCGCGCTGTGCCGCTGGCCTGCTCACCCTGGTTACGGTGGCGCCCATGCAAGCGCCCTCCCCCCTGCTGGAACGCCTCGCCGTGCTGCCGGGTCTGGGGCGCGGCCGCAGGCGCCTGGTGCTGCTGCTCTCCCAGCTCGGCGATTTCGACAGCCTCGAATACGCCCAGGCCCTGGTGCCGGCCCTGCCGCAGCTGGCGGCCGCCGGGATCGAGCTGCTGGCGATCGCCATCGGTGATGCGGCCGGCGCTGATCGCTTCTGCGACTACACCGGCTTTCCGCGGGAGTGCCTGCTGGTGGACAGGGAGCCCACGCTGCATCGGGCCGTCGGGCTCTACGAGGGGCTGCGAACGCCCGGTGGACCCTGGCCTGGTCTGCTGCTGATGTGCGCCGGCCTCGGTTCGCCGGGAACCCTGGCGGAGGTGCTGCGCGGCTACACCGGCGATCGTTCGGCGCCGCAGCGGTTTGAGAGTCCACTGTTTGCCCTGGCGGGGGGGCGTGGCTTTCAGCGGCCGTTCGAGCTGGCCACTGTGCGGCTGGCCAATATGCGCGAGGTGCTGAGCCGCTGGCGCACGTATGTGCCGAGCGATGCCTTCATCACCCAGCGGGGCGGCACCTTCCTGCTCGATGCCGATGACACCCTGCTCTACCGCCACGTCGACCGCGGCATCCTCGGCTTCTCCGAGACGATGGCCCGGCCGCTGGCCTTTCTCGAGCCCTATCTCGAGCCCGCAGCCGCCAGCGCAGCGGAGCCCGCAGCCGCACCAGCAACCCAGCCCCTGTCCTGATGCCCCAGCTCGTCTCCCACTGGTTCCTGCTCCTCAGCCTCGCCCTGTTCCACGTGGTGGGGCCGGTGCCGCCGGAGCTCGGGGTGCATGGCGGCGCCCTGGCCCCCTGCCCCTCTCCGGCCCACTGCGCCCGCGCCGACTGGCCGGTGGCGGACCCGCAGGCCGGCCTGGCTGCGCTGCAGCCGGTGCTCGCGGCGATGCCGCGCACCGCGCTGCTGGAGCAGACGCAGACCTACCTGCACGCCACCGCCAGCAGTGCCCTGTTCGGCTTTGTCGATGATGTCGAGCTCTACGCCGACACGGCCCATGGCCTGCTGCAGGCGCGCTCGGTGTCGCGGCTGGGGGATTCCGATCTGGGGGTGAACGGCCGCCGGCTGGACGCGCTGCAGCAGAGCCTCAGGGGTTGAGTTCCTGCTGCCGCCAGCCGTCGGCAGCGCACCAGCGCCGCCGCTGGTGCGGCACGTCGCTGAGCTGCAGCAGCTCCACCTGCACCAGGGCGATGCGCAGCAGCTGAAACGCCTGCGGCAGCGGGCTGCCATCCGCCAGCGCCGCCGGAAACGCTGCTGATCGCTCCAGCGGTTCCCCAGGGGCGGGCCAGCCCCACAGGGCGCGGGCTTCGGGGCGCAGCTGCTGCCAATGCTGCTGCTGGGCCGCAGCGGCGGCCTCGGGATCCAGCGGCTGCAGCGCTCCGCGCAGCCGGAACTGACAGCGGGCCTTCGGCAGCAGCCAGCAGAGTTCGAGCCGCGGCTCGCGCGCCAGCTCGCTGGCCTTGGCGCTGCGGCCATCCGTGAGCAGATCCAGCTGGGCTGGCCTGGCCCAGCCGCGGAACACCAGCGTGCGCACCCGCGGGCTGCCGTCGGCGGCGACGCTGGCCAGCTGCAGCCAGCGGGCCTGGGGGGCGCGTCCCTCCCGCTGGCGGGCCGCCCGCAGCAGCGGCCGCCAGGGCGGCAGCGCAGCATCGCTGGACGTGGCCCCATCCATCAGCCCGCCCGCTCGCAGGGGTAGGGGGTAACGCCGCCACGCCGCTCGGCGAAGGTGGGCTGGGCGGGATCGGTGGCCTGCCACCACCAGCGGCCATCGGTGTAGCTGGGCACGCCGGCGTTGTTGGTGCGGGGCAGCTGCAGCCGCACGCCGCGCCACTCGAGCACGATGAAGCCGCCCGGCACGGTGCCGCCGTTGCTGTTGGGGATGGCCGGCGCATCAACGGCGCCGCGGTACACGCTGGCCTGCAGCGGCTCCCCGGCGCAGACGTAGCGCTGGACATCGGCAGCCTCGCCGTCTGCTGAAGCGGCTGCGGCCCAACTTGGCGGGGCGGGCAACAGGGTCAGCGCGATGGCGAGCGCCAGGGTCAGAAGGCTGGCCCGCAGCAGGGGAGCCATGCGGATTCGCAGCTGGGCGAGAAAGGGCGTCACGGCGGTGGTGGGGTGGTGGCCAGGATGGCGCCATGACCCTGGTGCTCGTCTACGACGGCGGCTGTCCGTTCTGCAGGTATTTCGCCCTGCGCAGCGAGCTGGTGGGGGGTGTGCCGGGCCTGCAGATCCGCGACGGCCGGGCCGACGCCGAGCTGCGGGCGGACCTCAAGGCGCGGGGGCTGGATCTGGCCAACGGCGCCGTGCTGCTGGAGGCTGATCGGGCCTGGCATGGGGCGGAGGCCATTGCGGTGCTGTGCGGCAGGCTTGAGCCCAGCGACCCGTTGCTGCAGCTGCTGCGGACGGTGTTCGCGGCGCCCGGCCGCTCCCGACAGTTCTATCTCCTGCTGCTGCTGGCCCGGCGGCTGGCACTGCAGTGGAAAGGCCTGCCGGAGGACCCCGATCAGGCGGGGTTCCGGCAGGCCTGAAGCTGCTCAACGGCTCGCCTGGCCTCAGGCGACGGCGGCGGCGGCGCGATCGAAGTAGGTGCCGATCTCGCTCATCAGAGCGGAGCAGTCGCCGGGAGTGATGCCGTTGCGGTCGTTGGCGATCGCGATGGATGCATCCTTCATCTTGCGGATGCCTTCCGCCACCGAAGCGCCGGGCACGCCCAGAGCCAGGTAGGTCTCGCGCAGACCGTTCAGGCAGCGGTCTTCCAGCACGGATGCATCGCCGGTGAACAGCGAATAGGTGATGTAGCGCAGCACGATCTCCATATCGCGCAGGCAGGCGGCCATGCGGCGATGGGTGTAGGCGTTGCCGCCGGGGGAGATCAGGGCGGGTTGTTGATCGAACAGCTCGCGGGCTGCGTTGGTGACGATCTTCGACGCATTGGAGGTGATGCGGTTCACGGCATCCATGCGCTTGAGGCCGTCGGCCGCCATGGCGCCGAGGGCATCGATCTGGCCGGCGTTGAGGAACTCGCCGCGGGCATCGGCCTGGGCTACGACCCGGGTGAAGGCGTCAAACATCAAGAGATGTGATCTCAGGATCAGGAATCTAGGGATCGTTCCAATCCCAACGCGAGCGTGAAAGCCACAGCCTTTCCTGCTGCAGGCCAGCCCCGCCCATGTCGCTGCAACGCCCCGTCGGATCTGCCCTTGCGCCAGGCCGGCTGATGGTGCTGATGGCTGGCCTGGCTGCTCTGGTGCTGCCGGCGCCGGTGCGGGCCGAGCTGCCCCCCTGGGTTTACGGCCAGGAGCAGCGCCAGGCCCCCCTGCGGGCGGAGATTCAGGTGCTGCAGGTGCAGCTGGATCCTGAGCGGCAGGTGCGCGCCCGCCTGCGCCTGCTCGCGATTCAGCGCCAGCCGCTGCCGGCGCGTCTGCAGCCTGGCCAGACGATCGTGGTGGCCTACACCCTGCCGCCAGCGCGCCCGCAGGGCTGGGCGGGGCCATCGCCCCTGCCGCTGTTGCGGCCTGGCCAACGGCTGCCCGCCTGGCTGGCGCCGGAGCCGCAGACGGCCGCCCCTGCCGCTGCCGTGGCCTCGGATGGGGCGCTGTTCCGGCCGGCGGCGGGCGGCCGCTCCTTCGGCCCCTCCCTGGAGGAGGCCCGGCAGGCGGAACCCTGATGCCTACGGTGCAGACGCCACAGATGGAGAGCGGTGCGATGCAGGAGCTGGTGCAGGCCTATTACGGCCAGGAGCTGCAGAGCACGGCCGATCTGCGCACCAGCGCCTGCTGCGACGCCGATGCGGTGCCGGCCTGGCTGAAGCCGCTGCTGGCGCGGGTGCATCCAGAGGTGAGCAGCCGCTACTACGGCTGCGGCCTGGTCTGCCCGCCCCTGCTGGAGGGCTGCCGCGTGCTGGATCTGGGCTGTGGCACCGGCCGCGATGTGGTGTTGCTCTCCCAGCTGGTGGGCGCCACCGGCGCGGTGGTGGGGGTCGACATGACGCCCGAGCAGCTGGCGGTGGCACACCGCCATCAGGGGTTTCATGCCGAGCAGTTCGGCTTCAGCAACGTGCGCTTCCTTGAGGGGCACATCGAGCAGCTGGAGGCCCTCGATCTCGAGCCCGCCAGCTTCGATGTGATCGTGAGCAACTGCGTGCTCAACCTCTCCACCGACAAGCCGGCCGTGCTGCACGGTGTGCAGCGCCTGCTCAGGCCCGGCGGCGAGTTCTACTTCTCCGATGTCTACGCCGATCGGCGCCTGCCGGAGCCGCTGCGCCGCCATCCGGTGCTCTATGGCGAGTGCCTTGGCGGCGCCCTCTACTGGAACGATTTTCTGCGCCTGGCCCGCGCCGCCGGCTTCGCCGATCCACGCCTGGTGAGCGATCGGCCACTGGAGGTCACCGACCCTGAGCTGGCGGCCCTGCTGGGGGAGGCCCGCTTCTTCAGTGCCACCTATCGCCTGTTTCAGATCCCGGAGCTGGAGGACGCCTGCGAGGACCACGGCCAGGCGGTGATCTACCGCGGCACGATTCCCGGCAGCCCCAGCCGCTTCGCGTTCGACAAGCACCACAGCATCGAGGCGGGGCGTGTGTTCCCGGTGTGCGGCAACACCTGGCGGATGCTGCAGCAGACCCGCTTCGCCGCTCACTTCAGCTTCATCGGCGATTTCGAGCGCCACTACGGCCTGTTCGAGGGCTGCGGCAGCAGCCTCCCCTTCGATGGCAGCGCTGCAACGGCAACGTCGGCCTCGGCAGGGGGCAGCTGCTGCTGAAGGCTCAGCACGGCCCGGCGTTTCAGCTGAAGAAGCCGATCGAGTTCAGCCACAGCCCCAGGGCCAGCATCGGCACGAAGAAGGCGGCGGCGATCTGCAGCTTGATCGTCAGAGCGGGGCGCTTCATCGGTGTTCGATCAGGGCGTCGGCGCTGTAGCGCACCTTGGCCAGCGTGGCGTATTTGTCGTCTGAGCTGCGGTGGCCGCAGGCGCAGACGACGCAGCTGCGGTAGTCGCTGCCATCCAGTCCGAGGATGCGATCGAAGTCCGCCGGGCTGAAGCCCTCGATCGGGCAGGTGTCGACCCCCAGCAGGGCGGCGCCGCTGAGCAGGGTGCCGAGTGCGATGTACACCTGCCGGGCGGCCCAGTCCTCAATGCGTTGACTGCGCGGACCTTCGATCAGATCCACCTGGATCATCCGGCGGTAGCCATCAAGGGCGGCGGGATCCAGGCCTCGGGCCGTGGCGGTGGCGGTGATCAGCCGGTCGGCATCGGTGGCCGTGATCGATCGCTTGCTGAGCAGCACCACGAGGTGCGAACAGTCGGTGATCTGGCTCTGGTTCCAGGCGTGGGGGCGCAGGTCGGCCCGCAGCGCCGGATCGGTGATCACCAGGAACCTCCAGGGCTGCAGGCCATAGGAGGAGGCCGTCAGCACCAGCGCCTGCTCCAGTGCATCCCAGGCGGCAGGTTCAATCGTGCGGCTGGGATCGAAGGCCTTGGTGGCGTAGCGCCAGTGCAGGGTCTCAAGCAGCTGCGCAGCCTTGGTGGTCATGCTGGAGTTCACGTGGCGATGGCGCCAGCTTCTCATCAGCTTCAGCCCTGGCTTCGGGGCCCGGCATCGCCGGATCCGATCACGCGCGATCGCAGCCGCCAGCTGCCATCGCCATCGGGCTCCAGCACCATCCGCCGCTCATCGCCGTGCAGGTCGTTGCCGTCGGACAGGCCCTTCAGGTAGCCGGCCAGAAACCAGAGCGTCATGGCTGCCCGCTCGCCACTGAGGAGCTCATCGATGTTGCTGGAGCTGCAGCCGATCTCCCAGTTGCTGTTGTCCATAGCCTGGCGTTCTGCCGGAGGTCTCGGCCCAGCGTGAGCCACGGATCGCTGCGGCTGGCCCGGCTGCGGCCGGGCTGCAGCGACAGTGCATTGCCGTTGCAACCGGTTGAGCCGGCCTTCACTGGGGCAGCAGGGAGCGCAGCTGCTGCATCACCCCCTGGCCCGTGAGCAGTTCGGTGGCGATGGCGCTCACGAAGCCGAGCATGGCCAGGCGTCCGTTCCAGAGCTCGGCGGTGCTGGTCCAGCCCCAGGTGTTGCGAGCGAGCATCGTTGTGTGTGCGTGGATGAGCTAGCCAAGCCGTTTCCGGCTGCTGCGGCGCGGATTGTGCGCCAACGGGGCGGATCAGCCGGAACGCTGCGGCGCTCCGGCCGCGCTGGTGCTTGCCGATGCCGGCTGCAGAAAAGCCCCGGCGTTAGCCGGGGCGGGGTGGTGTGAGGAATGGTGCAACCTCTGCAGGCGCCCATTGCCGCCGGCCTGAAGCAGTGGGGCGCTGATGGCCGCGTCGCCACCTCGGCGGTATTCCATCTCTAGCGCCCCCGCCCTGGCGCCGCCGCGGTCCCGGGCTCTGGCGCTGGCTCAGTCCTGCTGGTCGTGGCGTTGCAGGGCCGCCTCCAGCAGGTAGGCGCAGAGATTGCTGAGGCTGCGTCCCTCGCGCTGGGAGAGCTCTTGCAGGCGCTCGAACATGGCGTCGTGCAGGCTGATGCTGATGCGGTTGGCACGGCGCTGGCCCCTGGCCTGCGACTTCGAGCCGGTCATCGTTCTTGCACTCGACTGCTATGTCTTCTACAGCATCTATAGCGCTTCTACA
>CAIZNP010000333.1 GCA_903934375.1 uncultured Synechococcaceae cyanobacterium
AGAGCGGACGTGCGGCGGCAGCGCGGCATGAGGGAGGCAGGCAACCGGCACACATTAAAAAGCGGAGCTGCCGCTGACAGCCCCGCGGGTGTTGGGATCAGCGGTTGCCGCCCTCAGTTCACCAGCTTGGGATCGATGGTCTCGAGGTAGCGCTGCTCGCACTCCTTGATGATCGTCACGGCTTCGGCGCTGTCGAAGAAGCCGTTCACGCGGCAGGTGCCGGGCTTCTTGAGGTCCTTGTAGTGCTCCCAGTAGTACTGGGTTTCCTTGAGCCAGTGGTCGCCCAGCTGGGTGTAGCTGGTGATGTGATCCAGGCGCTTGTCATCGGCCAGCACGGCGATCACCTTGTCGTCCACCTCGCCGCCGTCGTCGAATTTCATGATGCCGATGATGCGGGCCTCCACCAGCGAGCCCGGCACCAGCGGTTCGGTCACGCTGACGATCTCGATGTCGAGCGGGTCACCGTCCTCATCCCAGGTGCGGGGGATGCAGCCATAGGCGAAGGGGTAGGCCAGGGAGGAGTAGCCGACGCGATCCAGCTTGAGCTGGCCGGTTTCGGTGATCAGCTCGTATTTGTTGATCGTGTTGCTGTTGAGCTCCACGATCGCGTTCAGCCGCAGCTCGGCCTCATCGGCGAAGGCGGGCAGCACGTGCAGCAGGTTGAGCATCGTGCGGCTCGGGGCGTGGTCGATGTTCGCCATGGGCGCGGGCTGAGCGAAAAGCTGGGCGGCATCCTACGGAGCGTGCGGAGCCAGGCCCCGCTGCATGCCCGTTCAGTCCTGCAGCGCCGCCACCTTGCTGCGCAGGTAGGTCAGGAAGGGTCCGGCACTCAACGGGCGACCGCTGACGCGCTCCACCAGCTCCTCGCCATTCACCGAGCGCCCGAGCGGCCACACGTGCTGCCCCAGCCAGCGCTGCAGCTCCCCTTCGTCGCCGGCCGCGATCCGCGCTTCGATCGGCCCGAGCTCCGCCTCCATGGCTTCGGCGATCTGGGCGCTGATCAGATGGCCAAGGGCATAAGAGGGGAAATAACCCATGAGTCCTTCTGCCCAATGGATATCTTGAAGGCACCCCTCGGAGTCAGTCTGGGGCTGGATTCCCAGCAGGTCCTGCATCCGTTGGTTCCACTGCTGCGGTAACGCGTCCACCGGCATCTCCTGTTCGAGCAGGGCCAGCTCCAGCTCGTAGCGCAGCACGATGTGCAGGCAGTAGCTGAGTTCATCGGCCTCAACGCGGATCAGGCCGGGCTTGAGCGGGTTGAGGGCGCGCCAAAAGCCGAAGGCGCCATTCCATGGATCGCTGCCGAGTCCGGCGCAGAAGCGCGAATGCCAGCGCTCAGCGAAGGCGCGGCTACGGGCCACGCGGCACTCCCAGAACAGACTCTGGCTTTCGTGGACCCCCATGGACGTGGCTTCTCCGAGGGGCCAGGGGAAGTAGTGGTCGTCGCTGCGGGGCAGTCCCTGCTCGTAGAGCGAGTGGCCCCATTCATGGGCCGTGGCCAGAAACGCCGAGAGGGGCTGGCCCGGCACCACCCGAGTGGTGATGCGGAAGTCCTGGGGACCAACAGTGCAGGAAAAGGGGTGCGCTGAGCGGGAGCGTTGGCATCGCGCGGGGTCGTAGCCCCAGCTGTCGAGCAGCTCGCTGCAGAGCTGCTCCTGCAGGGCCTCAGGCAGATCGATGGCTGGGGGCTGGGACCTGCCGATGGACCTCACCTGGTCCAGCATCGCCGGCAGCTCATCCTTCAGAGGCGCAAACAGCTCGGCCAACCTTGTTTTGCTGATGTCGGGTTCAAAGGGTTGGGCCAGGATGTCCCAGGGACTGCGCGTCACCGGTTCGGCAGCGGCCAGCTGGGTGGCCTGCTGGCGACGCAGGGTGATCAGCTCCTGGAGGGCCGGGGCAAAGGTCGAAAAATCGTTCCGCTTGCGGGCGTCCTGCCACACCGCGTTGCCGCGCGACTGAGCCTTGGCCAGCGCACTGACAAGGGCCGGATCGAGGCAGCGCTGACGTTCAAGCTCCAGGCGCAGCAGTTGCAGGTTGCGGCGGCGTTCGGGTGAGACCTCTGGATCGAGCTCGCTCTCCGCTGCCGCCACCAGCTCGGCGTATTCCGCACTGCTCTGCCGTTCGTGGAGCTGGCCGGCCAGAAGCGCCAGCTGCTCGCCGCGCCAGGCCGCACCAGCAGCCGGCATCACAGTGTTCTGGTCGTAGTAGAGGGCGCTGCTGATTGAACCCAGCAGGCGTGTCTGATGCAGGTGCTGGTGAAGCTGGGAGAAAGCAGAGCCTGCGGCTGGCATGGGCAGACGGAACCAATGGGCTCAGCATGGCGTTGCAGGTAGCCCAAGCGCTGCGGCTGTCGAGGCCAGAACCGTCAGTCCTTCAGGTGACCGGACCAAGCCCGGAACACTGTGCTTGGCGCACCGCAGGGCTCCGGTCGGCAGCAGTCTTCTCTGAGTCGGCCGAAGGCTGGTGCTCCCGCCACCACTGCTTCCCCGGCTCAGGGTCGCTCCCAGGCCACGGCCTCGACGCCTCCGCCATCAGCCCCGGCCGACCTCGGCCAGGTGCCCCTCGATGCCGAGACGATCCAGCACCTCCACAGCACCCTGCGGGCCCTGCCCCGGCCACT
>CAIZNP010000334.1 GCA_903934375.1 uncultured Synechococcaceae cyanobacterium
CCCGCCGCCGCCTGCTCGATCGCCTGCTGCAGTTGCCGGTAGCTGAAGCGCTGGGGCGGCCTGGCATGGGGGGCGTCGAGCGCGAGGCTGTCGCCGTAGCGCTCCGCCAGCACCGGCCAGAGCTGTTCCAGCCCGCCCAGAGCGCTCCAGTCGCTGCGCAGGGCCAGGGCCTGCTGATCCTGCGGACTGCCGGTCCAGCTGATCGCAGCGGCAGGGGTAGCAACAGGGGCAGCTGGCTGGCGCTGGGGTGAGCGATCGGCCTTCACGGGCGGGGGAGGCGGGAACGGCGCCCCGGTCTTACCACCTCTGCAGGGCTTCCTGGGGGCTGGGGGGCCGCAGGGTCAGCCCGAAGCGACCAGCGAAGCAACGCAGCAGCAGCGGCTGCAGCGACGCGGCGGTGAGACCGGGCCGCCAGTCCACCAGGCGACCCACCGGCCGATCACGGATGCCGCAGGGCACCACCGCGGCGAAGCCGGCCAGGTCGGCCTCCACATTGAGAGCGAGGCCGTGCTGCGAGATCCAGCGCCGGGCCCCGACCCCGATCGCCGCCAGCTTGCGACCCTCCAGCCAGACCCCGGTGAGTCCGTCGATGCGCTCCCCCCGCAGGCCGAGCTGATCGAGCAGGTCAATCACCACGCCCTCCAGCTCACGCAGATACACGTGCAGGTCGGCGCCATGGCGCTGCAGGTTCAGCACCGGGTAGAGCACCAGCTGGCCCGGGCAGTGGTGGGTGACCTCGCCACCGCGATCGATCCGGAACAGGGGCGCGGGCGGGTCGGCAGGATCGAAGCCAAGAAAGGCGGCATCGGCGCCGCGGCCGAGGGTGTAACAGGGGTCGTGCTCCAGCACCAGCAGCGCCTCGGGGCCGGCGGGATCCGCCAGCAGGCGCTGCTGCAGCTGACGCTGCCAGTCCCACGCCAGGGCGAACGGCACAGGCCCCGCCGCTTGGAAACAGATTGCGTCGCCTGTGGTGGGATTCACACACCGTTCCTAGCGTTCAGACATCCCCACCGCCTTGGGAGCCACGGGATGAAGCTGTTGATTCACGGCCGCAATCTGGAGGTCACTCCAGCGATCCGCGACTACACCGAAGAGAAGTTGAAGCGGGCCATCGGCCACTTCGACGGCATGGTGAAGGAGGCGGACGTGCATCTCTCGGTGGCCCGCAATCCGCGGGTGCCGCAGCAGACGGCCGAGGTCACGGTGTTTGCCAACGGCACCGTGATCCGCGCTCAGGAACGCAGTGAGAACCTCTACGCCAGCATCGATTTGGTGGCGGGCAAGCTCACCCGCCAGCTGCGCCGCTACAAGGATCGCCACGGCGACCACCACCACAGCCCCGGCCACCACGCCAGCACAACCCCGAGCCTGGCCGAACTGGCGGGCGACGATGCCGTGACCGGCTCGCTGCTGGAGGGCAAAGAGCCCGCTCTGCCCAGCCCCGGCGTGCGCCGCAAGTATTTCGCCATGCCGTCGATGAGCCTCGATGAGGCCCTGCACCAGCTGGAACTGATCGATCACGACTTCTACCTGTTCCGCGATGCCAGCAGCGGCGAGCTGCAGGTGGTGTACCACCGCAATCACGGCGGTTTTGGCGTGATTCAGGCGAAGGCCTGAGGGCGGCGCCGCCGGAGTATCCCGTGCGTGATCTGCCCGACCTCGCCCCGCTGATCGACCATGCCCTGCTCGATCCCCATCAGGGGTTCGAGGCGGTGCATCGCTGCTGCGATGAGGCCCGCCACTTCGGCTTCGCCGGGGTGTGCCTGGCCTCGCGCTGGCTGCCGCAGGCCCGCGAACGGCTGGGGCCAAGCGGCGGCCGGGGGCCGAAGCTGATCAGCGTGGTGGGCTTCCCCTTCGGCGCCGTGCCGGCGGAGATCAAGCGGGCCGAGGCGGAATGGGCGGCGGCAGCCGGTGCTGAGGAGCTCGATGTGGTGCCGGATTTCGGCGCCCTGGCCGACGGCGACAGCCGGGCCTTCTGCAACGACCTGGCAGCGATCACGGAGCTCGGCCTGCCGGTGAAGGTGATTCTTGAGGTGGGGCGGCTCAGCCGCCAAGCGCTCGAGCTGGCGGTGGAGGCCTCGATCGATGTGGGCGCCGCGTTCCTCAAGAGCGGCAGCGGCTTCGGCCCCGCCGCAACGGTGGAGCAGGTGCAGCTGCTGCGCCAGCTGGCCCGCGGCCGCGCCGCCGTGAAGGCCGCCGGCGGCATCACCGGCCTGGAGCAGGCCCTCAACCTGGTGGAGGCCGGCGCCACACGGCTCGGCACCAGCCGCGGTGTGGCGCTGCTGAAGGCCCTGCGCCATGGCCCTGATCCCTCTGATCCCTCAGCGGCGGAGCCTGGCCCCGCTAGGCCATGAGTCCGGAGCAGCGCCTGGAAGGCCTGGTGCTGCGCAGCAGCCCGCTGGGGGAGAGCGACCGCCTCCTCACCCTGCTCAGTGCCAGCGAGGGCCTCACCCGTCTGGCCGCGCCGGGGGCCCGCAAACCGAAGAGCTCCCTGGCGGCGGCGGTGCCGCTGGCGGTGCTCAGCCTGCAGGTGGGCGGCCGCAGCGGCCTGCGGCGGGTGCGGCAGCTGCGGGTGCTGCGCAATTTCTCAGCCCTGGCGGAGCGCCTGGAAACCCTGGCCGCCGCGCAGGGGCTGGCGGAGCTCACCCTGCAGCTGGTGCCCTCCGATGCGCCCGTGGAGGGCGTGCTCGACGACCTGCTGCTGCAGCTGAACCGCCTTGAAGCCGTGGTGAAGGAGCGGCAGCTCAACCTTGAAGCCCTGGCCATCGCCGTGCAGGGCAGCGTGCAGCTGCTGGCCCTGGGGGGCTACGCCCTGCCGCTGGCCAGCTGCGCCCGCAGCGGCGAGCCCCTGGAGCCGCCCCTGGGAAACTGGGAGTGGCGCTGCAGCCTGCTGCCGAACGAGGGGCTGGTGATCGGCGCGGTGGCCGGCGCCCAGCTGGTGCTCAACGCCTCGGAGCTGGCCCTGCTGCAGCGCCTGCTTCGCCCGGCCCTGCCACGCCGCCGCGATGGGGAGTTGATGGGCCCGGAGCCGGTGTGGCTGCGGCTGCTGCAACTCGTGGAGATCTGGAGCCGGGAACATCTCGGCCGCAGCGCCCGCTCCTGGCGGCTGCTGCGGCAGTGCTACTCCGCTGGGCCATGGGCTGGGGCATCATCAG
>CAIZNP010000335.1 GCA_903934375.1 uncultured Synechococcaceae cyanobacterium
GCCACCATGGCGCGCTTCTTCACCCGGGTGGCCCTGCTGAGCTTCGGTGGTGCCTACGCCGTGCTGCCCTACGTGGCCCAGGGGGCCGTGGGGCAGTTCCACTGGCTCACGGCCGCGGCCATGGCGGATGGTCTTGCCCTGGGGGAGACCACCCCGGGCCCGCTGATCATGGTGGTGGCCTTCGTGGGCTTCATGGGGGGCTGGAACCTGCTCGGCAGTTGGTGGGGAGCGGTGGCGGCCACCCTCACGGTGGTGTGGTTCACCTTCCTGCCCTCCTTCGTGTTCATCCTGGCGGGCGCGCCCCTGGTGGAAGCCAGCCGCGAGGACCTCGCCTGGGAGCCCCGCTCACCGCCATCACCGCCGCCGTGGTGGGGGTGATCGCCAACCTGGCGGTGCTGCTGGCCGGACCGGCCCTCTGGCCGCAAGCGGGCACCTTCAACCTGGCTGGACTTGGCATTGCGGCGGGATCGCTGCTGGCACTGCTGGTGTGGCGCTGGAGCGTGCTGCAGGTGATCGGCGCCTCAGCCGGCATCGGGCTGCTGAGCTGGGGGGCGGAGAGGGGCCGCTGCCGCCATCTCTGCCCATACTGAGCCGATCGCACCCGCTTCGCTCCCGGCATGCTCCGCAACGCTCTGGCCCTGCTGGTCGCCACGCCCATCAGCCTGGCCCTGCAGCTGCCCACCCCGCCTGCCCAGGCGAAGGGCTGCCAGGCGCCGATGCAGGGGCGCTACGCGGTGATGGGCATGGGCACCGTGACCACACCGGCGGGCACCAGCCCGCAGGCGCGATTGCTGGAGGAACGCTGGCTGGCCGGCGGAGCGGTGGAAGGGCGAATCGTCGAACGGCTGGGACGCAGCCAGCGCAGCGGCAGCTACAAGGGCACCGTCAAGATGAGCGGCACCTGCCTGGTGCAGGTGAAGCGGCAGCTTCCCTGGGGTCCGCAGATGTCGGAGGCGGTGCTCGATGGCCGCGGCCGGCCGCTCTACAGCCTGGATCGCAGCACGGGTGCCGTGATCAGCAGCCGCTGGCTACCGATGGCCCCGGGTAGCTGCCGGGTCAGCGACCTCAACGGCGTGGTGCTCAGCAGCCAGGTGGGACTGAACTGGCTGAAGGCCAAGGCCGGCTGGAGCCCCAATGCCGTGGTGCAGCGGGAACAGTGGAGCGAAGGCAACGTTAAGGGGATCGCCCTCTCCAGCTATGGCGGGGTGGGTGACACCGCCGGCTACAGCGGCCGCCTGCAGCTCGACTCCGACAGCTGCTGGGGGAGTCTGGTGGAGAAGGACGACAAGGGCGTGACTTACAACTACCGCGCCCTCGTGGTGAACGGCCGCAGCGGCGCCCGCGGCTACCTCTACCTGCAGAGCGACCCCGACGATCTCACCGTGGGCTGGCTGGTGCGCGACTAAGTCGCGGCCACCCGACCAATCACAGCGGCCTCGGCGAAGCCGCTGCCATGCAGGGCCCGCAGCGCCTCCGGCGCCCGCCCCTCCGGCAGTGCCGCCAGCAGGGGGCCGCAGGTCTGCGGATCGATCATCAGCTGCAGGCGCGCAGGGGAGGCCTCCCCCAGCAGCTGCACCGGTCCGCCGGCATCCAGCAACGCCAAGGCAGCGGCATTGGCGGGCGCCAGGCTGCTGGTCACACCGCGCTCCAGCAGCTGCAGCGCCCCGGCATGGGCAGGGATCGCCGCCGAATCCAGCTGCACCCGCACCCCCGCGCCGAGCATCTCCCCCAGGTGTCCGAGCAGGCCGAAGCCGGTGATATCCGTGCAGGCACAGCAACCGTGGCGGGCCAGCAGCGCCACCAGCGGCGCCTGATCGCTCTGCATCGTCGTCAGAGCCGCGTCGATCCAAGCGGGTTGCGCCGCACCCTCGAGGGCAGCGGCAAACAGAACACCGCTGCCGATGGGACGGGTCAGCACCAGCACCTGACCGGCCTGGAGCGGCCCCTTGCGCCAGTGGCGCTCCGGCGGCGCCGCACCGTTCACGGTGAGAGCCAGCGCCAGGCCGCCGCCATCGCGGCCCTCCAGGGTGTGCCCGCCGACCAGCACCGCGCCGAGCGGATCCAGAACCGAGCGCACCCCCGCCAGGGTCTGCAGCAGCAGCTCCTCCTGCAGATGCGCTGCCATCTGCGGCAGGGTCACAACGGTCTGAACGCTGCGGACGTCAGCACCGCTGGCCCAGAGATCGCTGCAGGCGTGCAGGGTGGTGAGCCTGGCGTTCAGCCATGGATCGGGCAGCAGGGCTGGAAAACCATCCACGCTCTGCAGCAGCAGCGAGCCAGCGGCATCCACGCCGACCAGGGCCGCGTCCTCAGCGGTGGGTGGATCGTGATCGGCAAGCCCGGCCAGACGGGCGAGGGCCGAGCTCAGGGGTGCAGCGGCCAGCTTGGCGGCGCAGCCGCGGCAGGCCATCGGCTCGGAACTGCCACCGGCTGCCATTCCAGTGCCGCCGGCAAAGCCCGCCATGAAGTGCCGATCGATCCGATCCTTCCAGCGCCAGAGCCAGCGGCTGGGGCCGAAGGCCAGCGGGCCGTAGGTGGCGATGGCCCTCGGACCATCACCACGCCAGCCCCCATCAGCCAGCAACTGCAGGGCCACAGCCTGGGGCCGCCAGCGGCGCAGGGGCAGGCTGGGCTGGGCCAGGCTGCGCTGCAGGTTCTCCGCCAGCAGCGGGGCCGCCCGCACCGCCCAGACGCCGGAGGGCGGGCGGGGGGTCTCGCTGATCAGAGCGCAGTCTCCGCAGGCAAATAGCCCCGGATGGCCCTGCACCGTCAGGCTGGCGTCGGTGAGAACGCGGCCGCTGAGCGGATCCACTGGCAGGCCACTGGCCGCCAGCCAGGCGGGAGCGCGACTGCCGGTGCAGGCCAGGTCGGCCGGTTGATCCGCCGTGGTCTGGCGGCGCACGGCGATGCCGGCTTCGGCCAGCAGGCGCTCGCCCAGCCGGTTTGCTGCGTCTGATCCGAGCCGCAGACCATCACCGCGCAGCAGCAGCTCCACCGGAACAGCGCGGGCGCGAAACGCGAGAGCCAGCTCCACAGCAGCAGCGCCGCCGCCACGGATCCGCAACGGCTCCGGGGCAACACCGGCCGGGTGCGTCGATCGGGCCGCGTTGCGGGCGGCAGTCCAGGCCAGAAACGGCTCGAGTGGTTTCACCGGCTGCTCACCGGCACGTTGCGGTGCCGCCGTGACGGCACCGACATCGAGACTCAGCTGGTCAAAGCGCAGCGACGGGCGTCCCTGCAGCTGCAGGGCGCGGACGTCTGGATCAAGCCCGGTGATCTCCGCCTGGACGAAGATCACCCCGGCCCGTTGGCAGAGCTGACGCAGATCGATGGCAGCCTCATCCGGCTCGTACAGGCCCGCCACCAGGCCGGGAACCATGCCGGAGTAAAGGGCCGTGCTGGCACGGCTCACCAGCACGATCAACGTGCGGGCCGGGCGCAGCTGGGGCTGCATCAGCCAGCGGCGCAGCAGCAACGCGTGGGTGTGGCCACCACCGGCAAGCATCAGCAGCTGACGATCGGCTGCGGCAGCAGGCGTCACAATCTGGGCGCCGGAGCGCTGCGCGGCAATCGGGCCACGGCCTGCCTCAGTCGATGCTCAACTGGCCGTCGGCATCCCAGCTGAGCAGGGAGGGCAGTCCGCTGAGTGCATCGCCGCTGTCGACACGGGCCACACGCTGCCGACCGTTCACCAGGGGGATGAGACGGCCGATCTGCTCGGTGATGTGCTCGCTGGCGGGCTGGCCGGGGATCGCCATCCCGGCGTTCGCCGCCGCACGAGCCTCAGGGAGGGGAAGGGGCTCGACCATGGCCAGTCGCTGCTGGAGCAGCTGAAGATGCGGCAACTGTAGGCAAATGCCCCTCTGCCTCCTGCACCGCTGCGCCGAACCAGCCAGGCACGAGCGAACCACAGCCATCAGGCCTGAGGCCCCGATGACGTTCCAGCCGCGAGATCCCGGCCCATCGGCTCCAATCGCCAGCACCAGGTCACGGCGGCCCCCAGCAGCGAGGTGATCGCCAGGCCCGGCAACACCAACGGGATACCCCAGCGACGCAGCAGCAGCGGCAGGGCCAGCGCCGTGACAACAGCACCGAGCTTGCCGGCAGCGGCGGCGAAGCCGGCACCCAGGCCGCGCATCGGCGTGGGGAACAGCTCGCCGGCCAACAGATAGGTCTGCGCGTTGGGACCGAGGTTGGTCATGAACTGGAACAGCAGCAGCCCGGCCAGCAGCTGGCCCGAGGCCGCCAGCAGCAGCCCGGCGGCGCAGCCGATGAACCCGAGGATCTGCAGGGGGATCCGACCCCAGCGATCCACGAGGGCGATGGCCGCAGCGATGCCCGGCAGCAGGGCCAGATCCACCAGCAGGCTGCTGCGCGCCGCCAGCAGGTCTGCATGCAGCAGGTGTGCAGCCGGCAGGTCTGCATGCAGCAGATCAGGCGGCACGAGATCCGCCTGCAGGAGCAAGGGCGTGAAGATGCCCACGCCATAGGTGGCCACGTCCTGCAGGAACCAGGGCACGGAGGCGAGCACGGTGGCGCGCCGCAGCGGCGTCTGCAGCAGCTGGCGCCAGTCGGCTGGATCGCTGCCCGCAACAGCAGTGTCCGCAGGAGCCGCCAGGATCAGCCCCGGTCGGTTGAGTAGGCGTGCCAGCTCCCGCTCGGCGGCGGCATGGTGTCCGCGGCTGAGCAGCCAGTGGCTGCTCTCCGGCACCAGCAGGCGGGCCGCCGCCACGGCAGCCACCGGCAAGGCCGGCAGCCCGTAGAACCAGCGCCAGATCGGCAGCGGCAGATCCGGCTGGCTGGCCAGCAGCAGCGTGGCCAGGGCGGTACCCAGCACCGCTCCAACCGCCTGGGCACTGAAGGCGCTCAGCACGAGGCGGCCGCGCACCGCCGCCGGGATGCTTTCGGCGATCATCAGATGAGCCGTGGGGTAGTCGGCGCCCAGGGCCAGGCCGATCAGCAGCAAGGCCGCCAGCAACCAGGGGGCACTGGGGCTGAAACCGGCCAACAGCAGCCCCAGCAGCAGCACCAGCATCTCGGCGATGAACAGGGGCCGCCGGCCGAAGCGATCGGCCAGGCCGCCGAGACCCAGCGCACCGATCAAAATCCCCACCAGGCTGGCGGCGACAACGCAGCCCTGCTCGAGGGGCGTCATCGAAAACTGCACGGCCTGCAGCGGCAGGGCGATGCCGCCCATGAACACGATCAGGCCCTCGAACAACTTGCCAGCGGTGGCAAGAAACCACACCAGCCACTGGCGTCGGCTCAGCGGTGCCGCCGCCAGATGCTCCTCCAGGCTCCGCGCCGGACCCACCACGGCGGCTTGTGCGTCTGCGGCCTCGCCGCTCAGGCGATCTGCCGCAGGAACTGGCGGCTGCGCTCGTGGCTGGGGTTGGTGAAGAACTGCTCGGGCGGTGCCTGCTCCACCACCACCCCTTCGGCCATCAGCACCACGCGGCTGGCCACCTGGCGGGCGAAGCGCACCTCGTGGGTCACCACCACCATCGTCATGCCATCGCGGGCGAGCTCCTGCATCACCGCCAGCACCTCCTGCACCATCTCGGGATCGAGGGCGCTGGTGGGCTCATCGAACAGCATGATCCGCGGCTCCATGCACAGCGAACGGGCGATCGCCACCCGCTGCTGCTGACCGCCGGAGAGCTGACCGGGGTACTTATCGGCCTGCTCATGGATGCCCACCCGCTCCAGCAGCTCGCGGGCCTGGCGCTCCACCTCCGCCTTGGGGCGTTTGCGCACCAGCACCGGCGCCAGGGTGAGGTTCTCGAGCACCGTCAGGTGCGGGAACAGGTTGAACTGCTGGAACACCATCCCCACCTCGCGGCGGACGGCATCGAGGTTGCGGATGTCATCCGAAAGGGTGATGCCATCGATGGTGATCGCACCCTTCTGGAAGTCCTCAAGGCCGTTGAAGGTGCGGATGAAGGTGCTCTTGCCGGAGCCCGAGGGGCCCATGATCACCACCACCTCGCCCTGGCGCACCTCCAGCTCAGCGCCACGCAGGGCGTGAAAACCGTTGGGGTACCACTTCTCGACGCCACGGGCCTCGATCATCAGGGGACTGGTCATGCCTTGACGGGGGTGTGAAGGGTGTTGAGTCGGGTCTCCAGGGCACGGCTGCCCAGGCCGAGGGCAGCGCAGCAGCACCAGAACAGCACAGCCAGAGTTAGATACACCTCGGCGCTCTTGCCCAGGAACTCCGGGTTGGCCATCACCGTGCGCGCCGTGCCCAGCAGATCGAGCAGACCGATCAGCGAGAGCAAGGTGGTGTCCTGCAGCAGGGTGATGAACTGACCCACGGTGGCCGGCAGGGCAACCCGCAGGGCCTGGGGCAGGACCACGTGGATCAGCGCCTGGGGCAGGGGCAGCCCCAGAGCGCGGGCTGCCTCCAGCTGGCCGGAGGGTACCGCCGCCAGACCGGAGCGCACGGCCTCTGCCACGTAGGCGGCCGCAAAGAAGGTGAGCACCCAGGCGGCCCGCCAGACCCGATCGGGGGCGAGGCCGCCGGGCAACAGGAAGCCAAGGATGTTCTGGCCCAGAAACAGCAGGGTGATCAGCGGCGCCCCGCGGATGAACTCGATGTACACCACGGAGCCCCAGCGCAGCAGCGGCAGCTCACTGCGGCGACCCAGGGCAAGCAGCACCCCAAGGGGGAAGCAGAGCAGGATCGCAAAGCTGGCCTGCAGCAGGGTGAGCAGCAGCCCACCCCACTCGGAGGGAGGCACCGGCATCAGCCCCAGGCCGCCGCTGATCAGCACCATGCCAACGAGATAAAGCACGGGCCAGACCACAGCAGCGCCGCGACGCACAGCCATGGGCAGGGTGCTGCCGAAGCGACCGGCCACCCCGCGGCAGACCAGCAGGCCAGCGCTGATCAGCCACCAACGCAGCTGAATCGGGACGGGCAACTGCAGCGCCCAGGTGCCTGCACTGGCCAGGGCGATCAACAGCACCGCAGCCACGAGGTCGTTGCGTGGCCAGCGGGGGGTGGAACCGCTGCGCAGCAGGCCCCAGGTGGTTCCCGTCGCCAGCGCCAGCAGGGTGGTGAGCAGCCAGAGGCGCCACTGCTGGTCGATCGGATACCGACCAAGCGCAAACAGGGTGCTGTTGGCCTGGATCACGGTCCACTGGGCCTGGAACAGCATCCACTTGAGGAAGGCGGTTCCTGCGGCTAGCAGCACGCCGACCAAAACCAGTGAAATCAGCCCATCGAGGGGGGTCGCGAACAGTTCGCGGCGCAGTCGCTGGAGTGAGATCGTCATCAGCGCTCCTTGATCTGAACGAGATGATTGAGGCCATTCATCAACGCTGAGATCACCAGATCAATCACCAGGTAGGCGCCCAGCAGCAGCAACACCACCTCCACAGCACGGCCTGTCTGATTGAGCGTGGTTTCGGCCACGGAATAGAGATCGGTGTAGCCGCAGGCCACAGCCAGGGATGAATTCTTCGCCAGTGAGATGTACTGACTGTTCAATCCGGGCACAATCACCCGCAGGGCCTGGGGCAGCACGATGCGCTGGAGGGTCTGCAGCTTGCTGAACCCGAGGGAACGGGCTGCCTCCCACTGGCCCATCGGCACCGAGGCCACACCGCCACGCACCACCTCGGCGATGAAGGCGGCGGTGTAAACCACAAGGCCGGTGAGCAGGGCGCCGAACTCAACCGTGAAGCGCAGTGGAGCCTGCCAGACGCCGTTGACGAGTTCGGGACGGCCCAGGAACAGACCCGACTTGGCAAGAACGATGCCCGGCAGCTGAATCGCCTGCTCCCCGTTCGGCAGGGACAGGAACACCACGAAGTACCAGAACACCAGCTGCAACAGCAGCGGAATGTTGCGGATCACCTCCACGTACACCCGGGCCAGGCGGCGCAGCAGGCCGTTGCTGCTGAAGGACGCGGTTCCGACCAGGGTGCCCAGCAGGGTCGCCCCCACCAGCCCGGCGATCACCACGCGGATCGTGTTCACCAGCCCCGCCAGCAAGGCCCGCCAGTAGGGCAGCCCCGCGTTGAAGGGCAGAAAGGTCTCGGCGATGTCGAAACCGGATGGGTTATCGAGCCACCCCCAGCTGAGCAGCAACCCGGCGGCGGTGAGATTGCGCACCAGGTTGCCCACCAGGAAGGCGATCACCACCAGCACCGCCAGGCCGATGGCGGCCTGCACGAACCAGGGGATCAGGCGCCGGTTGCGCCACCAGGGTGTGACGGTGCCGGCCTGATCAGGCAGAGCAACCATCAGCGGAACGGCGGCGAGTAGATCAGGCCGCCATCCTTCCACTGGCGGTTGTAGCCGCGGTCGAGCTTGAGCTTGGAGCCGCTGCCAACGTTGCGATCAAAGATCTCGCCGTAGTTGCCCACGGCCTTGATCGCCTGCACCACGAAATCGGCCGGCATGCCGAGCTGCTTGCCGAAGTCGCCCTCCACCCCAAGGAAACGGCGCAGATCCGCCAGGTTCGCGTTGGCCTTGGCCTCGGCGACCTTGGCATCCACGTTGGCCTGGGTGATGCCCAGCTCCTCGGCCTGCATCAGGGCGTAGATCGTCCAGCGCACGGCATCGGACCAGACCGGATCGGCATTCACGGTGGCCGGGCTGAGGGGCTCCTTGCTCAGCACATCCGGCAGCAGGGTGTGGGCCGCGGGATCGGGGAAGCTGGTGCGCTTGGCCGCCAGCTGCGAACGGTCGCTGGTCACGGCGACACAGCGGCCGCCGAGATAGGCGGCGTAGGTCTGATCGCCGGTCTGAAACTTGAGCGGGGTGTAGGTGGCCTTGATCTCGCGCATCCGATCGGCCAGGTTGAGCTCGGTGGTGGTGCCGCTCTCCACGCAGATCGGCTTGCCGGAGAGATCCTTCAGGTTCTTGACGCCACTGGCGTTGGGCGCCATCAGACCCTGGCCGTCATAGAAGACGGTGGGGGCAAAGCTGAGACCGTTGCCGCCGGCGGCATCGCGGCTCAAGGTGTACGTGGTGTTGCGGGAGAGCAGGTCCACCTCGCCGCTCGCCAGGGCCGCGAAGCGTTCGCTGGAATTGAGGTCGCGGTAGTCGACCTTGCTGGGATCCCCCAGAACGGCTGCGGCGGTTGCCTTGCAGACATCCACATCCAGGCCGCTGTAGCTGGCGTCGGACCCCACGAAGCTGAAGCCCGGCAACTTGCCATCGACGCCGCAGATCAACTTGCCGCGGGCCTTGATGGTGGCGATCTTCTGACTCTGGATGCCGCTGCCTTCGCTGGCGCAGCCCACCAGGGCCAGGCAGGCGAACAGGGGGAGGGCAGCAGCCAGGCGGCGCAGCGGGGCCATGGGGCAGCGTGTGGTTCGGCGCAGTTTGCCAGCAAAACCCCCAGCCTGTTGTCCGCATCACGGCAGGCCGCACGGCACCGGCTGGCAGGGCGCTGGAGCCTAGGGTCATTTCTCACCGTCACGGTGCCGATGACCCCGGTCCGCAGTTCTCTGGAACGGCGCTTCGAGCGCTGGCTGTGGCGATTCCGGCTGATTGCGATCCTGCCGGTGGTGATGAGTCTGCTGAGCGCGGCGGCCGCCTTTCTCTGCGGAACCGTGGAGATCCTGCACTCGCTGCAGCTGCTTGTGGATGGCAGCGGCGATGAGAGCACCACTGTCTCCAAGCTGCTGGGCGAACTGGTGGGCGGGGTGGATCTCTATCTGATCGGTATCGCCCTGCTGATCTTCGGCTACGGCGTTTATGAGCTGCTGATCTCCGACATCGAGGCGGCACGGCTGCCGGGCAGCGGCGGCGGCAATGGCCTGCTCGACATCCGCAGCCTGGATGCCCTCAAAGAGAAGTTGGTGAAGGTGATTGTTGTGGCGCTGATCGTGGCGGCCTTCAAGGCCATGCTGATCTTCCCGATCAACTCCACCACCAACCTGCTCGTGTTCAGCGGCAGCGTGCTGCTGCTCGCCCTCAGCGCCTGGCTTGTGGCGGGCGGTCCCGGGCACAAGGCCTGAGCACAACGATCCAGCACCAGCCAGAGCGCCCGCCCAGCGATGCCCCTTCCCAGCCCTCTGCAAGCCAGCAACGAGCCCAGCAGCAGGCGGCTGACGATCCGCCAACCGGACGACTGGCACGTGCACCTGCGCGACGGAGCGCTGCTGCACGCCGTGGTGGGCCACACCGCTCGCCAGTTCAGCCGGGCGATCGTGATGCCCAATCTGCGCCCGCCGATCACCAGTGCTGCGGCAGCCGCGGCCTACCGCGAGCGGATCCTTGCGGCCCTGCGCGCCAGTGCGGGTGAGCAGGCCGCCGCTGGCTTCACGCCGCTGATGACGGCCTATCTCACGGAAACCATTGAGCCCGCCGAACTGGAACTCGGCTTCCGTGAAGGGATCTTCACCGCCGCCAAGCTCTATCCGGCTGGAGCCACCACCAACTCAGATGCCGGCGTGCGCGATGCCGCCAACATCGTGCCGGTTCTGGACACCATGGAGCGCATCGGCATGCCGCTGCTGATCCATGGCGAGGTAACCGATCCAGCGGTCGACATCTTTGATCGCGAGGCGGTGTTCATCGAGCAACACCTGCTGCCGCTGCTGCAACGCCATCCAGGACTGAAGGTGGTGCTGGAGCACATCACCACGGCCGATGCCGCCGATGTGGTGGCGCATGGACCGGCCAATCTGGCCGCCACGATCACGCCGCACCACCTGCACATCAACCGCAACGCTCTCTTCCAGGGCGGTCTGCGGCCAGACTTCTACTGCTTGCCTGTGGCCAAGCGGGAGCTGCATCGGCTGGCCCTGAGGGCAGCGGCCACCTCCGGCAGTCCGAAGTTCTTCCTCGGCACCGATTCAGCCCCGCACGAGCGCCACGCCAAGGAATCGGCCTGTGGCTGCGCCGGCATCTACAACGCCCCCTTTGCCCTCGAGAGCTACGCGGCGGTGTTTGAGCAGGAGAACGCCCTCGATCGCTTCGAGGCCTTCGCCAGCGAACACGGCCCGCACTTCTACGGCCTGCCGCTGAACAGTGGCAGCCTCACGCTGGAGCGCAGCAGTGACACCACAGCCAACGAGCCGGTGCCCCGGCTGCTCAGGCTTGGCGATGGCAGCGACGGTGCAACCGAACTGGTGCCTTTTCATGCAGGCGAGACGCTGAACTGGCGTCTCGTGGACTGACCATCGGTCGAAGGCCGCCATGGAACGCGCCCACTTCCACCTGTCGATACCCGCCCACCAGCTCGACCGCAGCTGCGACTGGTACATCCGGGTGCTGGGCTGCCGACCCGGACGGCGAAGCACGGTGGCCGCCATCCTCGATCTGGGCGGGCACCAGCTGGTGCTGCAACAGTGCGGCGGCGAAGCGGAGCCGCCACAGCCGGGGATCTACCCCCGCCATTTCGGCCTGGTCTTCGCGACCCTCGAGGACTGGCGACGCCTGCGGGAGCGCATCGAGGCCCTCGGCGAACCCTTTCGTGTGGAACCGAAGTGCCGCTTCCGCGGTGAACCGCTGGAGCACTGGACGTTCTTTCTGCAGGATCCCTCCGGCAACTGGCTCGAGTTCAAGCACTACAGCGATCCCCAGGCGGTTCTGGGCCGCCAGGAGCTGAGCGAAGTCGGGGATCGGGATCTGCGCTGAGCACTGCCATGCCCAGATCCCGCGCGGCCTGAACAGGGTCCGGGGTGTCGATCGTGACAGGAAGCCCGGGTTCCGGTAACGGCTGTTACCGGCGAAGAGAGGGGCCGCTCCATAGGCTCCGCGCGTCCCTTCCCCCCGCCGCCCCATGCAGACCAAGCTGCAGGCCCAGCGCGCCGATGGTGCCTGGGATCAACTCAAGACCTACCCCAATCCCCTGCTCGCCTACATCGCCGCCTGCAAACTCAGCCGGCGGGAACAGCGCCGCTGCCGCACGGTGTGTGCCAGTGGCCAGGTGCTCGAAGTGGTCACCCCCGGCTGACAGCCGCGCGGCACGCCAGACCAGCTGGGTGGACAGCACGTCCACCAATGCGATGAACGGCGCCCTTCTATCCACGCCCAGGTAAAGAGGTCGCAAAGGTCGGCAGACAAACACAAATGCAATGCCTACGGTCGCGCAGGCGGCGTGTGTTCACGCCTCTCCCCCTGTCTGCCTGCC
This sequence comes from uncultured Synechococcaceae cyanobacterium, assembly GCA_903934375.1. Taxonomy (GTDB): domain Bacteria; phylum Cyanobacteriota; class Cyanobacteriia; order PCC-6307; family Cyanobiaceae; genus Vulcanococcus. The sequence goes on from CAIZNP010000335.1 coordinate 12,099, forward strand.
CGACCCTCATGTCTCTCGTGAAGGCGCCCGCCCTGGGCATCGAGCGGTTTGCCAACGGCCAAAACAAAGCGCACTGGCGCCACGCCTCCGACAGCGACAAGCGCACCATCATCCGCGCCGTGTACCAGCAGGTGCTGGGCGGCCAGTACCTGATGAACAGCGAGCGGCTCGAAGGAGCTGAATCGCTGTTCATCAACGGCTATCTCAACGTGCGCGAATTCGTGCGCACCGTGGCCAAGAGCGCGCAGTACCGCTCCCGCTTCTTCGAGACCTGCAACCCCTACCGCTTCATCGAGCTCAACCACAAGCATCTGCTCGGCCGGGCTCCCCAGAACAAGGCGGAGATGCTGCACCACTTCACGATCCTGCAGGAGCAGGGCTACGACGCCGAGATCGATTCCTATCTCGACAGCCCGGAATACAACGCCAACTTCGGCAACGACAGCGTGCCGCACCTGCACGGCTGGAACTACGCGGTGGGCCATGAGGGCCGCCAGTTCTCCTGGCTGATGCAGCTGGCCCACGGTGCCGCCGCCTCGGTGAAGGGCGACGGCAGCGGCACCCAGTTCAAGCTCGGGCAGGCCCTGCACCAGGACCGGCCGATCCCCGTGGCCGGCGCCGGCAGCGCCGTGCGGGTGGCCGCGTCCGCCACCAGCTGGGCCCAGGCCCCCACAGCGGCGCAGTACGCCCACATCAGCACCGATGGGCCCTTCCGCTCCGCGGTGGCGGAAGGCAGTGAGCTGCCCAGCGGTGATCTGCCCAGCGATCGCCGTATCGACGGCAGCCCGGCCTACGGCTTCCGCAGCAACGAGCTGCTGGTGTCCACCCCCAGCGCCGGTGCCGCCTCAGAAGGCAGCCGCGTGGTGACGATCACCGCCACCGGCATCGCCAACAACGCCTTCGTGCGCCACGGCGCCTACACCACCCGCGTGCCCTTCAGCCGCATGAACGAAGCCCTGCAGCGGGTGATCCGCCAGGGCGGCAAGGTGGTGAGCGTGGGGGTGAGTGGTGAAGCCAGCGCCAACACCAGCGCAGGTGAGGCAACGGAAGCGCCCAAGCCGAAGGCCAAGGGCAGAGCGAAGTCCAAGCAGGGCTGAGCCGCAATGCCGCAACGGCCGGCTCCCGCCGGCCGTTGCCATCACCGCTGACAGCCGGGATGCTGAACCGGCCGCACCCCTCCGCGATGGGCAGGACGCGCCAGCGCTGCAGGCCGACCGTTCGACACCTGCTGATCGGGCTTCTCTGGCTGGGCAGCTGGTCGGGCCCTGGCCTGCGGGCCGAGCCGGCAGCAGCAGGAGCAGCAGCAGCAGGAGCAGCAGCAACGGACCCCGCAACGGACCCCGCATCGGACGCAGCCACGCCCGCCACATCCATCCCGACGCCGGAGCAGCTGCAGCTCAAGGACGGCTGGGTCAGCGGCCAGCAGGTGATGCAGCTGCCGGACTGGCTGGCCCTCGGGGTCAGCTTCA
>CAIZNP010000336.1 GCA_903934375.1 uncultured Synechococcaceae cyanobacterium
ATTGCCAGCTGTCCATCCCGGTCAATCGTGAGGCGCTTTATCAACGCGCGCCCTTGCGGCCCGCCGGCAGTGAGGGTCAACTCGGCGATCCCGGCGCGCCGTGATCGCCGAAAGCGTGTGCTGATCGGCATCTCTGGCATTTTTCAAGTGGCTCAGGAGAGGATCGTTTCGCCTCAGCCTGACCATTTCTCCACTCCAGCCTTGCCAGCGGGAGCTGCTCTTGTATTGGGCCGTGCACTTGATCCAGACACGCTCAATCCTGTGCAGGAATTCCTGCCAATGACGCTCAAATGCTTCGAGCTCTTCTGCGGCCTCCATCGCCTGCAGGGCCGCCGCAGCCCTGGCCAGCACAATGCGCGAGTGACGTGCCGCAACCATAGAAAAAATCAAACGGAGCCAATGGCCTTCCGATGCAATTCTGGTCTGAGCGAATAGCAAACCCACAGCCGAAAGCCAACACCAGCCCATGCCGGCAGGGTGCTCGTCTTCACCACGATCGTGTGACCCTGGGCGCAGGAAGTGACCTGACGGACGGACGCTTAAATTCTGCGCAGGTCGCTGGCCTGGCCGGCACCGATGCCGCGCACCTTGGTGGAGGTGTTCACCGAGAGGAACACCATGTCGGCAGCGGCGATGGCCGGGTCCACGGCGGCGGAGACGTGGAAGTTGCGGCCGGAGCATTGGGGAGACTCCGCTCGCAAGCAGCAGAGGCCGCTGCCTGCGAAGTGGTTTGGGCCACTGAAGCCAGCAGCTTTTGGGTCCGATCAGATCGTCACGAGTTGCAACCCAATCGGATTCAACCACCCCTTAGCTGGCCTGCTCGCCTTGCGGTGGCCCGGCCAGTTCGTTGGCTATGTAGGCGAGGAATCGCCGGTGGAGTGGGCTTGGTTCGAGGAGGAAAAGAGCTCCTGCTCGAAGCGCGCGATTCTGTCGTTGCTCTCTTGCAGCAGCTTCAAGCGCTTCTCGCTCTCTTGCATCCGCTTCTCGCTTTCGAGCGATTCGATCCTCAGCTTCTCGGTTTCCTGCTCGATGTCGTAGACGGGTCGCCAGTTGACCATCGCCAGCAAGCGCCGCCAAGGCGGCAAGGTGGAGACATAGTCCGACCTGCTCAGAGGCCGGGAGGGTGCGGAAGCGGGGGAGGTTGTCATTGCCGTAGTTCGTTGTGAACGAAATCAGGAGCAGCAGGGCGCCAGCAACAAGGGTTGACCAGCCCTGGCGATCCAGCAGCAGAGGGGGCGGTGCTGAATCAGGTTGCCCCGAAAGACTTTGAACATCTGTCATCACCGTAGCGAGCCCTCCGCATCCCAATCACGCCACAGTACACCTGTACTATCGCGCGGGGCCTCCGTGCTTTCACGGGTTTTCCGGCCAAGAGCCTGCGGCGGGCACCAGCTCGCCGGATCAAGACCCACCCGCTGGCGCCAACCCCTCGCGCCACCGGACTAACAGAAGCCCCCCGCCCAATCGCGTAATACGTCCACCCCAGCTCCGCCAAGCGCTCGGGGATCTGGGGCGCTCTGGAACAGCCCGTAGAACCAGTGATCGGTTTTCAAACCCCACCCACTGACACCGGCCAGCCCTCCACATCCCGATCACTTCACAGTGCATCCTTACGACTGCGCAGGGCCTCCGTGGTTTCACGGGTTTTCCAGCCAAGCGCCTGCGGTGGGCAGGCTCTTGCGCCCCCCAGCCCCTCACACAACCGCTTGAACAGAAGCCCCCCGCCCAATCGCCTAATACGTCCACCCCAGCTCCGCCAGACGCTCGGGGTCGTAGAGATTGCACCCATCAACGATCAGCTTCTGGCGCAGGGCGGTG
>CAIZNP010000337.1 GCA_903934375.1 uncultured Synechococcaceae cyanobacterium
CGCCGGATTGGGCAGCCGGATGATCTCCGGATCGGCGAACAGGTTGTAGAGGAAGGGGCCGACGTCCTGAATGCGCTCAGGGCCGCCGAGGTTCAGCAACAGCACGCCGACCTTGCCGCACACCTTGGACATGGCCTACCGATCCAGCTATCCCTTCATGGTATGACCGGATCTGGGGTCAACAGGGAGATCTCAATGGAATGGGACCAGCCGCGGAAAAGCAGACATGGTGTTGCAGCAGAGATGACGACAATCACTGCCCACTGCCAGAGGGAATCATTTTGCATCTGCAGGAGTTGAAGGGCAAGCATTCATCTGAGGCGATCACCAGCCTGCCAAAATGGGACAGTCAAAAATCAAGGATGATCTCATGACCGAGGAGGGCTTATCCAAACAGGCTAGATCAGGTTCTGATCGGCAGTGGGACTTAATGCGAGCCAGCTTCGATGGCGACTGGCTGGGGACGACGACGTGGTACGCCAGAAACGCCAACGGCATGGATCTGAACCACGGCACGTGCAGCCCTACAGAATCGCTGTACGCCATTCGGTTTTCTGATGCTGATACAGGAGAGTGGCATGGAACAGGTCTTCGATTTGCCCCGGGTGGAGAACGTCGATTCCCCCTGGATCGACACCACTACAACCTCGGCCATCACTGCTGGCATTTCCCGGAGACCGCAGGTCAGTCAAGCCTTGAGGTTGGCGGGAGCACAACGCGTGCGGGCCATGAAGTGAATTTTTTCAATGGCCGCTCCCGATCGATGCTTGTTGCCCTCTATCAGCGCCAGGGTGACGGCCGGACGATCCTGGATTCAATCGCAGCCACCCCGTTTCGCTGTCAACGGGCAAGCCCCGATCCCGCCCGTGACCAGATGCAGTCTATAGACGCCTTATTATCGGCTGTCGCAGGATGGTGTGGGATCGAGCAGGAGCCGAGACCGGGCGTGCAGTATGGAGCGTTTGTATCAACCAAAGTGGCACCTGAATTCGATGCAGACAGCTTTTGCTCGCAGGATGTGAATGGCATGTTTGCAGATAATTTGGTTTGCAGCCTTCCGGGTGAATTGCCAAAGGGTGAATTCAGTCTGCAATTTGGTTGCTTGTTAAATCCAACGAGTTTTGCCCATCTCATCATCGCTTACGATGCAAATACTAGGCTGAGTCGTTGGGTAGAGCGTCGATATCAACCAGCCATGCACGGATGACTGAAGGTGAAACCAATTTTCTTCAGCTTTTCGTTGCTAACCCGTGCATTGAGAATCCGATCAGTCGTGTCTATTGTCAACCACTTGGCCAAAGGCAAGCCAGCTCTCTCGCAGAGGCGATCCGTAAGCTCTTGGCCACTCAGTTGTGTGTCGTTGACAAGATTATAGGTTTCATCCAGGCCTTGATCGAATGCGAAGCAAACACCCCGGACAATGTCATCGCGGTGAATCCAGCACGGAACATTCTGGCCGTTGCGTTGGACCAATCCACCAGCCGCTGATAACAGCATGGATGGGATGTCACGTCCGGGGCCGTAGATGCCTCCCAGACGAAGCACGCAAACCTTGATTTTTTCAGAGCGGATGGATTCCATCATTTCTTCTGCTTGGAGCAGAACCTGATTGACAGGATGTATATCGATTATCGGGGCCGTTTCGTTGGTGAGGGCACCATGGCGGTTGCCGTACACGCCGCAGCTGCTCAGATGGACGATCTGCAGAGGTGTGTTGCGGGGGCGTCGATCCAGCGTCTCGACGAGTCGTTGCAAACCACCGAGAAAGGTTTTCCGGTATTGGCCCAGATCAACCTCGGAGCCCTTCGAGGGCGCGAAGGAAACCAGAATGCCATCCAGATCAGCGGTGAATTCAAGGTTGGTGCTGGGGTCCGTCGAGTCAAAGATCAGCGGGGTTTCCACAAGCTCGGCCAACTCGCCGAGGCGCTCACGCCGGGTGGTGGTAGCCCACAGTGCGTGACCCTCCTGCTTCCAAGCCCTGGCAACCTCCTCGCCCACGTAGCCGCAGCCGAGGATGGCACGCCGTTCGCCCGAGGGCAGGACGGGTCTCTCCTGCTTGGCCAGCAGCTGGTAGAGGGAGGCCAAATCTGGAGAAGTTGTCACAGCTAGCAACTCAACAAGTGAATATTTGTAAAGCATAGGAGCCCAGGCCGCTGCCGGTGTGCTGATGAATACCGTCTTGCCAGGACAGGCTGAAAAGTCCCTCCCATGGGAGGGTTGATCACCGATGCGGTGCTTTCATGCCCACCTATCGCGTTGCTGCCGCAGGCCTGGAGGCCATGCAGGTCAACGTGCCCGGCTGCAGTGGTGATGCTCTCAGCCTGGCTCTAGGGCCGCTGGGGCTCAGCGACTTCAGAGTCGAACGGCGCAGCCAGGACGGGCGCCAATGGTTTTTTCAGGCAACCTTCAAGCCCGGCGGCATCAAGGCACCGGCCGCCGGGCTTGTCACGAGGTTGGTGAGCGTCGATCGCATTCTCGACTGACGCCATGGGAGCCCCGCAATGGCCCACGGCCTCTGCGCAGCTGTGGATCGCCTGCCTGGCCTGCAACAGCCCTGCAGGAAGCTGGTCCTCGAGGGGACACCAGCACGGAGCCCGCCTCAGCCCCCAATCAATCGCGAGCTGGTACGGAAGATTAAGTTCTTTATGGTTTTTACTTGCCCCAAGCCTGAGCCCATCGCAGCAGTCAATACTTTCTTTCGTTTGCTTCCTGTCTGCTCAATGACCCTGCCTGTTCTGGCCGCCAAGCCTCTCACCAGCAACGCCAGGGTCAGCAACTTTCTGGTAGCCAGCGAAGAGACCTCTCGCCAGATTGGTCGGCAGGCCAGTCAGCTTGATGGAGCTGCCGCCGATGCCCTGATCGAGCAGGCCTATCGCCAGGTGTACTTCCACGCCTTCAAGCGCGACCGCGATGCGATGCTCGAGTCGCAGCTGCGCTCTGGCCAGATCAGCACCCGCGAGTTCGTGCGCCAGCTGCTGCGCTCGGAGAAATTCCGCAACGACTTCTACCGCTGCAATAGCAATTACCGCGTGGCTGAACAGGTGGTTGGCCGAGTGCTGGGCCGGCCGGTACACGGCCAGCAGGAATGCATCGCCTGGTCGATCGTGATCGCGGAGCAAGGGCTGCCGGCCTTCATCGATGCCCTGATCGATTCAACGGAATACCTGGAAACCTTCGGGGAAGACCTTGTGCCCTACCAACGCGCCCGGGTGCTGGCCGGCCAGTCGGTGGGCACAATCCCCTTCAACCAGCAAGCCCCCCGCTACGACGCCTACTGGCGTGACACCATGGCCGTTCGCGCTCCCGGGGTCGGCAGCGGCAGCTGGGCAGGCTGGCCGCGTCCGGCTTGGCTGGTCAACCAGCCCACCCCGGCTGTGCAGAACGCTTGGCGGTATTTTGTGGCGACTGGTGGCTTCGTGCTGACCGGACTCGTGCTCTGGATAGCCCTGGCGATGTTGAGTACGGGAGCTAAGGGCTAACCCGAGCCTCAGGTTTCCCGATGCGCAGCCGAGACCGCAGTAAGCGCGGCTCCAATACTGCTTGTTTGACGTGACAGCGCTAGCAGGCCTGCCGGTGCCGCTGGCGCTCACCGGCATCAGCAGTGTCTGACCCACCCGCCCTCAGGCCACCACTGCCTCGGTGCTGCCGCTGCGCTGGCGGCGGGTGAGGAAGCCGAACAGCACCTTGCCGATGGCAGCAATCAGGTTGCCCTCCAGCTCCTGGAACATCGTCATGTTCAGGTGGAAGGCGTGGTTGGCCTCCGCCACGATCCGATCGGCCGTGGCCTGATCGATCGGCAGGGCGTCAAGGGTGGTGCGGTAGTTGGCCTTGAAGCCCTTTTCGTCGGGAATGGCGTCGAACGCGTAGAAGCGCAGGCCGTCGTGCTCGCCGAGGTTCATCGCCTTCTGGGCGATGGCCTTGAGGATCTGGCCGCCGGAGAGGTCGCCGATGTAGCGGGTGTAGTGGTGGCCCACCAGCAGTTCGGGCGACTCCTGGGCGATCTGATGAATGCGAGCGACATACTCCTGGGCGGCTGGGGTGGCCTTGACGCTGTTGCGCCAGCCTTCGCCGAAGTAATAGGCCAGGTCCTGCTCCAGGCTCTCGCGCCGGTTCAGTTCAGGGAAGCCCACCGGGCCCACCACCGGATGGCCGGCGGCTCGCAGCTTGCCGATTTCCTGCTCCATCGCGTCATACACGAAGTAGAGGTCGGCCACCAGGGTGCGGTAGCTGGCCTTGTCCACCACGCCCTTGAGAAAGCAGCTCACGAAGCCGGTGTTTTCGGCCATGGTGTGGGCTTTCTTGGTGCCTTCACGCAGCTGGGAGGCAAGGGCAATGGTCATGGTTGGCGATCAGGAGGTCAGTCGTGCCGGTAAAGCACGTCGTCAACTTAATGGGCGCAACAAGTACGGGCCTCTTTCTTTGCAAAGGATTGCCTGTCTTCACAGCGCGACCAGCCCCCTTGATACTCAATCACGACTCCCATGACAAGAACGTTCTGCGCAGAGTGTGTCGTGTTTGCCAAGGTGGTCGTCCAGGCCGATGCCCGCGGCGAATTCCTGAACGCTGGTCAAATCGATGCCCTCGCCGCCATGGTGGCTGAGAGCAACAAGCGTATGGATTC
>CAIZNP010000338.1 GCA_903934375.1 uncultured Synechococcaceae cyanobacterium
CAGGACGTCACGATCGTCAACAAGGACCGCGTCGAGGAGGCGGATCGGCCTGAACTCGGCTTCTACATCCGCAACGGCATCGTCGTGGTGGCCAAGAACTCCACAATCGCTGACGGCACCGTGATCTGAGCCGTACGTTCGCGGCTCATCTCCCCTGGAGCTGTTCGACGGTTCACAGATCACGACGTCGCCATGCGCACCCGGTTGACGCTCGTCACACTGAGCTCGACACACTGCAGCCGCTGAACGCGGCACCGCTGCCATGGACAAGGCCCACTTCGGCCTGATCGGTCTCGGCGTGATGGGCGAGAACCTCGTGCTCAATGCTGAGCGCAATGGCTTCTCGAGCGTCGTCTACAACCGCACCTACGCCAAGACCGAGGAGTTTCTGGCGGGTCGTGGCGCCGGTAAGCGCATCATCGGCGCCACGTCCCTCGAGGATTTCGTGGCGAAGCTTGAGCGCCCGCGTCGCATCCTGATGATGATCAAGGCCGGCGATCCGATCGACGCCATGATTCAGCAGCTTTCTCCTCTGCTGGAAGAGGGCGATTTGCTGATCGACGGCGGCAACTCGCTCTACACGGACACCGAGCGCCGCGTCGCCGAGCTGGAGAGCCAGAGCTTCGGCTACATCGGCATGGGTGTGTCCGGTGGCGCCAAGGGAGCCCTTGAAGGTCCGAGCATGATGCCCGGCGGCACCCGCGCTGCCTACGACGCGATCGAGGGCCTGGTGCGCAAGATGGCAGCTCAGGTCGACGATGGGCCTTGCGTCACCTACATCGGTCCTGGTGGTGCCGGCCACTTCGTCAAGACCGTGCACAACGGCATTGAGTACGGCATCGAGCAGATCCTGGCCGAGGCCTACGACCTGATGAAGCGCGGCGCCGGCCTCAATGGCGACGCCATGGCCGACGTGCTGGGGCAGTGGAACGCCAGCGAGGAGCTCTCCTCCTTCCTGGTGGAGATCACCGAGATCTGCCTTCGCACCAAGGATCCCGCCAGCGGTGCTGATCTGGTGGAGTTCATCGTCGATGCCGCCGGCCAGAAAGGCACCGGCCTCTGGACGGTGCAGAGCGCCCTGGAGATGGGCATCCCCGTGCCGACGATCTACGCCGCCCTCAACGCCCGCGTGCTCAGTTCGATGCGCAGCCAGCGCATCGCCGCTGAGCCCGTCCTGCACGGCCCCGCCACTGTGCCGACGCTGGATCTGGGCACACCGGCCGATGCCATGGCTCCACTGATGGATGCCTGCGTGCTGGCCTGCATCGCCAGCTATGCCCAGGGCATGGCGCTGATGCAGGAGGCGTCCAAGCTGCACAGCTACCAGCTGGACATGTCCGCCATCGGCCAGATCTGGAAGGGGGGGTGCATCATCCGTGCCCGTTTGCTGCAGCGCATTCAGAACGCCTACATCGCCAACGCGGAACTGGCCAATCTGCTGGTGGATCCCTGGTTCGCCGAGCAGGTGAACCGTCGCTTGCGTGGTCTGCGCCGTGTGGTGGCCGATGCCGCCCTGGCCGGCATCCCCGTGCCCTGCCTGAGCAGCTCGCTCGACTACATCGACAGCTACCGCAGCTCGCGCCTGCCCCAGAACCTGGTGCAGGCCATGCGCGACTGCTTCGGTGCCCACACCTACGAGCGGCTGGATCAGCCCGGCAGCTTCCACACCGAGTGGATGTGAGGAGGCTGCCATGACTGCCTCCGCCCATCCGGTCAGCTACCAGTTGGATGTGCTGCCCGATGCTGAGCAGCTGGCGCGCCGCTGCGCCGAGCGGGTCGCCGCCCTGATTGATCTGGCCCTCGACCAGCGCGATCGCGCCCAGATCGCCCTCAGTGGTGGCAGCACCCCCGCCGCCGCCTACCGGCTGCTCAACCGGGAGCACTTGCCCTGGAACCGGGTGGATGTGGTGCTCGGCGATGAGCGCTGGGTTCCCGCCAGCGATCCGGCCAGCAACGCCCGCATGCTGGCGGACACCCTGCTGGCGGCCGATGGGCCAGGTGCAGGGGCCCGTTTCCATCCCGTGCCGACCGAGCTGGAGAGTCCTGAGGCTTCTGTGGAGGCCTTCGAGCACTCTGTGCGCCGCCTCTGCCCCGGCGACCCTCCGGTGTTCGACGTGATGCTGTTGGGCCTTGGTGAGGACGGTCATACAGCGTCGCTCTTTCCTGGCACGCCTGCCACACAGGAGCACCAGCGGGCGGTGACGATCGGCGCTGGCAAGGGGCTGGAGCGCATCACGCTCACCGCGCCGGTGCTCAGCGCCGCCCGCCAGGTGATCGTTCTGGTGTCAGGCGCTGGCAAACGTCAGGCCCTGCAGCGGCTGCTGGATCCTGCCGAGTCTCCCGAGCGCACGCCGGCCCGGCTGGTGCAACCACGCACGCCTGTACTGGTGCTGGCCGATGCCGCCGCCGCGGAGGGCCTGCCTGCGTCAGGCTGAGCGGAGAACACGCGCACCTGTGTCATGGTCGGCCCGCTGCTGGCTCCGCTGCTGATCGCCACCGGCGATGGCTTCGCCGGCTGGCAGCCGCTTAACGACACGATCATGGGTGGCCGCAGCCAGGGTGACTGCCGCGCTGGCTCCGACGGCCTGCTCATGGAGGCTGTCGTGGAACCGGAAGGGGGCGGCTTTGTGAGCTGCCGTTCGCCGGTGTTCGCCACACCGCTGGATCTCTCGGCTTATGGAGCCCTGGAACTCAGCCTCGACGGTGATGGACGTCGCTACAAGTTGGCGGTGGCCTGCCGCGATGGCGTTGCCGGCCTCACCGAACTGATCCCCGGCGGTCTGCGCTGGGTGGCGGAGTTCTCCACCCAGAGCGGCGGCACCTCGGTGGTGACGATCCCGTTCAATCGGCTCACCCCCAGCGTGCGGGCCACACCGGTGGGACTGCCGCTGCGCTTCGATGCGGCCGGTATCACGCGGCTGCAGATCCTGCACTCCAAGTTCGGCGACATCGGTGGCCGCAATCCCGGCTTCCGGCCTGGCCCGCTGCGTCTGCTGGTGCGCTCGATTCGCGCGGTGCCCTGAGCGGCCTGGGCCTGCGACATCTGCTCTGAGACGTCTGCGCTCCAATGATTCCTGACGATCCGCTCGACCATCCGCTCGAGCTGAGCCCCCTCGACCTGAGCCCCCTCGAGCTTCCCGATCCGAACGGTGAAGCATGCGAGCCTTTCGACGCGTTCGTCGCCGATCTTGCCCGGGCGGCCGACCTCTGTCTCAGACCCCATCGCCATGCTCTGCGCTTCAGTGGTCAGGAGGCCGGCAGGGTCGGCGACTGCAGCGACTGCTGCCTGCTGATCGAGGCCCGCAGCAAGGATGGCGAGCGCTTGCCGGAGCTGGATCTGGAGCTGGAGATCTACCGCAGTGGCAAGGAGCTCAACCTGATGCTCACCCGTCTGGCCGATGACCAGGCCCCACTGCTCTGGCATGGCCACCACCCCGTGTGGATGCAGGCCGGCAGCGGCGAGCGCTGTGAGCGCCCAGCGGATGGTGCTCCTTTTGAGGCGTTCTGCCGGCGGGTGCGTGCCTTGCTCAGCGGTGAGTAGAGGCGCAGGCCTGATCGAACACTGCCAGATAGGTATCTGGGGGCAACTGCGCCATCACCCGCGCCTCGGCTTCGCGCCACCAGCGATCGGGTGCCACCAGCACCGCCAGCTCCCGCAGATCCCGACGGCTCAGTTTGCGGTCCACCTCACCGCGATCCAGCCAGGGACGTCCGCTCAGGCAGAGGCTCTGCACCAGGTGCCAGCCCTCGTGGCGCAAGGTGTCGCTGCGATCGCCCCGTTGGCAGACCACCACCTCGCGGCGACCACGCACGTAGAGGCCATAGAGGGCGGGCTCGCCGCAGCGCGGATGATCCGCGCGTACGGCGATGCCGCGTTCCAGAAAGCCTGCCAACAAGAGATCCCACGTGGCTGGATCCGTGCGGGGCGCCGGCGGCCGGCCGAACGGCAGGGGAATCAGGAAGGCCAGAACGAGGCTCAGCAGCCCACTCCTGCCGGCTTTAACCACGGCCGGCAGGCACAGGTGCACGACCCGGGAGCGGGTCTTGTCAGAGATCCAGCTGGTCGGTGACGGCACCTTTGCTACTGCTGCTCACAAGCCTGGCGTACTTGCCGAGAACGCCCGATTTGTAGCGGGGCTCCGGTTTCACCCAGGCGGCACGGCGACGGCTGAGCTCGGCCGCGTCCACGTTCAGCTGGATCAGCAGCTGGTTGGCATCCACGGTGATGCTGTCGCCCTCCTGCACCAGGCCGATGGTGCCGCCCACGGCGGCTTCGGGGGCCACATGGCCCACCACCAGGCCGAAGGAGCCGCCGGAAAAGCGTCCATCGGTGATCAGGGCCACTGAATCCAGCAGGCCCTGGCCAACGATCGCGGCGGTGGGGCTGAGCATCTCGCGCATGCCGGGGCCGCCCACGGGCCCTTCCTGTCGCACCACCACCACATCACCGGGGTTGATGTGCTTGTCGAGGATGGCGGCCAGACAGGTCTCCTCGCTTTCGAACACCCGTGCCGGGCCGGTGATCACAGGGTTCTTGACTCCGCTGATCTTGGCCACGGCACCCTCCTCCGCCAGGTTCCCCTTGAGGATCGCCAGGTGGCCCTTGGCATAGAGCGGATTGCTGAGCGGGCGGATCACGTCCTGGCCGGCGGGCGGCTCGGAGGGCACATCCGCCAGCACCTGCTTCAGGGTCATGCCCTCAATGGTGCGGCAGTCACCGTGTAGCAGTCCGGCGTCCAGGAGCAGTTTCATCACCTGGGGGATGCCGCCGGCTTGGTGCAGATCCACGGTCACGTAACGGCCACTGGGCTTGAGATCGCAGATCACCGGCACCCGCTGGCGGATCACCTCGAAGTCTTCGATCCGCAGATCCACGCCGGCCGTGCGGGCCACCGCCAACAGGTGCAGCACCGAGTTGGTGGAGCCGCCCACGGCCATGATCACGCTGATGGCGTTCTCGAAGGCCTCGCGCGTCATCAGATCGCGGGGGAGAATGTTGGCCTGGATGGCTGCGGCCAGCACCTCGGCGCTACGCGCGGCGCTGTCCGCCTTCTCCGGATCCTCGGCCGCCATGGTGGAGCTGTAGGGCAGGCTCAGGCCCATCGCCTCGAAGGCGGCGCTCATGGTGTTGGCGGTAAACATGCCGCCGCAGCTGCCGGCGCCTGGACAGGCGTTCTTCTCGATCGCCGTCAGCTCCTGCTCATCGATGCGGCCACCGCTGTACTGACCCACCGCCTCGAAAGCGCTCACCACGGTGAGATCGCAGGCGCCGAGCTTGCCGGGCTTGATCGTGCCCCCGTACACGAAGATCGATGGGATGTTCATGCGGGCCATGGCCAGCATGGCGCCGGGCATGTTCTTGTCGCAGCCGCCGATCGCCAGGAGCGCATCCATGCTCTGCCCGTTGCAGGCGGTTTCGATCGAATCTGCGATCACTTCGCGGCTCACCAGGGAGTACTTCATCCCCTCGGTGCCCATCGAGATGCCATCACTCACCGTGATCGTGCCGAACATCTGCGGCATTGCGCCGGCGGCATGGGCCGCCTCCTCGGCGCGGCGGGCCAAATCATTCAGCCCCAGGTTGCACGGGGTGATCGTGCTGTAGCCGTTGGCGATGCCGATGATCGGCTTGCTGAAGTCGCCGTCACCGAAGCCCACGGCCCGCAGCATGGCGCGGTTGGGCGAGCGCTGGATCCCCTGGGTGATCGCGGCTGAGCGGAGCATGGATGGCTGCGGTGAGCTGCCAGAAACCTACCGAGCGGCGCTGCCGCGAACGAGCGCAGAGCCCGTGGCTCAACCCTGGCCGGGCGTGCTCAGGCTCTCCAGCTGACGACGCACATCGTCGATCGCCTGGTTGAGCTGATGCACCTTGTCCTGCAGCTCACGCTCGCGCAGGGGACGGCTGGGCTCCTGCCCCGGCGCCAGCGACTCGGCATCGCTGCCGGCATAGCGGCTGAGCAGCAGGCCCCGCTGACGGCGTTGCTCCGCTTCAGAGAGCAGCCACCAGGCCAGCCCGGCGGCACCGATCACCGCGCCGGCCAGCAGTGTGCCGAGGGAGCTGGATCCGCCGTCTCGGTTGGCCATCGCGCCCGCCCTGCCGTGAGAACTGTGGCTTCAGCCTACGGATCCCGCCTGCGGCCGGCCATAGAGCCGATCGCCCGCATCGCCGAGCCCCGGCACGATGCGCTGCTCAGCGTCCAGCTCGGCATCGATGCAGCCGGTGTACAGCGTCAGATCCCCGTAGCGTTCCCCCAGGGTCTTGAGCCCCGGGGCGGCGGCCAGGGCGCTGATGACGCGCACGCGCACGCCGCTGACGCCCTTCGCCTCCAGACGCTCCAGCACCTGGATCAGGGTGCCGGCGGTTGCCACCATCGGCTCGAACACCAGCACGCCGGCATTGGCCGGGATCTGATCGGGCAGGCCGTCGTAGTAACACCTGGCGCTGCCGCTGCTCTCGTCCCGCTGAAAGCCCACGTGCGCCACGCTGGCCGTGGGCAGCACCGGGCGGGCGCCCTCCCAGAGGCCTAGGCCGGCACGCAGCACCGGCACCGCCAGGATTGGCACGCTGCCATCCACCACGGTGCCCTCGGTGCTGGCCAGCGGCGTGGTCACGCTGATGCGCTGGTAGGGGATCCAGTCCCGCATCGCCTCATAGGTGAGCCAGCGGCCCAGTTCGGTCATGGCGGTGCCGAACAAGGCGGGTGGGGTCTCGGCGTCGCGCAGCAGGGTGAGCCAGTGGCCGATCAGGGGATGGGGAGGCACCACCACCCGCAGGGTCTTGCTCATGGGTCGCGCTGCAGCGGCTGGTTGCCATAACTTGAGCGCCCCAAGCTAGTGGTGCGGTGCTGAACGGAAACAGAACGGCTCTCGTTCAACGGCCGCGTCGTCAGAGCAGTCCGCCGCTCAGCCGCGTGTTCACGCCACTGCTGTCCGTGGTGGTGTTGATGCCCCTGCTGCTCTCCCTGTTGGTGGGCCTGATCGCGCCTGCTCCGGTCCTGGCCATCACGGCACCGGAACTGCGGGGCCAGCGCAGCCTCAAGGATCTGCAGCCCGACATGCACGGCCGTGATCTCAAGCAGCAGGAGTTCCTCAAAACCAAGATGGTCGGCTTCGACCTCAGCGACACCGACCTGCGCGGCGCCGTGTTCAACACGACGGATCTCAGCGAGGCCAACCTTCGTGGTGCGGATCTGGAGGATGCCGTCGCCTTTGCCACCCGTTTCGACAACGCCGACCTTTCCGGCGCCGTGTTGCGCAACGCCATGCTGATGAACAGCAAGTTCACCGGCGCCGTGATCGAGGGAGCGGACTTCAGCGACGCGGTGCTGGATCTGCCCCAGCAGAAGGCTCTCTGCAGCCGTGCCAGCGGTACCAATGCCCGCACCGGTGTGGAGACGCGCGAGAGCCTGGCCTGCCGCTGAACGCACCCCTAGATTGCGTGTCCGGTTCCACAGGTGAGCAGCCTGCGGACGCAAGGGGGAAAGTCCGGTGCAAGACCGGCGCTGTCCCGCAGCTGTGAAGGATCGGTTCCCCTGGGAGCTGCTCCAAGTCAGAACGCCCGCCGGCCCTCACTTCATCCCTGGCGCGGACCAGTTCATCGGATGCAACAACGCTTTTCAAGGCTGTCGCCTGCTGCCAGCCTGGCTGGTGCAGGCATGCTCACGGCTGGAGTCCTGGTCGTGCTGTTCACAGCAACACCGGCTTCGGCCCATCACCTGATGGAGCTGTTCCAACAGAGCCGGCCCACCGTCCTCAGCGGTTTGCTCAGTGGCCTTGGACATCCCGTGCTGGGTCCTGACCACCTGCTGTTCCTGTTGGCCCTGGGGCTGGTGGGTCTGCAACAGTCCCGTCGCTGGATGGTCGGTCTGCTCAGCGCCGGTCTCGCCGCCACTGGGCTGGGTCTGCTGCTGCCGGGCCTGCCGGGTGCCGAGTTCTTTGTGGCTCTGTCACTGGTGGTGGTGGGTCTGGTGCTCTGCGGCCGGCTGCCGCGGATGGTGCTGCTGCCTGCTTTTGCCTTGCATGGCTACGTGCTGAGCGATTCGGTGATCGGCTGGGAGAGCACACCGATTGCGGGCTATCTGGTCGGACTG
>CAIZNP010000339.1 GCA_903934375.1 uncultured Synechococcaceae cyanobacterium
GGCGACGACGCAAGCGATCGCCACCAAACCCGCATGAACCCGGCAGAACCAGCAAGAACCAGGCCGGTGCCGATCTGTTCAGGCGATCACAAAACCGAAATCAAACAGCTGCTTCCGGGAGTCTCTGTGGATCGCCGTATCGTGCGCTACAGAAGGAGGGGTTGCTGTGCACGTCACACACTGCGGCGATGAGCATCTGATCAACCTGTCCAGCAACGAGGCCTCCGCCCTGGTCGATGCCTGTGCCCTGCTGCTGTTGGCAGCCCAGTCGGTGCCGGGCTGCCAGCTCAAACCCGAGATGTCGGCCGTGCTGGCCACCGTGTACGAGCAGTTCAGCAGCCGCATCGTCTGAACGCATTATCTGAAAACGCAGCGTCTGAGGTGCGCGGGCTAGAAACGGGCGATGCACGCCCTCTCGCTTCCCACCTGGTGGATCCACGTCGCCTCGGTGCTGGAGTGGGGCCTGTCGATGGTCGCCATCCAGCGCTGGGGCGTCCAGCGCCGCGAGCGCGCCTGGAGTTGGCTGGCCCTGGCGATGCTGCCGGCCCTGATCAGCGCCATGGCGGCCTGCACCTGGCATCTGTTCGATAACGCCCGTGAGCTCAAGGGTCTGGTGGTGTTCCAGGCCGCCACAACCCTGATCGGCAACGGCACCCTCGCGCTGGCCGCCTGGAATCTCGCCCGTCAGCCTCTGGTGCCGCAGCAGCGGGCCAGTCAGCCGGTGGTGCCGCAGCCATGAGCCTCCGCACGGCCCTGACGGCACTGGCGGGGATCGATCCAGCACCCCTGTTCGCCTTCTCGCTGTTCCCCTATCTGGCCTTCCTCTGGTACGCCTGGCGCTCACAGCGGCTGCCGCGCCTGGCCTTGATCGGCTTCGGCCTCACGCTGCTGTTCGTGGCCGTCACCATCGTGGCCGCCGTGGTGGCGGAGAACCGCTACGGCCAGCAGCTCGCCGATGTGGACGCCCTGCACGGCGGCGCCGAGGCCTTTCTCACCCTGGCCAACCTGTTCGTGCTGCTCGGCTTCAGCCGCCCGGCCGGATCCTCGCCGCCGCCATGAGACAGCCCGGCACCATGCTGCGCACTGCCGCTGGCTGGCTGGGGGTGGCCGCGACGGTCGCAACGATCACGACAGTGCTAGCGGCAGGCCCCGGTTCCGCCGCACTGGCCGGCAGCCCGCAGCCCGCCTCGCGGGTGCTGCGGGTGGGGGTGCTGGATGGCGCCCAGCCGTGCTCCGATCTCGAGAGCGGGCAGTGGCAGGGCCTGGCGGTGGAGTTGTGGTCGCGCCTGGCCAGCCGTGAACGGCTGCCCTTCATCCTCGAAACCCGACCCACCGCAGCCGCCCTGCTGCAGGACGTGCAGGCCGGCAGCCTGGATGTGGGCGTCGGCTGCCTGACGATCACGCCCGAGCGGGTGAATGACGTTCGTTTCTCCCTGCCCTTCCAGGAGATGGGGCTGGGGGTGATGCAGCGGCGCAACCGCCTGGAAGCGGGCGAGGCGGTGCTGCGCTCCTTGCTCAGCCGCGATCTGCTGCAGTTGCTGGCGGCCTATCTGGCCAGCATTGCTGTGGTCAGCGTGCTGCTCTGGCAGAGCGAAGCCCACGGCAGCGGCGAGGAGAAGCTCCGCCAGGGCCGCCGCCGCGCCTTCGCCAAGGTGTTCCAGATCCTGGCCACCGGCCCCGGCACCAACACGATCGCCTCCACCACCCGCGGCCACGGGCTGGTGATCGTCAGCTACCTGATTCGCATCGTCACCGCGTCGCTGCTGGTGACCACGATCACCGTGAAGGTGGTGCGCGAGCCGGTGGCCGGCGTGGCGGACCTCCGCCAGCTCTCCGACCTGGAGGGCCAGCGGGTGGCCGCCCGCCCCGGCAGCGTCAGCCAGGAGGTGCTGCGCCAGATCAACGCCTCCGGCCCGGAAACAGCGATTCGGATCGTGCCGCTGCCCCAGGTGAGCCAGGCGCCGAGCCTGCTGCTGGAGCAGAAAGCCGATGCGGTGCTCGCAGAAGACCAGCAGCTGCGCTGGGCACTGCACCGCAGCCCCCGGAGCAGCCTGCAGATCAGCCTGCAGGGATTGCAGCGGGAATCCCAGGCCTTCGCCCTGTCGCCGCAGCTGCCGGAGGCCATCGCGGACCGGATCAACAAGGGCCTTAGTGCCCTCAAGCGCAACGGCACCGTGACCCAGTTGCAGCGGGAGGCAGTGAACAAGTCTTAAGCGGGCCTGGCTGCCAGCCGGATCCGCTCAGAAGATGAGGCGTCGCCCCGAGAATTCGATGCTCGCTCCCCTGCTGGCCATCGCCCCCGCCTCCGTCGCCTGGTCACCCAAGGTTGGCCTGGTGATGATCATCGCCAACGTGATCGCCATCGGCATCGGCAAGGCCACCATCAAGTACCCCAACGAAGGCGCCCAGCTGCCCAACGCCGCCATGTTCGGCGGCATGAGCCACGCCGCTCTGCTGGCCACCACCTCCTTCGGCCACGTGCTCGGCATGGGCGCGATCCTCGGCCTGGCCGCCCGCGGCGTGGTCTGAAATCAACCGCGGCTTGGTCTGAATTCAGACCGATCGTGCAACAGGCCTCCGCGCGGGGCCTTTTTTTATGCGCAGTGGCAGGCCTGAGGCCACTGCGTCAACGCCAGCCGAGCAGATAGGGAAGCGCCCGAGGGCCATAGCGCTCAAAGCGGTAGTCGAACAGCAGCGCGGAGAGGTCGTCAGCGCTGGCAGCCGCCTCGAGGCCGGCCAGCAGGCGCCGCAACCGCCCATCGGCCGTGGGGCCATCCAGGCCCAGCCAGGTGCGGCGGGCCAGGCGGCCGCTAAGGCTCCAACGCCAGCCCAGCCGCCACCGCAGCCGCCGCGGGTAGCGGCGCAGGGCCCCCGGCCGGCCCGCCAACGCCTGCAACAGCAGCGGCGCCAGCACCGCACTGCTGCTGAGGGCATGGCGGATGCCTTCGCCGCCCAGCAGGTTGGCCGTGCTCACCGCATCGCCAAGCCCCAGCAGGGGCCCGTGCTGATGGGGTTCGCGCCGGCGGATCGTGCTGCGGATCACGCCGCCATGGCGATCCAGCACCAGCGCCTGCGCCAGATCCAGCCGCTGCAGCACGGTCTGCAGCAGCCCATGCAGCGGTGGCTGCGGCCGGCCGGGATCATCCAGCCGGCACACCCCAACCTTCAGCTGGCCCGGAGCCATCGGGAACACCCAGCCATAGCCCTGGGGCACCCAATCCGATCCGAGCAGGAAGCTGAGCCGATCCGCCCAGATCTGCCAGACGGCTGGCTCCACCTGGAGCAGCCATTCGACGCCGCCGCCGCACACCAGCGGGTCGGCGGCTTGGTCGGGCTCGCCCAGCAACGCCCGCTGCTGGCCGGTGGCATCCACCAGCCAGCGGCTGCGGATCCAGCGTTGCGCACCAGCGGGCCCGCGCAGCAGCGTGCGGGCCTGCGCGCCATCGGGCTGCCACTGCAGCGCACGCCAGCCCAGCCGCAGCTCGGCCCCGGCGGCCGCTGCCCGCTCAGCCAGGCAGTGGCGCAGGGCGCCGAAATCGAGAACCGCACCGAGTGGCGGCACGCTTTCCGCAGCCGTCGCTGATGTCCAGGTGCGCCGGTCTGAGCCAGGCCCCAGCAGGGTCCAGCCCGACCAGCGGGCCGCCACCACCGCATCCGGCAGGGCGTGCTCCCGCACCGCCGCCCAGGGGAGTGCGGCACTGCTGAAGGCGGCCCGGCGCAGATCCACCAGGCTGTCCACCAGCAGCACCGAGGCACCAGCCTGAGCGAGCCGTCGCGCCAGATCGGCGCCAGCAGGGCCGGCGCCGGCGATCAGCACATCGCAGCTGTCCTCGGCCGAAGTGGCCAGCAGCTCCCCGCCGGGATCAGACACCCACCGGCTGACGCCGCAGGGCGCTGAAGCGCTGAAGGATTGCATCCGCCATCTGCGGCGGCGTCAGCCCAAGGCTCTGCTTGCTCTGATCTGGGCTGGCGTGATCCACGAGCACATCGGGGATGCCGATGCGGTGCACAGGCACGAGAACATCGTGGTCGTTGAGGGTTTCCACCACGGCGGCGCCGAAGCCACCGGCCAGGCAGCCCTCCTCCATGGTCACCACCCGCCCGATGCGCTGGGCCATCGGCAGGATCAGCGCTTCATCGAGGGGCCGCAGGAAGCGCGCATTGATAACGGCGGCACGCACCCCCTGCTCCTGAAGCAGGCCGGCTGTGGCCATCGCCGGCGCCACCATCGCGCCATAGGCCACGATCAGCAGATCGTCGCCGTCGGCCAGCAGCTCACCGCGACCGATGTCCAGGGGCTCCCAGCCCTCCTCCATCAGCGGCACGCCTTCACCCTCGCCCCGGGGGATGCGCAGGGCGGTGGGGCCGTTGTGCTGCAGGCAGGTGATCAGCATCCGCTGCAATTCGCCTTCATCCTTCGGTGCCATCACCGTGAAGTTGGGCACGCAGCGCAGGTAGCTGATGTCGTACTGGCCCTGGTGGGTGGGGCCATCGGCGCCGACGATGCCGGCACGGTCCATCACGAAGGTCACGGGCAGGTTCTGGATGCCCACGTCGTGAATCAGCTGGTCGTAGGCACGCTGCAGAAAGGTGCTGTAGATGGCGCACACCGGGCGCAGGCCCTCGCAGGCCATGCCGGCGGCCATGGTCACCGCGTGCTGCTCAGCGATGCCCACATCGAAATACTGATGCGGCCGTGCCTTCTCCAGCAGA
>CAIZNP010000340.1 GCA_903934375.1 uncultured Synechococcaceae cyanobacterium
AGCCCCGCCCAGCCCCTCACACCACCGGGCTAACAGAAGCCCCCCGCCCAATCGCGTAATACGTCCACCCCAGCTCCGCCAAGCGCTCAGGGTCGTAGAGATTGCGCCCATCAACGATCAGCTTCTGACGCAGGGCGGTGGCCAGCTGATCGAAGTTGGGGGCCATGAACCGCTTCCACTCCGTGCAGATCACCAGGGCATCGGCGCCCTCCGTGGCTTCCTCAGCGGCCTTGGGGTCGTAGGCCGCCACCGAGGCGCCATCAGCCCAGAGAGCCTCCAGCAGATCGCGGGCCGGCGCTTCCCTCATGTCGTCGGTGTTGGGTTTGTAGACGAAGTCGGCCGGAGGCCATACGCCAGGCCCCATGCCGCAAAGCGGCGACCGGCCAGGCCAGCCCCGCCACCGAAGTGCTGGCTGACCAGCCGATGCAGACGCTGCTTCTGGAACTGGTTCACGGCTTCCACGGCCTGCAGGCCGCCGCAGGTGGCGGGGGCGATCGGGGGTGTTCGGGGTGGCTCCTCTCGCAGCCGCCAGGGAGTGAAGCCTGGCGAGTGAGCCGGGGCCTGTGATGCCAGGGCCTCTCAAGGCCGGCAAGCACCTCACGACTGGCAGCCCAGCTCAGCCCGTTGGCGGCCGGAGCTCGTCCAGCAACACCGCCAGGGCTTCACTCAGTTCGAGCCGGTTGCGGGAGGTGTCTGCGAGGTGGAATCGGCACTGAGCAGCAAGGCATCCATTCTGGATTCGAGTGCGGCGAGCCGGCTGTTCTCGATCTCGAGCTGCTTCAAGCGTTTGTCCCGTTCGAGCTCTCTCTGCTCGAACTCGCTCTCGAGCTGCTTCGTACGCCTCTCGCTCTCGCGTCCACGCTGCTCGATGTCGTAAACGGGACGCCAATTGAGCGTCGCTAACAAGCGCCGCCAGGGCGGCAAAGTGGAGACATAGTCCGACCTGGTCATGGACCGGGAGCCTGCGGAAGCGGGAGAGGTTGTCGTTGCCATAGTTCGTGGTGGCCGAAATCAGCAGCAGCAGGGCGCCAGCGGCAAGGGTTGACCAGCCCTGACGATCCAGCAGCCGAGGCGGGGGCACTGAATCGGGTTGCCCTGGAAGACCTTCAACATCTGAGATCACCGTAGCGAGCCCGCACCAGTGCCGATCACTGCATAGTACGCCAGTACTGCCAAGCGAGGTCTCAGGGGTTTCACGGGCCTGCGATCAAGTGCCTGCGGCGGGCATCAGCTCCCCGGATCAAGCCCCTTCCCGGCGGGCGCCGCCACACCGGGTGGCCTACCCCTCACCCTCTCCCACAACCCACACCCTCAGCCCCGCCGCACGAGCAGCCGCCGCATCCGCCACGGCGCGGGCGTCAAATAGCCAAGCGGGCTGGCGCAACCGCTTCGCGGAAGCCTGCGGCAACACCGCCGCCAGGGCAGGCCACTTGAGCTGGCGGAACTGCTGCCACTCGGTGAGAAGCACCACGGCATCGGCGCCCTGGACGGCTGCCAGGGGATCGGCGGCCGGCTGCCACACCCCCTCGCTCTGCATCCCCGCGCCGGCTGATCCGGCCTGTGGCTCTCGGTCAAGGTCCGCTGCGATCTGCTCGGCGCTGACCTTGGGATCAAAGATTGGCAGCTGTCCGCCTTCCTCGAGCAGGTCGCGGCAGATGCGGATGGCCGGGTTTACTCCTGCGGAGAAGCCTGCGGCTACGCGGGATGTCGTTGGTGTCGGCCTTGTCGACGAAGTCGGCCGCAGGCGATAGGCAAAACCGAGCACCGCAATGCGCTTGCCGCTCACGGTGCCAACCAGGAGGTTCACCACCAGCCTTCGTGAACGAACCCCTGCGACTTCAGTGTTGATGGCTATCCACAGGATGGGCCTGCAGGCGAAGCCCCAGTGCTTTGGCAACCTTCAGAACGGTGGCAAAGCTGGGATTACCTTCGGCAGAAAGAGATCG
>CAIZNP010000341.1 GCA_903934375.1 uncultured Synechococcaceae cyanobacterium
GAAGAGCTACACGATCGTGATCGTGACCCACAACATGCAGCAGGCGGTGCGTGTGAGTGACATGACCGGCTTCTTCAATGTGACCGCCAATGCCGAAGGCGATGGCAAGGTGGGCTGCCTCGAGGAGTTCGCCCCCACGGAGCAGATCTTCAACGCTCCCAACCAGCAGGCCACGCTGGACTACGTGTCGGGCCGTTTCGGTTGATCACCCCGCCAACCACCTTGCAGCTGGTGCAGTCTGAACCTCGGGGGCGCCGTGGCCTCGGTATGGTCTGTTTATCCCCTTACCGGGCCCTGCGCTTTGCCTGATACCCCTGCCGGCGCTGGAGCGCCGAACGATCCGGTCGTGCATGCTCCGATCGAGACGTTCAGCCACTACCGGGGTGACGACTGGACGCCCGAGCGGGTGGCTTTCCATCAGAACCTCGAGCAGTTCGCCGACCGGGTGGGCCTGATCGTGGGCCTGCAAGGTAACGGCAAGATCAGTCAGGAGACCGCCTATGACCAGATCAAGCAGCTGTGGGCTTCGCTGCGCTCCAGCAAATCAAGCCTGCTGCAGTGAGATCATCGGCCGTTGCTGTCTGTGATTTGGGCTACACCGATTTGTGTCTATAGGCGATCGAGTCGGCGCTTAGCATCGTCATAGATTCACCTGATCCAATGGGCAATCGTTGCTCCGTTCTGGTGTCCCTGGCCCTTGCTCTCAGCCTGCACGGCCTTTGCTTGCGTCTGGGAATTCCCCTCTCCCCTGTGCTCAGCGGTCAGGATCCGCAGCTGCTCCAGCGGCTCACCCTTGAGCTTCGCTGAGGGAGCCCCAGGCCTCCATCAGCGAAGCCTGTGCATCCGCTTCGCTGTTGCCAGAGACGGCACGCTGATAGCTGCCGTCCGGCTCCATCTCCCAGGCTGCCCTGTTGTCCTGTAAGTAGAGCTCCAGCATCCACTCCAGCCGGATGCACACCTGTGGGTCGAGTACCGGTACCACCGCCTCAACCCGGCGATCGAGATTGCGCTCCATCCAGTCGGCGCTGCCGAGGAAGATCTCGGCGGCGCCGTCATTGGCGAACCAGAACAGGCGTGAGTGTTCAAGGAAGCGGCCGATCACACTGCGCACGCGGATCGTTTCGCTGATGCCTTTCAGCCCCGGTCTGAGACTGCACATGCCCCGCACCACCAGATCGATCTGCACGCCGGCCTGGGAGGCCTCGTAGAGCAGGGCGATGATGGCCGGGTCCACCAGGGCGTTCATCTTGGCCTTGATGGCGGCGGGCCGGCCGGCACGGGCGTGCTCGGTTTCACGGCGGATCAGCTCCTCCATGCGGCGGCGCAGGCTCACCGGCGCCACCAGCAGCAGGCGGTAGTCGCGCTGTTTGGAGAAACCGGTGAGCCCGTTGAACAGCTCCACCACGTCCTGCACCAGCTCCTGCCGAGCGCTCAGCAGCCCAACGTCGGTGTAGAGCGTTGCCGTGCGTGAGTTGTAGTTGCCTGTGCCCACATGCACATAGCCCCGCAGGCCCTGCTTCTCCTGTCGCACCACCAGCGCGATCTTGGTGTGCGTCTTCAGGCCGATCACGCCATACACCACATGCACGCCGGAGCGCTCCAGCTGGCGTGCCCACTGGATGTTGTTGTCCTCATCGAAGCGGGCCTTGAGCTCCACCAGGGCCATCACCTGCTTGCCGTTCTCGGCGGCGCGGATCAGGGCGGCGATGATCGGTGAATCCTTCGACACCCGGTAGAGCGTCATCTTGATGGCGAGCACCGAGGCGTCGTCGGCGGCCTGGTTGATGAACTCCTCCACCGATGTGGAGAACAGATCGAAGGGGTGGTGCAGCAGCACATCGCCGCGGCGCAGCACCGA